>NZ_FNDI01000009.1:96692-319055 GCF_900100565.1 Paraburkholderia steynii | reverse complement strand
AGCCGCGACCAGGCGACGGGCGAGCGGCTGGACAACCTGGAAGATCCGTACCGTCTGTTCCGTTGCCATACGATCATGAACTGCGTCGACGTGTGCCCGAAGGGGCTCAACCCGACGAAGGCGATCGGCAAGATCAAGGAATTGATGGTCCGGCGTGCGGTCTGAGATGGACACGCCGCATCAGTCCGACCCGCTGCGTCGCGCGCGTCTTCGCTGGCGCGCCCGGCGCGGCCTGCTGGAAAACGATCTGATCTTCGAGCGTTTTTTTAGCCGATATGAGCATGATCTCAGTGATGCAGACGTAGGCGCGCTCACGCGCCTGCTCGAACTAAGCGATAACGACCTGATGGACTTGCTGCTCGCCCGCAAGGAACCGGAGGGCGACCTCGCCGACGCCGATGTCGTGCGGGTGCTGGAGATGCTGCGTAACGTGTGAACCACAGTCGCGCAGTAAGCTCTGGCAAAAGCAGCGCCTCTCTTCACGCATTGCTCGCTCGGGCGAGGTCAACCGCCTCCGCCCGACGCGAGATATCTCTCTGCGGCCTTTCACCAACATCGCAATTAACGCGCTCGCGCTGCAATAGCTGGTTCGCGCATCAACACGGATGCGACTGCTCCACTGAACCACTCGATATTTCCCGAATCTCCTAAAGCGTTCCCCGATACTGCCGTTAAGCTGTTGACTCAACTCTTCGCCGGCGCGTGCTGGCATCGATCAGCATGCGCAACATTACGGTACGGGCCAGCCTTCTTGCATTGCTCGTGGTATTCGCGACGATGATTCTGCTCGGCGGCGTGGTCGGCATCGGCGCGCTGAAGATCACCAACGGCAATGCGCAGAATCTGCGGGACATGGCGCGTCAGACCATTCTCGTCAACGATGCGTACAAGGACACGACCCGCACGCGTTCGGCGATGGTGCGCGCTTACTCCGCGCTGAAGGAGCGCAATGACACGGCTACGCGCGACTCGGCGCTGCAAAGCGCGCAACGCTCGCTCGACCTGTCCGTGCGCGAGACGCAGGCATTCGAGAAGTCGGATGCGTTCGACGGCATGGACGCTGCGCTCAAGCAGCAACTGCTCGATTCGGCGACGCAACTTGCCACGACACTCAACCGTGCCGCCGACGCATTGCGCAACGGCGACACGGCGACCTACGCGGCACTCAACGATCGCGACATCACCGCGTCGGGCGCGGCTTATTCGGCGAACGTCGAGAAATTCCAGAAACTCGCCAACCAGCTTTCCGAGGATGCGCTCGCGAGCGGCAATCAGCGTTATCAATGGATCGTCGGCACGGTGATGTTCGGCATCGCGATTGCGGTCGGCCTGATCGTGCTCGCGTACATCGCGTTGCAACGCACGGTCACCACGCCGCTCGCACAGGCGGCCGACGTGCTCGATCGCATTGCCTCCAACGATCTCACGGTGCGCGTGCCCGAAGCGAGCAAGAGCGAGATCGGTCAGTTATTTGCCGCGATGCACCGCATGCAGTCGGGTCTCACACGGACGGTTTCCGGCGTGCGCGAAAGCTGCGAAGCGATTCATACGGCGGCGCGCGAGATCGCGGCGGGCAACCTCGATCTGTCGAGCCGCACGGAAGAGCAGTCGGCGTCGCTCGAAGAAACGGCGGCGAGCATGGAGCAACTGACGTCGACCGTAAAGCAGAACGCCGAGCACGCACGCGAAGCAAACAGGCTCGCCACAAATGCGGCCGATCTCGCGCAGCAGGGCGGCGACGTGGTCGAGCGCGCGGTGCATACGATGGCCGAGATCAGCTCGAGTTCGAGCAAGATTGCGGACATCATCGGCATGATCGACAGCATCGCGTTCCAGACGAATATTCTCGCGCTGAATGCAGCCGTCGAGTCGGCGCGCGCGGGCGAGCAGGGGCGCGGGTTCGCCGTCGTCGCGGGCGAAGTGCGCACGCTCGCGCAGCGCAGCGCGGGCGCCGCACGCGAGATCAAGGCGCTGATCGGCACGTCCATCGATCACGTGCAGAACGGCAATGGACTCGTCGCGCAGGCGGGCGCGACGATGACCGAGATCGTGCGGTCGGTGCGCAATGTCGCGGGCATCATGGGTGAAATCACGATGGCGACAGCCGAGCAGAGCGACGGCATCGAGCAGGTCGGCCACGCGGTAAGCCAGATGGACCAGGTCACGCAGCAGAATGCGGCGCTCGTCGAACAGGCGGCCGCCGCGGCAAGCGCGCTGGAAAGCCAGGCGCAGACGATGCGAGAAGCCGTTTCGGCGTTCCGGCTTGCCAAGGCGTTTTGATCGGCCGCATGACCGCATTTTTCAGGTTCCGTAAAAGAGCCTTTTACGGAACGCCGTCTTTTTCCGCCTGAGCACGCTTCTTAGACTGCACGTGAGTTAAACAACACGTGAAAGTCGAAGGAGTTCTCATGCAATTTCTGTTTGCAATGCGCGTCAAGGAAGACGCCACGCCCGTCACGAACGAGCAGCGCGCGATGGAAGTCGCGTATGTCAAAGAGAAGTACGCGTTGGATACGATTCGTCAGGTCTGGACCCGCGCGGACCTGCCGGGCGCGTGCCTGCTGATCGAAGCGGTGGACGAAAGCGCAGCGCGTGCAACCGTCGAAGCACTGCCGCTGATGCAGGCCGGCAAGCTCGAAATCCAGATGTTCATTCCGCTGCTGCCCTATCGCGGCTTTGCCGTCGCGGGTCAATGATGGAGCACGCGCTTCTGGAAAAGCCCGGCGAGCAGACGGGCGCATCGGATGACATGCGTCTGTACTTTCTCGACCACGGCGGCAATCGCGTGCTTTCGGCGACGAGCGATGGCGGCGGCTTCGAAGTGCTGGTCGACGCTTGCTGTGCGGGGCCGGACGGCATCGCCATCGACACGGCGCGCGGTCATCTCTACTGGACCAACATGGGCGTGCCGTCGCGCAACGACGGTTTCATCATGCGTTGCGATCTCGACGGCGGCGACCTCACGACCATCGTACCGCCAGGATTAACGCACACGCCAAAGCAACTGCTCATCGAGCCACGCGGCGGCCATCTCTACTGGTGCGACCGCGAAGGCATGCGCGTGATGCGTTGCAGGCTCGACGGATCATCACTGGAGACGCTCGTGCAGACGGGCTACGGCGCACATCAACAGGCTGACGCGTGGAACTGGTGTGTCGGACTCGCGCTCGATGTCGAACGTGAGCAGATCTACTGGACGCAAAAGGGCGCGACGAAATCAAACACGGGACGCATCCTGCGCGCGCCGCTGAATCCGCGCCGCAAGAGTGTGTCGCCAGCATCGCGCGACGATATCGAAACTCTGTTCGACCACTTGCCGGAGCCCGTCGATCTCGAACTCGACGCTGCGACGATGACGCTTTACTGGACCGATCGCGGCGCGCCGCCGTTCGGCAACACGTTGAATCGCAGCCGGCTTGAGCAGCGTGGCGAGACGGGCTTGCATGCCGACGTGTTGCTCGACGGCTTCAACGAGGCAATAGGATTGTCCGTGCATCCTTATCGCAACGTCGCTTATGTTAGCGATCTGGGCGGCACAATCCGTCGCGTTTCGCTCGACGGCTCCGACACGCGCGTCGTGCTGCGCGACGCGGGTAATCTGACGGGAATCGTCGCGGTCTGAACGACGTCAAGCGTCCTTACGAAACCAAGGTGGCTTCCTGTGCCGCGAGTCGCGCGCTGAGTTCGTCCTTGAGGAAGTTGACGAACGTACGGATCTTTGCATCGACATAGCGGCGCGAAGCGTAAACCGAATAGACGTTGCGCGTTGGCAACTGGAATTGCGGCAGGACGCGAACCAGTGTGCCTTCGCGAAGATCGTCGATAGCGGAATAGACTGCGAGCGCGCCGATGCCCGCGCCCGCCCGCAGCGCCACGCGCAAAGCCTCGGGATCGTTGATCCTGTAACGTGCCGCCGACGCATTCAGCAGCACGTCGCCGTCCGCGCCTTCGAGTTGCCAGCCATCCGTCGGCGAGGCGGGCGACTGCAGCCGCACGAATGCGTGGCCGTCCAGATCGTCAGGCGAGCGCAGAGGCGCGTGCTTCTCCAGATACGACGGCGCGGCGACCAGCATGCTGTAACTCGTGCCCGTCACCTGGCTGACGTAACCCGAATCGGGCAGCGTTCGCGCCGTCACGACGGACACGTCGAATTGTTCCTCGACGAGCCGCGGCATCGTCGACGACAACACGAGTTCGATCTCGATGTTCGGATAGCGCGCCTGATAGCCGACGATGCACGCGGCGAGATGAGTTTGTCCAAGGCCCGGCATTGCATGTACGCGCAGCGTGCCGTGCGGCTCGTTCATCGCGTTGCCGGCTTCGGCGTCGGCGTAGTCGAGATCGGCGAGAATCTGCTGGCATCGCTCGTAATAGCGGGCGCCTGCATCGGTGAGCGTGATGCGCCGCGTCGTGCGATGAAAGAGCCGCACGCGCAGGTCGTCTTCGAGTTCCGAAACGGCACGCGAGACGCGCGCCACATTGCTGTCGAGTACATTGGCTACGGCAGTGAAACTACCGGTTTCGACGACCCGCGAAAAAACGCGCAGGCTGTGAATCTTGTCCATGAAGCGGTTTCCGTCTGTGGTGATGCGCCGGCATCGAGCCCGCGCTGGCGGGCACTTCCTGCGCGCCGATAAAGAGGCTGCCGGTGAGCGTCATGAGCGGGCTCCCTGTGCTTCAGCCAGCGCGGCGACCAGTTCTGCCGTTCTCAGTATTTCATGCGCGAAAGTAGGGCCGTTCAGTTCGTGGGCCGCGTGCATCATTTCCTTCGTGAAAGCGGCCGTTGCATCGCGCACGAGCGTGACGTGATAGCCCAGTTCCATCGCGAAGCGACACGTCGATTCCATGCAGGTATTCGCCAGCAGTCCGATCGCGATCACATGCGTGACGCCTTGCTGCTTGAGCTGAAAGTCGAGATCGGTGTTGGCGAAACCGCTTTGCGCCCAGTGTTCCTTGATGATGATGTCGCCGGCCTGCGGCTGGAAGTCGGGATGAAACTCGCCGCCCCACGTTCCCTTCTCGAACGTGTGACGTTGCTGCACGAGACGTTGCGTCGGGTTCGGATGATCCCAGTTGTCGTAGTCGCCTGGTTCCCAGCGGCGGTGCGGCACATAGAACACCTGGACGTTCGCCTTGCGTGCGGCAGCGACGGCCGCACGAAGGTTGTCCAGCAATCCGACTTCGGCGGCGATCTCCTTGATCATGGGGAAGACCTTACCGCCTTCCGACAGAAAATCGTTGTACGGATCGACCAGCAGCAAGCCGGTGCGGTCCGCGCGATAAACAGGATTGGACATTGCAGTTCTCCATTCGGAAAGGGTGCGAACTGGGCCACGTCTCGCGGTCGGCGCCGAGCTACTTTTGTCGAACGAATCGTGACGTCTCACAACGTGCATCGCGATGACAGAAAATAGCACTATGATAATCATAGTGTCAAGTGCTGTGTACTTCCTGACGTTGTTCCACGTTCGAATCGGAGCAGCGAGCCATGCTCGAAAGAAACGCCTTTGGAAGTGCCGCAAGCATACGACCGGCTATGAAGTGGCTGCATCGGAAGGGTCATGTGTGCGCATTGGCGCAGTATTCGGGTTATGCGAGGAGAGCGGTGGCGCAACAATCGAGCGCATTTTTTCTGTCGCGGAACAGGCTGCTGCTTGAAAACCGCTTTCAAACAGGCGGGCGAGATGCGAGTTTGCGACCTGGCCAGTTACGACGTGAACGCGGCACTATCGATGCATTCGCGTCACCTTGATTGGAACGCGTGTACTTGCGCTGCGTGACATCGGCAACGTCATTAAGATCACGCATGATCACGAACTCATCACCGTAGTTCAGTCTCCGGACCTTGCCATGTTTTGCACTACTGCCATTCCTGTGCATAGGCGCGGCATCGACTACGAGTTGTTCATCGCCGACACAAGTGTTGTGCCGCCGCTGGTATTTACGTCGAGTGTCCGCATTCACATAATCCGCTCATCTGTTGCGAATCACGAACAACGAATCCTGATTCGCAGCAAAGCGGTGACGATATGAGCTTTGCCGACTGGCTCGACATATGGGCTTCAGGACGGGCAGTGATAAGCGGTATGCCCGGGATATCAAACGCTGCGGCGCTCATCGCTCCACCTACTCGTGCTTATTGCCAACAGGAGCTTCCATGCAAAACGATATCCTTCCCCAAGCCCCGTCGCGTCGCCGCTTTATCGGCGTGGCCGCTGCCGCAATCGCCGCAGGTTCGTTGAGTCGATTCGCCTTTGCGCAAACCAGTCAGGCAGTCACTGAAATCACGCCGGCGGCCGGCGGCGACAAGACGGCCATTCGCAAACTTCGCGTTCACGTGCCGGAATCGCAACTGACCGATCTGCGCCGACGCATCAAGGCGACAAAGTGGCCCGAACGTGAGACCGTCACCGATGCATCACAAGGCGTGCAACTCGCGACGATGCAAAAGCTCGCCACCTACTGGTCGACTAACTACGACTGGCGCAAGGTGGAAGCGAGACTGAATGCGCTGCCGCAATACGTCACTGAAATTGACGGGCTCGACATTCACTTCATCCACGTGCGATCGAAGCAGAAAGATGCTTTGCCGATGATCATCACGCATGGATGGCCCGGCTCGATCATCGAGCAAATGAAGGTCATCGATCCTTTGACCAATCCAACAGCGCACGGCGGCAATGCATCGGATGCTTTCGATGTCGTGATTCCGTCGCTTCCCGGTTACGGGTTCTCCGGCAAGCCGACGACAACAGGTTGGGACCCTGCACGCATCGCACGCGCGTGGGTAGTGTTGATGCAGCGTCTCGGCTACACGCGATACGTCGCGCAAGGCGGCGATTGGGGCAATGCGGTCACCGAGCAGATGGCGCTTCTCACGCCGCCGGGACTGATCGGCATTCATACGAACATGCCCGCCACCGTACCCGACGACATTGCGAATGCGCTGAAGTACGGCAACCCGCCGCCCGCCGGTCTGTCGCCCGATGAACAACATGCGTTCGATCAACTCGACTATTTCTACAAGCACGGTCTGGGTTACGCGCAAGAGATGGCAGGCCGGCCGCAAACGCTGTATGGAATCGAAGATTCGCCTATTGGTCTTGCCGCGTGGATGCTCGATCACGACGCCGCGAGTCAGGCGATGATTGCGCGCGTGTTCAACGGTCAGACGGAAGGACTGTCGCGCGACGACGTACTCGACAACGTCACGCTGTATTGGGTGACGAATACGGGCATCTCGTCGGCGCGTCTCTACTGGGAGAACAAGCTCAACTTCTTTGCGCCGAAGCACGTCACCATTCCCGTCGCGGTCAGCGTGTTCCCGGATGAAATCTACTCGGCGCCCAAGAGCTGGACAGAGAAGGCGTATCCGAAACTGATTCACTACAACCGTTTGCCCAAAGGCGGGCACTTTGCCGCCTGGGAACAACCGCAAGAGTTCACGGACGAAGTACGCGTGAGTTTCCGCTCGCTGCGCTGAGATGAGATGAGGGCACGGACGACGCGATCTCCACGTCGTCCGTATTGCGCCAGCTACTTAGCGGTCAACGCGTTGCTGAAGATGCGCGGGATAACGCTCGCCGACAATCGCGATGCCACGCAACGCCGTATCGATCTGTTGGAGATCTTCCGCCGACAGCACGATCGAAGCCGCGCCGACGTTTTCTTCCAGTCGAGACAGCTTCGTGGTGCCGGGGATCGGCGCCATCCACGGCTTTTGTGCAAGCAACCACGCCAGCGCGATCTGCGCGCGCGTCACCCCTTTGCTATCGGCAATCGCGCCGAGCGCTTCGACGAGTGCCGCATTGGCCTTGCGGTTCTCTTCCGAGAATCGCGGCACGATGTTGCGGAAGTCCGTTTTGTCGAAGGTCGTGCTGGCGTCGATCGCTCCCGTCAGGAAGCCCTTGCCTAGCGGGCTGAACGGCACGAAGCCGATGCCGAGTTCTTCGAGCGTCGGCAGCACGGAGGCTTCCGGCTCGCGCCACCACAACGAGTACTCGCTTTGCACGGCGGCGACGGGTTGCACGGCGTGCGCGCGGCGGATCGTGCTTGCGCCTGCCTCGGACAAACCGAAGTGCAGCACCTTGCCTTCCTTGATGAGATCGCGCACGGTGCCTGCCACGTCTTCGATCGGCACGGCGGGATCGACACGATGCTGGTAAAGCAAATCGATGCGGTCCGTTTTCAGCCGCTTGAGCGATGCTTCGGTGACGGCCCGGATGGTTTCCGGACGGCTGTCGAGACCTTTAGGCGGCTGGCCGTCGATGAAGCCGAACTTGGTGGCGATGACGACCTTGTCGCGATTCGCCGACAGAGCGTTGCCGAGCAAGGTCTCGTTCGTGTGGGGGCCGTAGGCTTCGGCGGTGTCGAAGAAGGTGACGCCCTGGTCGAGCGCCGAGTGAAGCAGACGGATTGCCTGCTGCTCTTCCGTCGCGGGGCCGTATGCGAAACTCAGTCCCATACAGCCCAGTCCGATGGCGGATACCTTGAGACCGGACTTGCCCAGTTCGCGCTGCTGCATGATTTCCTCTTTGATAGTCAGGTGCGGACACACAGAATAGGCTCGATAATTGCGCTCAACAATCCGCCTGGGTTTGCAAGACCTTATGAGAGATTTTCACTAATGCCGCGTCCTGGTCTGTCGGAACTATCGGCCTTCGTTTCCATTGCACAGCACCGCAGCTTCAGCGCCGCTGCGCGCGCGATGGGCGTGACGCCGTCCGCGCTGAGTCACGCCATGCGCGCGTTGGAAGGACGTCTGAACGTGCGGCTGTTTACGCGCACGACGCGATCGATGGCACTGACCGAAGCCGGCGAGCAGTTGTTGCGCCGCGTGAGTCCCGCGATTCGCGATCTCGAAGACGCGGTGGATGAGGCCACGTCGGCGCAGCACCGGCCTTCGGGATCGATTCGTATCAATTGCTCGGAGAATGGCGCAAAAGAAGTGATCCAGCAGGTGCTGCCGACGTTCCTCGAGAAATATCCCGAGATTCATGTGGAGTTCGTGGTGGATACGCGGCTCGTCGATATCGTCGCGGGTGGTTTCGACGCGGGTATCCGCGTGATGGAAGACGTGCCGCGGGACATGATCGCGATCCGCTTCGGACCTGAGTTGCGCTTTTGCGCGGTTGCCTCACCTGAGTACATCGAGCGACATGGCATGCCGCAAAATCCGAACGATTTGCTCGATCACCGCTGCATCCGTTTTCGCTTCGAGAGCGGCGCGCTGTTCCGCTGGGATCTCGAACATCGCGGCCGACGCGTGTCGCTCGATGTCGGCGGTTCTGTCACCCTCGGCAATCTGAATCTGATGGTGTGGGCCGCGCTGTCGGGAGTCGGCATTGCGTGGGTGCCCGAGACGCTGGTGAGCGAGCTGCTTTCGGCAGGCGTGCTGATCGACCTGCTGCCGGCGGCGGGGCCTTCATTCGGGCAATGGTGCCTCTACTACCCGGCGAACCGGCATACGCCGCCCGCGCTGCATCTGTTCGCGAACGCGGTGCGCGAATGGTCGCGCGAGCAGAATGAGCGGACCCCCAATCCCGCCTGACCCTCGCGCGCACACAGCGCCCTGAGCGCGAACGTCAGTGCGAGCGCCCGTCGTAATGCGTGACGGGCAACGCATCGATATCAATATCTTCGAGACAGCGTACGTTGATGGCCGCCATCGGGCGGCCGTCGGGCGCGGTGCCTTCACCGTACGGATGCATGCCGCAAACGGGGCAGAAGCGGTGACGGATCACATGCTTGTTGAAGGTGTACGTGCTGGCGTTTTGCTCGGGTGTCGTGAGATGGAGGTGCTCGAAAGGAACGAACCACATCAACGCGCCTTTGCGCTGGCATATCGAACAGTTGCACGCCATGACGCTGGTTGGCTCGCCTTCGACCTCGAATGCGATGCGTCCGCAATGACAGCTTCCCTTGTGCGACATGGCGATCTCCTGATGTGGATCGAATGATGCCGTCACGCTTCGATGATGGCAACGTACGAACGTCCGTGTTCTATTCTCTTTACGCAGTGTGGCATAAAGCCACCTTCAGCCGCTCGTTGGTTTGCCGTAAACAAGTTGTAACCACCAACGAGGCACGACTGCAATGAACCTGCGCAACCTGAATGTCTCGACCCGCCTGCTTGCCGGATTCGGCTTGTTGACGGGCTTGCTGCTCGCTGTAGCGCTGATCGGTTTCTACGGGCTATGGGCATTGAACGGCAAGCTGGACGAGATCGCGCGCGTCAACGGCACGCAGGCACGTCTCGCCAACGAGCTTCGCGCATCGATTCAGGATCGCGCGATAGCGATGCGCAACATCGTGCTCTACACGACTGTCGCGGACAGGCGAGCCGAAGCCGAACGGATTGCGAAGCAGGGCGAACTCTATGCGGACGCGTATCAGAAGCTCGACCGCATGTTCGCGGAAGAAGCCGGAACCGAGCCGCGCGAGCGTTCGCTGATGGCTGCGCTCAAGCAGGAAGAGTCCGCCGCCGTGCCGCCGATGAGCAAGGTGGTCGAACTCGGTCTCGCGAACGACACGATCGCCGCGACGCAGTTGCTGCTCGAACGCGCCCGGCCGACGCAACGCACGTGGCTTGCGCGCGCGGCGGAGCTGGCGGACTTCGAAGACCAGTCGAATCTCGTCGCGCAGCAGGACGCAATCGCGACCTACTCGCGCATTCGCGTGCTGATCGCGGTGATCGTGGCGGCATCGATTGCGCTTGCGCTGGTCACGGCGACGCTGATTACCCGCAGCATTCTGCGACAGCTGGGCGGCGAGCCGCGCACCGCGCAGGATATCGCCGCGCAGATCGCGCAGGGCAATCTCGCCGTCAAGGTGGATCTCACGAACAGCGATCCCGACAGCCTGATGGGATCGCTGGACACGATGCGCGCGCGGCTCACGTCGATCGTCGCCGACATCAAAAAGTCGGCCGAGTCGATCTCGGTCGCGGCGAGTGAAATCGCGCAAGGCAATACCGATCTGTCGCAGCGCACGGAAGAACAGGCGGCTTCGCTGGAAGAAACGGCGGCGAGCATGGAAGAGCTTACGTCGACGGTCCGGCAGAACACTGAGAACGCTCGCCAGGGCAGCACGCTCGCGAGCAACGCGTCGCAGACGGCGACCACGGGCGGCGATGTGGTACGCAAGGTCGTCGCGACGATGGATGACATTTCATCGAGTTCGTCGCGCGTGTCCGAGATCATTTCGGTGATCGAAGGGATTGCGTTCCAGACGAACATTCTCGCGCTCAATGCCGCCGTCGAAGCGGCGCGCGCTGGCGAAGAGGGGCGCGGCTTCGCAGTCGTCGCGGGCGAGGTCCGCACGCTGGCGCAACGCAGCGCCGCTGCCGCGAAAGAGATCAAGGCGTTGATCGAAACATCCGCTGCACATGTATCGACGGGCTCGACGCTCGTGCATGACGCGGGTGAGACGATGAACGATGTGGTCCGCTCGGTGAAGCGCGTGACGGACATCATGAGCGAAATCGCGGCGGCATCGACGGAACAGTCGACGGGGATCGAGCAGGTCAATACGGCTGTCGCGCAGATGGATCAGGTGACGCAGCAGAATGCCGCGCTCGTCGAGCAGGCAACGGCGGCCGCGCAGGCGATGGCCGATCAGGCCGCGAGCCTCAAGGCGGCGGTGGCGATGTTCAGGCTCGATGGCGGGCAGCAGGGGATGTATGCGACGCCGTCGCCCGCTCGCTCGGTGGCTGCGAAAAAACCTGTCGTGCAACGCGAGCCAGCCGTTCAATCGCGGGCTGAAGTCGACTGGCAGACGTTTTGAATCGTCGTAGCGTAAACTCCTCAGACGTATTCAAGGAGTGACTACCATGACCCCGCAACAACGTTACCTCGCTGAGGCGATCGAACTGGCCTACGGCAATGTCGAAGGCGGCGGGCGGCCGTTTGGCGCCGTGATCGTCAAGGATGGCGAAGTCGTCGCGACAGGCGTGAACGAAATTCTGCATACGAACGATCCGACTTCGCATGCGGAATTGAACGCGATCCGCGCGGCGAGCCAGAAGCTCGGCTCGCCGAACCTCGCGGGATGCACGGTGTATGCGAGCGGTCATCCGTGTCCGATGTGTCTTGCCGCGATGCGGATGGCGGGCATCGGTGAAGTGTTTTATGCGTACTCCAACGAGGATGGCGCGCCTTATGGGCTGTCGACAGCGGCTGTCTATGCCGATCTGGCGAAGCCGTTTGCCGAACAAACCATCAAGATCCAATATGAGCCGGTTCGGCTGGAATCGCATGAGGATCTTTACGCTGACTGGAGGCAGCGGCAGGGCGAGTAGTAACAGCCCTGCTTTACTTCTTCACCCGGCCAGTAGATTGCGCAGCTACAGAGTCCCTCGCGCGTTCGACGCTACAGGCGCTACATCCGCAAAGCCGCAATGTACTTCGCCCGTGGCCGCAGCAGAAAAGCCTGCGCGCGCTGCTCCAGCACATGCGCGACCCAACCCGCGGTACGGCTGATGATCCATAAGGCCGTGGCCGTGCCATCCGGCAGGCCGAGCGCACGTGCAAGGACGACGAGCGCAATCGCCACGCCGGGATGCATCGACAGTTTGTCTCTGGCGAGCGCGAGAAATTCGAGTGTCGGGACCGTCTCCGGCGTCGCATGCTGCAGCGCGCGCACCTGTTCGAGGATCAGATTGGCGCGCACGTCGCCTTCCGGATACAGCGGATGGTTGAAACCGAACAGACTAGCGCCGACCTCGCGAACCATCTGCAGGCGCGGTGCCGTATCCGGATTGGCGACGTCGCGCAACAGCAGGGTTTCGACTTTCTCCGTCGCCGTGCCCGTCGAAAAGCCGACGTGCGAGCCGATTGCCGCCGCGACGCAGTTGTAGAGATCTGCATTCGTCGACGCCGCCACGCGCGCGGCGAAGGTGGCGGGCGCCAGTTCGTTGTCGGCGAGCACGGTCAGCGCGCCGTTGACGGCAAAGACGGCATCGGGCGTACACGTGCCGCCTGCCGCGCGCAGCAGATAGGACGCGAGACTCTCGCCGCGCTCGCGCATCACGAACGCGCGCTCTTTGCTCAGGAATCCGAGACATCCCGCCATCGTCTGCATGATGAGGCGCGCGGCCTGCACCGCGCTGCCATCGGAAATCTCCGCCGCGCCGCGCCCCTGCATGCCGAGCGCGAGCGGCACCATGCCAAGCAGGTTGGCGATATCGCCGCCGTCCAGCTTGCCCGCGTACGCGTCGAAAAGCGGCAGCACGGCTTGCGGCGTGTCGAGTGCGCCCCACGCGGTGACGCCGTCCTGCCAGACGCCCGTCATCAGCAATTGTGAAACCGATTCGAACGAAGAACCTGCCTTCGCCATCTCGACGGCCGACCGGTTGCGATACAGCGGACCTTGCGGCGTGATGTGCGTGATCGCGGAGGCGAGCACGGGCTCGCCCCAACGCATCGTCGATTCAGCCGATGCCGCCTTCGGCATGCGTCCGCGCTTGCGGCTGCCCACCCGTTCGACATCGGCGCGCACGTACAGACTGCGCCGGCCGTCGTCGTGCGGCGCCGTGCCGATCAGGCCGCGGCTTACGTACGAATAGAGGGTGGCCGGCTTGATGTTGAGCCGGGCCAGTACCTCTTCGCGCGTCATCAGATCTCGGGTCGTCATGAAATCAATCTAATCAATATAAATCAACCGAAAAAGGCGTGGCGCCTGAACAATCTGCAGTCTAGCAGAAAGGCTACGGATAATGAGTTTCAATGATTTTGCGTCGCCGCATCGAGCACTTTGAGTGTTTATATTGATTTGAAATATCAATCTTGATCGACAGAGCGCCGGCGAGTAATTTTCAGTCCTCGATTCCATTTTTTGCACCGCGCCGCGAACCGCTTCGGGCGGGTGCCTTGAGGAGACTTTCCGATGCATGACCTGAGACGCGAATTCGGGCCGGCGCAAGCGAGCTTCGTCGATCAGACGGGCCAGCGTCCCCGCGACAATCACTACTGGGCGCCCGTGATCGTGAGCCGCGAACAGATCGACGCGGAAGTGGAGCGCCTTGCCACACTGCCGAGGCCCGCGGACGGCCGCCGCCAATCGTTGATCGTTCATCCGTCCGCGCGCGCTGGCTCGCCCGGACTTGCGCCCGGCATTCAGGTGTCGCTGCAAGTCCTGTTGCCTGGCGAATCGACGGAGCCGATGCGCCACAACGCGACTGAAGTGAACTTCTGCATCCGGGGCGGCGGCTCGACGCGCGTCGCGGGGCGCACCATCGCGTTCCGTCAATACGACGTGTGGAATCACCCCGCCTTCGTCGCCTTCGCGCATACGAACGACACCGACGACATTCAGGTGCGGCTGGTCTACTCGAATACGCCGCTGCTGCAGCACATGGAAGTGTATGTGCCCGAGTTCGGCGTCGAACTGGAAGTGCCGACGCAAACGCTCACCGCGCATGCGAGCGACGACCCGAAGCGCCGCAGTCCGTTCGGCACGTTCCCGATCGGCGAAGACGGCGGTCTGCTGATGCCGTACGAAACGTTGATCAATCCGCAGGTGGTCGAGTCGCGCCCGCTGCACTTCTCGTGGCAACAGGTGAAGGCCGAACTCGACAAGCTCGAGGCGCTGGGCAGTGACTACGTCGGCCGCCGTCTGTACATGATGTACAACCCGGTGACGGGCCGCACCAACGGCATCACGCCGAACTTCTTCGCGACGATGACGATCCGTCCGCCGAAGATCGTCGACCGTCCGCATCGCCACGTATCCGCGGCCATCAACTACTACTTTTCGGGCTCGGGCTACAGCATGGTGGCGGGCAACCGCTACGAGTGGAAGGCCGGCGACCTGATGCTGTCGGCGCCCGGCTGGGCCGTACACAACCACGCGTCCTACGACGACTACGTCTACGAGCTGACCATCCAGGACCAGCCGCTCAACATCTACATGCAGTCGCTGCTGTGGCAGGAGAGCCTGAAGGAGCCGCCTGCGCTGCTTGGCACGCAGACCGGTTTTTCGACCAATCGCACGAATGCTGCCAAGGCTGCGTAAGCCGCTTCATCGACAAGGAATCCAGATCATGCGCGATATCTCCTGGCTGAAGGGGTCGATCACCCCGATCGTGACGCCTTTCCGCAACCAGGCCGTCGATTACGAAACGTATGCACGGCTCGTCGACTGGCAAATCGTCAACGGCGGCCACGGCGTGCTCGTGAACGGCACGACAGCCGAGCCGAGTCTGCTCACCGTAGCCGAGCGCAACCGCCTCGTCGACGTGGCCGTCGAGGCAGCGGCTGGCCGCGTTCCCGTGCTGGCCGCGACGGGCTCGCAATCGCACGCGGAGACGGTCGAACTGACGCAGCACGCCGACAAGGCCGGCGTCGATGCGATGCTGGTCGTCACGCCTTACTACATCCGTCCGCCGCAGCGCGGGCTGGTCGAGTACTACGCGGACATCGCCGCGCGCACCGATCGGCCGCTGCTGATCTATCACATCCCGGGGCGTGCGGCCGTCAGCATGGACCTTGCCACCGTCAAGTCGATCCGCGAGCGTGCGCCGAACCTCGTGGGCATGAAGCACGCGGTCAACGACATGGCTTTCGTCACGCACATGCTCGATGCGTTCGGGCCCGAGTGGCGCGTGTTCGTCGGTCTCGAAGAGTTGAGCTATCCGATGCTCGCAGTCGGCGCCTGCGGGCTGATGAACGCGGTCGGCAATCTGGCGCCGCGCAAGGTCGCCGATCTCGTCGAAGCCGTCGAACGCGGCGACTACGCGGCCGCGCGCAAGCTGCATTTCGCGCTGTTCGAACTGAATCAGTCCGTGTTCTACGACACGAATCCGATCCCCATCAAATACATGATGAAGCGCATGGGCCTGATCCCCGCGAACGAACATCGCTTGCCGATGATGCCCGCCACCCGCGAACTCGAAGCGCGGCTCGATGGCGTGCTGGATCGCGCGGGTCTGCTCTGAGCGCCCGCGACGATCCGAACGACAACGAAACGGAGACCCTGATGAGCGACAGGATTCCACGGCTGGAGATGGCCGACATGCGGACCGATCTGGCCGCCTATCTGACGCCGCGCGTCGAGCGCTTGCGCTATCTCGGCGAACTGTTCAAGTGCGCGGGCCATGCGCCCGATGTGCTCCTGCAATTCATGCATTTCACCGACGCGCTGAAGCACGCGTTGCCCGACCGTCTCACGGAACTCGGCGCGCTGACGGTGGCGAGTTTCATGGAGAACCGTTACGAGCGTCACCAGCATGAACGCCTGAGCGTGAAGCTTGGTTTTCCGCGCACCTGGATCGCGCAGGTCAACCGGCTCGATCCTGCTGCCGCGACGGAACTGAGCGACGCGGAGAAAGCCGCGCAAGCCTATGCGCTGAAGGCATTGCGTACGCGCGGCCTCGAAGCGCAGGCAGAGTTCGACGCGTTTGCGAGCCTCGTGACGCCCGCTGAAGCAATGGCTTTCGTGATGCTGATCGGCCGCTACGTCACGCATGCGATCGCCGTCAATACGCTGCGGCTCGAACCGCCCGTAGCGTCGATTTTCGAGGATGAGCAATGAACGCGGTCAGCACACCCGTGTGGATTTCCGAGCAGCAAATCGTCTCGCTGATGAATCTCTCGGGCGCCATCGAAGCGCTCGAAGCAGGCCTCGCCCAACAGGCGAGCGGCGCGGCGCGCAACATGGGCAAGACGCATGTCGCGTGGGGACACAGCAATCTGCACGCGATCGGCGCGGCGTTTCAGGATGCCGGCATCGTCGGGACCAAGACGTGGGCGCATACGGAAGGCGGCGCGTGTCCGCTGCTGATTCTGTTCGATAGCGCGAACGGCCATCTCAAGGCGATTCTCGAAGCGTTCGCGCTCGGCCAGATGCGCACGGGCGGCATCTCCGGCGTGGCGACGAAGTGGCTCGCGCGACCCGATGCGGACGTGCTCGCGCTGATCGGTACGGGCAAGCAGGCGCTCGCGCAACTCGCTGCCGTTGCTGCCGTGCGCCGCCTGAAGCTGGTGCGCGTGTACAGCCCGACGCCGGACAAGCGGCGTGCATTCGTCGAGCGGGCGCGCGAGAAGTTCGACATCGAGATCGTCGAGGCGCCGTCGGTGGAAGCCGCCGTCGCCGATGCGCCGATCGTCACGACCGTGACGCGCGCCACGGAAGCATTTCTGCCCGCATCCGCGCTGGCCTATGGCACGCACGTGAACGCGGTAGGCGCAATCACGGAAGAGCGAATCGAACTCGCCGACGATGTGTTCGTCCGTTGCACGCGCGCCGTGGTCGACGATCTCGGCGCGGCGAAACGCCTGTCGACCGAGTTCGTGCGTGCGTACGGCGCGCGCGATGCATGGAACGAGGTGACGCCCCTATGCGACGTGATTGCCGAGGGACGCGCCCGCACGGCATCCGACGACATCACGGTCTTCAAGGCAATGGGCATGGGCGTATCGGATCTCGCGCTCGGCTTGCGCCTGTATGCGCTCGCGAGCGAGGCAGGACTCGGCGCGCCCTTGCCGCAGCCTCGCCGTGAGCCGCCGCGCCTGAACTGATACGCAACTCATCGCAGCAGTATCGCCCGTGGCTTCACGGGCGGGTTTGTCCGCGCCCGGCACCGCGCGTGCCGCCATGCCGGGCGGACAAGCCGAATCAACACATACACACGAATACAAAAACTTTGGAGACACTCTAGTGAAGAGACGCCACACTCTCGCCGCGTTCGGTCTGACATGCGCCGCCACCTCTTGCGCGTATGCGCAAGGTTCGGTGACGCTCTATGGCATCACCGATGTCGGCGTCGAAGTCGCCAATCACGTGCCCGGTCCGAACGGCACGTCCGGCACGGTTGTACGCATGGAGTCCGGCAGCCTTGCCGGTTCGCGCTGGGGCTTGCGCGGCACGGAAGAACTCGGCGGCGGCCTGAAGGCCATCTTCGTGCTCGAGAACGGCTACTCGATCAATAACGGAACGCTCGGGCAGGGTGGTCGCCTGTTCGGACGCAAGGCATATGTCGGGCTGAGCACGCCGTACGGCGACGTGACGCTCGGCCGGCAATACAACCTGCTGTACGACCTGATGTACGTGTACGACGCGCTTCAGTTCAATCCGAGTTATTCGGCTCAAGGTTACGATGCAACACTCGTGGGACGTGCCGACAATGCGGTCCGCTACACGGCGCGTTTCTCCGGCGTGACTGTCGCGGCGCTGTATAGCACCGGGTTCGATTCGACGATCCCCAACGGCGCGCAGGTGCCGGGCCATTCGAAGGTCGGGCGCGAATACAGTTTCGCGCTGCAGTACGCAAACGGCTCTGCCAACGTCGGCGTTGCCTATGATCAGATGCAAGGGACTTCGATCGCCACGCAAGATGCCACGCAGATGCGCGTGGTCGGCGGTGCGACGTATACGTTCGGACCTGTGAGGGCGTATATCGGGACGCGCTGGCTCAACATCCGTAACACGACGGCGCTGCAAGGCTCGCTGCTGTACTGGCTGGGCGCGTCGTGGCAGGCCACCTCGCCGCTGATCTTTTCGCTTGGCGGGTATCAGGAGCGCATTCATGGCACGGGACAAAAGGCCACCAGCGGCGTGCTGCTGGCTGACTACTTTCTGTCCAAGCGCACGGATCTCTACGCCGAAGTATCGTACGTCACCAACTCGAACGGGCTGAACGTCGGTGTGCGCGCGACGGGCGACGTGACGACGGGCGGCAACCAGACGGGTGCCATGGTCGGCATCAAACATACCTTCTGACAGTGGAGAACATCATGGCCCAACACAAAGTGTCGATGCCTGCGGGGCGCATCGACGTTCGCCAGGAACTGGAGGAAGCGCCGCTTGGCGGCTTTCACATCCGGCTCGGCGTCCTGATCGCGATGATCCTGCTGTTCGACGGCTACGACCTGTACAACTCGGCGTATATCGTCCATTACGTGGCAGGTCCGTGGGGACTGTCGCCGACGCGCATCGGCATCATGCTGTCGAGCGGGCTGGCGGGTTTCGCCGCGGGGTCGGCCGTCAGCGGGCTGCTCGGCGATCGCTTCGGCCGTCGCAGCATTCTGCTGCTAGGCTGCTGGGGTTCCGGCGTGATGAGTCTGGCGATCGCGCTGTTCGCGCACAGTCTCGCGTCATACATCGCGTTGCGCGTGACGATGGGGCTGGCGCTCGGGCTGCTGATGCCGCTCGCGATCACCTATATCAACGAGATCGCGCCGAAGCGTTCGTCGAATGTGTTCACGAGCCTGTTCTTCTCGCTTGGCTGGGTGAGCGGCTCGTCGTCGGCAGGGTTGATCGCGGCATGGCTCACGCCGCATTACGGCTGGCAGAGTCTTTATTACGTCGGCGGCGTCGCGCTCGTGTTCGCGCTTGCGATCCAATTGTGGTTGCCCGAATCGCCGCGCTTTCTCGCCAGCCGCGGACGTTGGGAAGAGGTCAAGCCGTTGCTGTACCGCTTGCGTCCGGACCGCGCAGCAGCCTACGACGCGGGCCAGTTCGCCACGGGCGGCGCGATCTCGCACAGAAGTCCGCTCGGTCTGCTGCTGTCGCGCGACTACCGGCTGCGCACGTTGAGCTTCTGGGCCGCTGGCGCGTTGAGCCTGTTTTCGGCCTACGGCCTGTCGGGCTGGCTGCCGACCATCATGCTCAAGCGCGGCGAGAACCTGTCGTCGAGCTTTGCGTATGGCTCGCTGTTCGCCGGCATGGCCGTGGCGGGCGGATTGATCTCGGGCTTTATCGCTGATCGCGTGGGCGACCGCCGTCGCGTGATCTCGGCGTCGTACGTGCTCGGCGCAGCGATGGTCGCGCTGCTCGCCTGGGCGACCGACCGCACCACGACGCTGATTGCGGTCGCTGGCGCGGGCGCTTTCGTCGTCGGCTCGCAGATCGTGCTCAACAACCTGGTTGCAGCCACTTACCCGACTGAAATGCGCGGCACGGGGGTCGGCGTGTTCCTGGGGCTGTCGCGTGTCGGCGCGATGTTCGGGCCGGCCGTGGCGGGTGTTTTGCAGCAGTGGTCGGGCGGACCGGGCATCATGTTCGCAGCGATCGGCGCCGCGGTGCTGACGACAGCGATGCTGGTGCTGACCGTTGGTCCATCGCAGCCGCATGTGGTTGTCACCAATGCACACTGAAGCCCACTGAATTTCCGTTTCGAAGAGAACCATTATGTCGAGATTAACGCTCAGCCTCGCTGTCAGCGACTATGACCATGTGCGCGACCTGGTAAGCGGGCGCGTGCAACCCGAAGGCATCGAGTTGGTGCCGTCGGTGCTCAATGTCGAAGAGATCTTTTATCGCACGACGCATTTCCAGGAGTGGGACATTTCGGAAATGTCGTTCGGCAAGTATTCGTCGCTGCGCTCGCAGGGCGATGACCGGCTCGTCGGATTGCCAGTGTTTCCGTCGCGCTCGTTCCGCCAGTCCTCGCTCTATGTGCGACGCGATGGACGCGTCCAGCGTCCCGAGGATTTGCGCGGCAAACGCATTGGCATTCCCGAGTGGGCGCAAACGGCCGCGATCTACTCGCGCGGCTGGATTGCCCATTCGCTCGGCATTCCGCTGTCCGAAATCGAATGGGTGCAGGGCGGCGTGAATCAGGCGGGCCGCAAGGAGAAGGTGAAGGTGCGCGTGCCTGAGGGCGTGTCGTATCGTTCGGAGCCCGAGCGCTCGCTGACGTCGCTGCTGCTCGACGGCGAGATCGACGCAGTACTGAGCGCGCGTCCGCCCGAGCCGGGCCACGAACGCGCGGATGAGATCGTGCGGCTCTTTTCGCGCTTTGCCGATACGGAACGCGACTACTACGAGGCGACGCGCATCTTCCCCATCATGCATCTGATCGTGTTGCGCCGCGAGACGTTTGAAAAGCATCGGTGGATTGCGGGCAATCTGTTGAAGGCCTTCGAAGAAGCCAAGCGCAATAGCCTTCACCGGCTGAGCGATATCACGTGCTCGCACTTCCCGCTGCCGTGGATGCCGGCGCGTGTTGCCGAAGCACAGGCGCTCTTCGGCGCGGACATCTGGCCGTACGGACTGGAACCGAACCGCACGACGCTCGAGGCTTTCCTGAAGTTCGGCTATGAACAGGGCGTGTGCCATCGCCTGCTCAAGCCGGAGGAACTGTTTCCGGCCGAAACCCTCAGTGCGGTGCGCGTGTGATTAGGGATCGCCGATGATCACGCTTCGGAAGACAGGCAGTTTCTTCGTCGGCGGACGGCGCGTGAACGTCAGGGGCCAAGCGCCGTATCGCGTCACGCTTTCGTCGACGTCGACGCGTGACTACGATCCGAACGGCACGTACTGGATCGAAGCGGCCTACGTGCAGTACTTTCTGCAGGCCACGCCGCGCTATGCGGTGCCGCTCGTGCTGATGCATGGCGGCGGACTGACGGGCGCGATGTGGGAAGACACGCCGGACGGCAGGCCCGGCTGGCTTCAGCGGCTGCTCGAAGCGGGTGTGTCGGTGTATGTGGTGGACAATGTCGAACGCGGGCGTGCCGGCTTCTGCGCGCTCGACGGTATCTGGCCCGACCGTCCGTTATCGCGCAGCGATGAAGAGTCCGCGAAGATCTATCGCTTTGGTTATGCCGGTCACCGCTTTCCACTCGACGCGATGCAAGGCCTGTCGGCGCAAACCGTGCCGCGCTGGCCGGGTACGAGCGCGCTGCAAAGACAGGCGTTGATCGATGTGGTGCGGCGGATCGGCCCGTGCGCCTTGCTCGGTTTCAGTCAGGGCGGTGGTCTCGTTTTCGATGCAGCCGACGCGGTGCGCGATCTCGTGCGAGCGTGCATCGCGCTTGAACCGCACGGCGTGCCTGCTTCGTTCGATGCCGGTTTGCCGGGCACGTCCGCGCTCGTCGTGTTCGGCGATTTCATCGAGGAAGACCGAGCGTGGCGCGCGCATGCAACTCGCGCGAGTGCGTCGATTGACGCGTGGAATGCTGCAGGCGGAGAGGGCGAGCGTATCGATCTGCCAGCGCTCGGCATGCGCGGCAACACGCACATGATGATGATGGATGAGAACAGCGACGACGTATTGCGTGTCGTGCTCGACTGGCTGGATCGTTGCGCGGGGATGCGTTTGATGCGTTAAGCGACACAGCACGCAGCCAGCTACGACTCCGTTCTCCAAATATGATTTTCACGCCGCAAAGCGAACAAGGCGCGCGCCCGGCAACGCGATCTGATGCGTCCACGCGGCCAGCGTGCGCGCGACGACGGGCGCTTTGCTGAGAATTGCGCTGTCGTACACCTTGCCTGTGAAGCGGATCGCGTCAACGATGCGGAAGCCTTGTCCGCGATAGAAGGCAACGAGATGCGCAGCCGGATACGGCGTATCGAGCGCCAACTCCGCATAACCGCGCGTTGCGGCCCAGTGCTCGGCAAACGCCAACATAGATTTACCGATGCCGCGGTTCTGCCACGAAGGATCGATAGCCAGTTGGCGAATCGTCGCGACATCGTGCCGGTGATAATGCCCGCAGAGCGAGTCGCTGTCGCTCGCATAAAGCGTCATCGTGCCGATGATCTTTCCACCGCTGACCATCACGAAGCAGTCACCACTTTGAGCGCGTCTCATCGTGACAGCGACATCCTGATCCACACACGTGCAGTTCAACCCCATCATGCCGAGCCGTGCAAACGCGCGATGCAGCATTGTCGTGAGTTGCTCGTACGAGTCGCGCGACGGATCGAAGCGTCGTAGCACCACGCTGCCGGTGCTCCGCTCGCTATAAGCGTGGGGCGTGTGCTGTTCGATTGTCGCGCATCGTTTCGACATGTTGTCTCTCCGGGCTTCCTGACTTGTGTGAAGTCTAGAATTGGCCATTACGAGCCACAAGAAAAAATGTCGTAAAAATCGCGAGGTTCTCTTTATGCGTGCGCGCGGACACTGCGCGCAATAACGCTCATCGGGAAAATGCGGTATCGTCGCATATGACAACGTTAGGGTCATTTACGCCATGCGCATTACCGTGCTCGCACTCGATGGACTGTTCGATACAGGGCTCGCCGTTACGCTCGACGCGCTCGGCGCCGCGAACAAGCTCGCTTCCCGCATGATGGGCGGAACGCCGAAATTCAACGTGACGGTCGTAGGCGTGCGCAAGCGCGTACGCTCGGGGCAGGGCTTCACGATTCCCGTGCAGGCGATCACGCCGGACCTGAAGCCGGACTGGGTCATCGTCCCCGCGCTCGGCAAGACCACGCCGGATGAACTGATTCCCGCGCTGGATCGAGCGGACGTGAAGCAGGCCACCGCGCAGTTGCTGAAGTGGCGTGCTGAAGGCGCTTTAATCGCAGCTTCCTGCATCGGCACGTTTCTGCTCGCCGAAGCCGGTCTGCTCGACAATCGCGAAGCGACGTCGACCTGGTCGCTTGCGCCGCTCTTCAGGCAACGCTATCCGAAGGTCTCGCTCGACGAATCGCGCATGCTCGTCGCGACCGATATCGGCGTGACGGCGGGCGCCGCACTAGGGCATCTCGACCTCACGCTCTGGTTGATCCGCAAGGCAAGTCCGGAACTAGCGACGCTCGTTTCGCGTTACCTGCTCGCGGATATCCGCTCATTGCAGGCGCCGTACATCATCCCCAATCATCTGGCGCTGGCGGACCCGTTGATGCAGCGTTTCGAACGATGGGCGCGGGATCATCTGAAAGAGGGTTTCTCGCTGCAAGACGCCGCCGGCGCACTGGCGACGAGCGCGCGCACGTTGCAGCGCCGCTGCCAGGAAGTGCTCGGGAAATCGCCGCTCGCGTACTTTCAGGACTTGCGCGTCGAGCGCGCGCAATCGCTGCTTCACGGCAGCGGGCTCGATCTCGAAGCGATTGCGTCCGAAGTGGGTTATGTCGACGGCGCGACGTTGAGAACGCTGTTGCGGCAGCGTTTGGGACGCGGCGTGCGTGAGTTGCGCGCGGATTTGCGGTAATAGCGACGTGTGCGGCGTTCGATAAAAACGAAAGAGGAAAGGTCTCAACCCTTCCTCTTTCATCGCACGTTACTTAGTCATAGAGTACAGCAGCGATCTTCGGATCTTTTATATTCGTCTTGTCGTACCAGTAAAAGCCGGTATCGACTTTCTTCGGCAACTTCTCGCCCTTCAGTGCTTTCACGGCCGAATCGATCACGCATTTGCCGATGCCCACCGGGTTTTGCGTAATCGCGCCCGCCATCAGGCCGGACATGATGTCCTCTTTCTGTTCCTTGCCTGAGTCGTAGCCGATCAGCACCAGCTTCTTGCCCGATTCCTTCACGCCGATTGCCGCGCCTTCCGCCGAACCTTCGTTGGCGCCGAAAATGCCCTTGATGTTCGGATTGGCTTGAATCATCGCCTTGGCGATCTCCGCCGACTTCAGGTGATCGCCGCCACCGTATTGCACCGAAACGATCTTGACGTTCGGATGCTTCGACTTCATTTCGTTCAGGAAACCGTCGCGGCGGTCGATACCCGTGCGGCTCGTCTGGTCATGCACGATGACGCCGACTTCGCCCGAATTGCCGATCATCCCGGCCATCTTGTCCGCGGCGAGCGCAGCAGCTGCGAGATTATCCGTCGCGCACGTCGTCAGCGGAATATCGCTGTCGACGCCCGAGTCGAACGCGATGACGGGAATCTTGCTGGACTGTGCCCGCTTGAGCAACGGAATGGCCGCCTTGCTGTCGAGCGCGGCAATGCCGAGTGCCTGCGGTTTCTTCGCGAGTGCGGCCGACAACATGTCGATCTGTTTATCGACCATCGCCTCCGTTTCCGGGCCTTCGAACGTGATACGCACGTTGTTTTCCTTCGCGGATTGCTCCGCGCCCGATTTCACGGCCTGCCAGAACTGATGCTGGAAGCCTTTCGAAATGAGCGGAATGTACGGCTCGTCCGCGTACGCCAGACTGCTTGCACCGACGAGTGTGCCGACACCGATCGCGATACTGAGTACTTTTCTTTTCAACATGGTTTTCTCCTCCTAAGGTGGGCTATTGACCTCCAGCCGTTGAGAGAGCCTTTCGGTACTCTCCTTTCTTTGATTTCTATTGTCGTGTGCAGGCTCAGCGCTTTCGGCGTCGCAAGATATCGGCGTACACGGCGAGAATGATGATGAGACCTGTCACCACGATCTGCCATTCCTGTGCAACCGACATGATGCGCAAGCCGTTGGTCAGCACGCTCATGATGAACGCGCCGATGATGGTGCCGAGTATCGTGCCCGAGCCGCCGCTCAACGACGTGCCGCCAATCACCACAGCCGCAATCGCTTCGAGTTCATAGCCCTGGCCGAGGGCCGGTTGCGCCGAATTCAGACGCGATGCGATCAGCAATCCAGCGATGCCGCAAATCGCGCCACCCAGGCCGTAAATCGCGATCTTCCATCTGTCGACGTTCACGCCCGAAAGACGCACGGCTTCTTCATTGCTGCCGAGCGCGAACGTGTAGCGGCCGAGCGCCGTGCGATTCAGTGTGATCGAACTCACGATGGCGAGCACGAACAGAATAAGGACGGCATTTGGTACGGGCACGCCCGGCAAGAAATATGCAATCAGAGAATCCTGCGAGATCATGTAGAAGTTCTCTGTATCGGTGAAATAGATTGGCTTATCGACCGACACGACGAGCGAAAGCCCTTTGAGCAGCAGCATCATGCCAAGCGTGGCAATGAACGGCGGTATTTTCATTTTCGCCGTCAACGTGCCCGAAATCGTGCCGCACAGTGCGCCCGTCACGATGGCGGCAAGCACGCCCATCCACATCGGCAAATGCCAGTAGGTCAGGAACACGCCGCAGATGACAGCCGTAAACGTCATCAGCGTGCCGACGGACAAATCGATGCCGCCCGTGATAATGACGAAAGTACTGGCAATGGCCAGCACGCCATTGACGGCCGTCGCCTGCAGAATGCCGAGGATGTTGTCCATCTGCATGAATGCGGGCGACGCGAAGCTGAAAAAGATCAGCAGCAATATCAGGCTTGTGAACGCGAGCAGCTTTTGCAAAGCCGTTGGCGAAAAGAGACGGGCTCTGAAACCCGATAACCTTCCTTCGTTGGACAGTGCCGCTGTATCCGATTGCGATGTCATTGATCCGACCTCTTCAGGCTCATGCTGTTTTCAAGGATTCGCGCTGCGTCGCCAGATGCATGATGCTTTCCTGCGTGGCCTCGCTGGCGGAAAGCTCGCCAGTGATACGGCCTTCGCACATCACCACGATACGGTCGCTCATACGCAGAATTTCCGGCAATTCCGACGAGATCATCACGATCGCCTTGCCTTGCGCCGCGAGTGAGCGCAACAGTTTGTAGATCTCGCTCTTTGCGCCGACATCGATGCCCCGTGTCGGCTCGTCGAAGAACAGTACGTCGCAGTCGCGCTCCAGCCATTTCGCAATGACGATCTTCTGCTGGTTGCCGCCCGACAGCAGCCTGACAGGCTGTGTCGGTGAAGGCGTGCGGATCGCGAGCAGATTGATGAAATGCGAAGCTCGCTTGCGTATCTGCGCGCGGCGGAGAAACACACGCAGCGACAGGAACTTGCCGAGATCCGACATCACGATGTTCGATTCGACGTCCATACCCGTCGCGAGACCGAAGCGTTTGCGGTCCTCTGAGAGATAGCCGATGCTATGCGCGACGGCATTACAGGGTCTCTTGATGAGCGCCTTTACGCCTTTCACGAATATTTCGCCTGACTCGATCGGGTCCGCGCCGAATACCGCGCGCGCGACTTCCGTGCGGCCCGCGCCCATTAGGCCTGCAAAGCCCAATATCTCGCCTTTGCGCAGCGTAAAGCTCACGTCCTTGACGAGTGGGCCGGCGTTCAGATGCTTCACTTCGAGCGCGATGTCGCCCGTGCATTCGGCGCCTTGATACGGCGTGACGTCGGCGAGCGTGCGGCCCACCATCATGCCGATGATCACGGGCACGGTCGTATCGGCTGTCGACACGGTGGCCACATATTCACCATCGCGCATCACGGTGACGCGGTCGGAAATCTGCTTGAGCTCATCCATCTTGTGCGAGATGTAGATGATGCCGACACCGCGTTCCTTCAGTTGACGGATGATACGGAAAAGCTCGGCAATCTCCGCGTCGTTGAGCGCGGAGGTCGGTTCGTCCATGATGAGCACGCGCGAATCGAACGACAGCGCTTTCGCGATCTCGACCATCTGCTGGCTCGCGACCGTGAGCGACTCGACGACGGTACGCGGATCGAGATTCACATGCATGCGCGCGAGGATCTCGCGAGCTTGCGCGTTGAGTTTGTCTTCATCGAGAAACAGGCCCAGGCGTCCACGCGGCTCGCGGCCAATGAACATGTTCTGCGCGACGGTCAGATGATTCATCAGCTGAAGTTCCTGATGAATGATGCCGATGCCTGCCGCCTGTGCTTCGCGTGGGCTGGTGAAATCGACGGGCTTGCCGTCGTAGAGCATTTCGCCGGAATCGCGCGTGTAGACGCCGGCGAGAATCTTCATCAGCGTGGACTTGCCTGCGCCGTTCTCGCCCATCAACGCATGCACTTCACCCGCCATGAGCTCAAACTGCACTTCGTGCAGCGCCCTCACGCCCGGAAAGCTCTTGTTGAGCTTGCTGACGGAAATGAGTGGAGTCATGGCGCGGCAGTCATGCAAAGAGAAGCCAGAGACATTGCCTTGTCCTTAAGGTGCGAAAAGATCTGGTCTTTCTTTCGCGGACCGGTGCAGTTCGGCGACCACCTCGTCGAGATGATCGTGCATTGCTTTTGCAGCCGTATCGGCGTTTCCCACGCGGATAGCCGCGAAGATGCGCTCGTGCTCGTCGAGCGTATGCGCGAGCCGCTCCGGACTTGCTAACAGTTGTCTTGCGCGATCCAGTGCATTGCGCGATACAGCGACGATTTCCTTCACACGCGGCAAATTCACCGCGTCGAGCATGATTTCGTGAAAAGCCAGATCGAGTACATGAAACGTCAAACGCTCCCCGTTGCCGGCTACGTCGCGCTGCTGATCGAGATTGACGGCGAGCGCGTCGATTGTCGCGCTGTCACGCATCAGCGCGACGGCGCGCACGGTTTCGACTTCCAGCGCGCTGCGTATGAACAGATGCTGGCTTATGTCGTGAAGCGCAATGGGTTTGACGCGTGTGCCGCGCTGCGGCAAAACTTCGACGAGGCCTGCATGCTCGAGCCGCGCCAATGCAGCGGAAACCGGAAAGCGCGATACCCCCATGCGCTCGCACACGGCCAGCTTGTCGATCATCATTCCGGGTTCCAGCACCAATGTCACGATCGCTTCTCTCAGCGCCAGTTCCACCGCGTCGGTCAGGCTGCCACGCTCGCCGCCTTTGACCTTTTGCAGTGCGACATACGGATTACTGACGGCATTCGCTACATCTGACGAAGAGCTCACGGCACGCTTGATTTCCAGAAGACATGCTAGCATGCTAGGAAGTGGATTGAGCGTTGTCAACGCGTGCAAACGCCTGGTAGGTCTTATCAGGGTGTACCCGTATCTACCGTTTTGACGAACGCACCAGGCGGTTCCTCTTCGCTAGCAGGTCAATGCCGGTAGCCATCCCTGGAGGGTGCTCAGATGACCACGATTACGAGGCTGTCCGTTCGCGACATTCGTTTCCCCACTTCTCGTTCTCTCGATGGCTCCGACGCAATGAATGCCGCGCCGGACTATTCCGCCACTTATGTCACGCTCGAAACCGACTCGCCGCAAAAGCTCACCGGCCACGGATTGACCTTTACCATCGGGCGCGGGAATGAAATCTGTGTGACAGCGGTGAATGCGTTGACGCCGCTGATCGTCGGCAAGACCCTCGAAGATATCGTTGCGAATATGGGGGCATTCTGGCGCGCCTTTACTTCGGATAGTCAGTTGCGCTGGATCGGTCCCGACAAAGGTGCAATTCATCTGGCTACGGCCGCTGTGGTGAATGCCGTGTGGGATCTGTGGGCGAAATCGGTTGGCAAGCCTGTGTGGAAGCTGCTTGTCGACATGAGCCCGGAAGAACTCGTGCGCTGTCTGGACTTTCGTTACGTGACGGACGCGATCACGCCTTACGAAGCGCTAGCGCTGCTGAATCGCCACGCGAAGACAAAAGGTGAGCGTGAAAAGGAAATGCTCGCACAAGGCTATCCCGCGTATACGACATCGGCGGGATGGCTTGGTTATGACGACGACAAGATCCGCCGGCTTGCGCGCGAAGGCGTTGCGCAAGGGTGGACGCATTTCAAGCAGAAAGTTGGCGGCAATCTCGAAGAAGATGTAAGACGCGCCCGCATTTTGCGCGAGGAGATCGGCGAGAACCTGAAGCTGATGATGGATGCGAACCAGGTGTGGGACGTCGACGAAGCCGTCGCGAACATGCGGCGTCTTGCGGAGTTCGACCCATGGTGGATCGAAGAGCCCACAAGCCCCGACGATGTACTCGGTCACGCGGCTATTCGTCAGCGGCTGGGATCGATCGGTGTGGCGACGGGCGAGCACTGCCAGAACCGTGTGATGTTCAAGCAGTTGCTGCAAGCCAAGGCAATCGATTTCTGCCAGGTCGATAGTTGTCGTCTGGGCGGACTGAACGAAGTACTCGTCGTGCTGCTGATGGCGGCGAAGTTCGGCGTGCCCGTATGTCCGCATGCGGGCGGAGTCGGATTGTGCGAGTACGTGCAGCACATTTCGCTATTCGACTATATCTGCGTGTCGGCGTCGCTGGAAAATCGCGTGCTGGAATATGTCGATCATCTGCACGAGCATTTCGTCGATCCCGTTGTTATTCGCAATGGCCGCTATATGCCGCCGCAAAAGCCGGGATATAGCATCGAAATGAAAGCGCCGTCACTCGAAACGTATGTCTTCCCCGATGGCGAGGCATGGCAGCCTTGAGGCCGTCGAGTCACTGCAACAGGATTTCGACATGGCAACAACTGACGTAAAGGCCTGCGTATTCGATGTTTTCGGCACGCTCGTCGATTGGCGAGGCGGTGTCGCGCGTGAAGTGGCTGCATTTCTGCAGAGTCATGGACGAAACGCGCAGGAAGCCGACGCATTCGCGGATGCCTGGCGCGCGCAATATCAGCCCGCGATGCAACGGGTCCGCAGTGGCGAGCGTCCGTTCACGAAGCTCGATGTATTGCACCGTGAGAATCTCGAAGTGGTGCTGCGCGAGTTCGGTATCGACGCCGAACAGGTCCAGGCTTCAGAACTCGACGATCTCAATCTGGCGTGGCATCGGCTCGATCCATGGCCGGATACCGTCGATGGACTCGCGCGGCTCAAGTCGCAATACATCATTGCGCCACTGTCGAACGGCAATGTCAGGCTGATGATCGATATGGCAAAGCATGGCGGCTTGCCGTGGGACGCGATTCTCGGCGCGGAGGTCGCGCAAGCCTATAAGCCATCGCCTGAAGCGTATTTGCGCACGGCAGAGATTCTGGCGTTGTCGCCGGGAGAGGTGTGCATGGTCGCCGCGCACAATAGCGATCTTGCAGCGGCGCAGAAGTGCGGGTTGAGAACCGCGTTCATCCCACGTTCCCATGAACACGGCGCGTCGCAAACAACCGATCTACAGCCGGAAGGGAATTGGGATTGGGTCGCAAAGGACCTTGTGGATCTTGCGAAGCAACTTGGCGTGTAACTAAAACACGGCATGAAGGCGCAAGGCCATCATGCCGTTGAATGAAACTACGATTACTTCAGGCGCGTCTTGATCTCATTCGCGAGTTGCTTCGTCGCGGCCTGTGTCGGCGCGTCGGCAGCGAGGGCATTGAGCAGACCGAAATCGTGGATCGTGCCGTTGTAGCGCGTCGTCGTGACTTCGTTGCCCGCTGCATCGAGCTTGCGACCGTATGCCTCGCCTTCGTCGCGCAGCACGTCGAATTGCGCAACCTGGATCAACGCGGGCGGCAGACCCTTCAACTCTTCTTCAGACGCACGCAACGGCGATGCGTAAATCTGCGCGCGCTGTGCGGGGTCCTTCGTGTACGCGTCCCAGAACCATTGCATCATCGCGCGGGTCAGGAAATGCTTGTCGCGATACGCGAGGTACGAACCGTCGTTGAAGTTGGCATCCGTGACGGGCCACATCAAGCCCTGGAAGCGGATTTGCGGACCATGCTTGTCCTTCGCCATCAAGCTGACGACGGCGGCCATATTCCCGCCCACACTGTTGCCCACCACGGCGAGGCGGCTGCCGTCCACGCCGATGTCGTTGCCGTGCTCCGCGACCCACTTCGTCGCGGCATACGCCTGATTGATCGCGACAGGATAACGAGCCTCGGGCGACGGCGTGTAGTTCACGAACACGGCCACTGCGCCGGACTGCACGACGAGGTCGCGTACCAGGCGTTCGTGGGTCTGGAAGTCACCCAAGATCCAACCACCGCCGTGGAAAAACATGAACACCGGCAGCGTGCCCGTCGCGCCTTGCGGACGCACGATGGTAATCGGTACGCTGATACCGTCCTCTTCGATGGTGCGGTTCGACACGTCGATACCGGACAAGTCGACTTTCACGCCGTTCTGCGCATCGACCAGCACCTGACGCGCCTTCGCGGGCGGCAGCGTGTTGAGGGCGGGACCCGTGCCGCTGTTGAGCTGCTTGAGGAATCCCGTGGTGACGCGATCGGGCGTCGGTTGCGTAGCAGGCGTTGCGGCGGCGGCAATCACGGCGTTCGCTGCAAGAACGGCGGCAAGGACGAGTGGCTTCAGGGCTTTCATTTTTTTACGCTCCAGTGTTCTGTCTATGAGGCGAAGTCGATCAAACCAGCGTCAACGTGACGTCAATGTTGCCGCGCGTTGCATTCGAGTACGGGCACACGATGTGAGCCTTGTCGATCAGTGCCTGAGCGGCGTCGCGCGGCATGCCGGGCAGCGAAATCTTCAGTTCCACTTCAATGCCGAAGCCGTTCGGAATCGCGCCGATGCCAACGCCGCCGTCGATCGATACGTCCGCCGGAATCGCCGTCTTGTCGCGCGCCGCGACGAACTTCATCGCGCCGAGGAAACAGGCGCTGTAGCCCGCCGCGAACAGCTGTTCCGGATTCGCGCCTTCGCCGCCCGCGCCGCCGAGTTCACGCGGCGTGACCAGTTTGAAATCGAGCTTGCCTTCGGGGACGACGGCGCGGCCGTCGCGGCCTCCCGTGGCGTGAGCGTGGGCGCGGTACAGAACTTTTTCGATCGACATGATGTAACTCCTGACTGGCAATAGTTGAGTGAACTGCATTTTGCTATCTACTACTAGATAGACAGCCGGGCAAACCGCTGTGTTTCAACGACATCTCTCTCTACATCCGCTATTTATCTACTAGAAGATAGATAACCGGGTCCAACAAAAGGCGGTCTACAGCAACCGCCTCGAATACCGTTACTTCGAAACCTTCCATGAAGCCTCGACATCTTCCAGCCGAGCCTTCGTCCTGAACAGCCGGCTTGCCAGCACGCTGCCCTGGTAAGCGGCGTACAGCGCTCGCGCCGCGTTTTCGGGCTTGCCGTTGACGTGCAACGTGCGCTCCTTGACGCCTTGAGCCAGTACCTTCGCGAGCCAGCTTTCGTTGGCCTTGAAGAATGCCTGCACGGCTGTGCGCACGTTATCGGGCAATGCCTCGATATCCGCGGCGAGCATGCCGCACAGGCAGATCTGGTCGCCTTCGCCAAGGGTTCTGCCGAACAGCTTCGTGTACTTGCCGAGCTTCTGATCCGCCGGAAGAGAAGACTCAATGGAACCGAGCGCGCCGAGTATCTCGTTGCTGTACTGGCTGACGGCTTCGAGCACCAGGTCGTCTTTCGACGGGAAGTAATAATGGATGCTCGAAGTCTTCACCCCAACCAGCTCCGACAGATCGCGGTAGCTAAACCCGTTGTAGCCGCGCAGCATCATCAACGTGATGGCGTGCTCCAGAATCTGATCGCGAACGGTAGTGGTCGGTTCCATGGGTTGAACTTTATCTACTACTAGATAGACAGTCAAGCACTTTTTTAGCGGGTTCATGAAGGGTTCCGTCGACGTGCTGACGCGTTCGCTCCATCGACGTTGCGGGCGGTCGTCTGGTCTTCCAGTACACCGGTGGTTCGTCGCGAACCGCCCGCTCGATCTAGCGTTCAAGCCTTACGGATAGACGATAGGCGCTTCGAGCAGACAACCGAACTCTCGCGCGAACTCGACCGACACGCGTGCATGAACCGCGCCCTGCTCGTCGAAGAAGCGCTGTGTCCCGCCAAGTGTGAACACGCCTTCGTGCCAGATGTTCGGATGAATATAAAGCCCCTGCCGGCCATCGAAGCGAAAGCACACGAACTTCTCGGGTGTCACATCGTCGCCGGGCAAGGCCAGCGGAACATAGAACGGCCGGTGATCGAGAGGGAAGAACAACTGTCCGCCGTCCGGGTGGTAGTTCGCGTGCCAGAGCAGCATGCGTTCGGGCGGCGCGGCGTTGTCTTCGCGCGCTTCGTCAGGCTCTGTCGCGTACGCCAGGACATAGTGACCGCCCACCGCCTCGTTGCGACCGTAGAGGATGTCGCCGCGCCATTCGCTGACGAAGACGCCTTTCGTCGTCCCCGCCTCGTCGCCCGTGCCGGGATCGATCGGCCTCGATCCCATCGCGGGCCATTGCACGATTTCGACCTGGCATTCGTTCGGGTCGTCTACGAGCCTGCCATAGCCGTCGAGTGTCGCCGGGGTCGCGTCGACGACGGGCATGGTCACGCGCCGAAGCCCCTCAGGTAGCGCCGGGTTCAGATAGTCGATCGGTGTGGACATCGTCAAAGCCTTTCAGGAGTCGGAGTAGTGGGGCATTGCGCGAAGATGATACTCGAACACTGTTTCGCCTGATTCCTGGTGCAAGATTTCTTTGCGCGCAAACAGTCGTGATAGCCCCGACACACACACCTCATTCAAACGAGCGACCGGCCGAAGAACAATCGTGCGGCGGGAAAGGCACTCATTCTTCGAGCACGCTTACCAATGTGCGCCGTGTCGTTGCGAACGATGCGAGCACCGCAAGCCCCAATGCCGACAGCAGCACGCCAAGATGCATCGCGCCTGTTGCACCCGCGTGATCGACAGCCACGCCGCCCGCAAGCGAACCCGCGGCGATGGCGGTCTGCACGGCGCTGACGAACAGCGCCGATGCGGCTTCCGGTTGCTTCGGCGAAGTCATCTGCATCCACACGCTCAGGCCCAGCGGAATCGCGCCGTAGGCGATGCCCCAAGCGAGCACACCAGCGACGACCGCGCCGTGCGTGTGCGCAAACGCAGGGAGCGCTACGAGCGCCACCATCACGAGCGCAGTCATCGCGAACAGCGACAGCCGCGGATGCGATGTCACGAACGCCGACGCGACGAAGTTCGACATGAAGCCGACGATGCCGAAGCCGAGCAGCAGCGCCGTCACCCATGTTGCGCCGAGCGACGCGTTGTCTTCCAGAAAGGGCGCGATATACGTGTACGCGCAGAAGTGGGCACCAAACAGCAAGGCAACGAGCAGCAGGCTGCGCATCACCGTCCCGCGCGTGAGCATGCGGCCGAAGTCGGCGAGGCGAGCAGCCGCGCGCGGCGGCAGATCGGGCAGCAGCGTCGCCTGCATCAGCAGCGCTGCGAGCGCGAGTGCGGCCGTCGCGAAGAACGAGACGCGCCACGACGACAGTTCGGCAATGAATGTCCCGAGCGGCACGCCGATGACCGTCGCGAGCGTGATGCCCATGAAGATCGTCGCACTGGCTTTGGCGCTTTCTTCTTCCGCGACGATCTGTCCGGAGACGCCGAGTGCGACGGTCCAGAATCCGCCAAGGCTGATGCCGAGCAACGCGCGTCCAACAAGCATCGTCGCGAAGTTGGTTGCGAGCGCTGCGACGAGGTTAGACGCGACCAGCGCGACCGACAGCAACAGCAGAATCGAGCGCCGGTTCAGGCGACCCGCGGCGAGCAGCAGCATCGGCGCGGAGATGGCCGCGATGAGTCCGGGCGTGGTCGTCATCAGACCTGCCGTGCCGGGCGTGACGCCGAGGTCTGCGGCGATCTTCGGCAGTACGCCGACGGGCAGATATTCCGTCGTCACGAAAGCGAACGAGCCGAGCGCGATGGAGAACACCGCGAGCCAGCGTCGATGGCTCGTGGTGGATGATGACAATATGGGCGCATCGGCGAGCGACGCGGATTGATCGGTGCTCATGTGAAAAGCTCCAGCAAACGGGCAGCCATCGACGCGCGCGAAGCGGATCGTGCGTGGCGGCTGCGAAGTGCAATGAGAAGAAAACTGAGGAAATGAAGAGGCAGGGTCAATTGAGGCAATTGACGCGCACTATCGGTGGCGATTGACGCCGGAAGCGACCATGCGTGGACGCATGATCGCTTCCGGCTGCGCTACGAATCAGTTGTTACAGCCCCCACATCTCACGCTGCGACAGCGGCCTCGTCGTGGAATGCATAGTCGGTGTAACCCACGTCCGTGCCACCGAAAAACGTCGCGCGGTCGTACGGGGTCAGCGGCAGACCTTTGCGCAGCCGCTCCGGCAGGTCCGGATTCGCGATGAAATGGCGTCCGAATGCAACGAGATCGGCATCGCCCGATTGCAGGATTGCTTCGGCGCTTTTGCCGTCGAAGCCGCCCGCCGCGATGATCGGCCCATGAAAATGCGCACGCAGCGACTTCGCGGCGACGGGTTGCTGGTCTCGCGCTTCGTCCTCGACGTTGCCCGCGATGCGCGGCTCGATCAGATGCAGATACGCAATGCCAAGTTTGTCGAGTTCGTCGGCCACATACGTGAACAACGCTTCCGGGTTGCTGTCGGACATGTCGCCCCACGAGCCGCTCGGTCCGAGACGCACTGCAACCTTGTTCGCGCCCCACACGGAAATCACGGCACGCGTCGCATCGAGCAGCAAGCGAGCGCGGTTGGCGATCGAGCCGCCATACTCGTCCGTGCGCTTGTTGCTGCCGTCCTGCAGGAACTGATCGAACAGATAGCCGTTCGCGCCGTGCAATTCAACGCCGTCGAAGCCTGCCTTCACGCCGCGCTCGGCGGCCGCGCGGAAGCTCTCGACGATGCCCGCGATTTCAGCCGTTTCCAACGCGCGGTTCGGCGTGTTGGGGACCCAGCCCGCTTCCGTGTACGCGACGCCGCCGTGCGGCACTTCGGAAGGTCCGACGGGGCGGCCGCCATCGGGCTGCAACTGTGCATTCGATTGACGGCCCGCGTGATAAAGCTGAAGAAAGATCTTGCCGCCTTTCGCATGCACCGCATTGGTGACGGCTTTCCAGCCGGCGATCTGGCTGTCGTCGTACAGGCCGGGTGCGCCGAGATAGCCATTGCCGTTCGGCGCGGCGATCGTGGCTTCGCCGATCAGAAGCGCTCCCTGCGACGTACGCTGCGCATAGTATTCAGCCATCAGCGGGCCGGGGCGCGCGCCGCTTTCGGCACGCATGCGGGTGAGGGGGGCGAGGACCACGCGGTGCGCGATGTCGTGCGAACCGACCGTGACTTTCGAAAACAGTTTGGACATTTCAATCTCCACAATCCAGTGATTCAGGGAAGCTGCTGCGCAATGCCGGTGATCGGCGACGCTTGACGCTAATGTAGATGCGGGGATGCGCCAGAAAAACAGCCCATGGGTTCGCTCACTTTGGACACCTGTGTCCGCAATCGCTCGAGCGTTGCTGCACGGGGCTTCGCCCGTCGAAAAGGGGATTGTTGGCGGCAAAAGAACAGTGATGTCGGCGATGCCGCATTTATCCTGCAAAGGGCGATTCCGATAATCCGAACCACTTGAAGGGGCGTTTCGTTTCGAGGCGCCTGTAATGAATGGATTGAACGAAAGGAACGAGTCATGGCTAAAGTCATTACCTTCGCGCAGCACGGCGGTCCCGAGGTTTTCGAGTACACGGAAATCGGCACGCCCGAACCTGGCGCTAACGAAGTGCGTATTCGTGTGAAGGCCATCGGCCTGAATCGCGCGGAGTCGATGTGGCGACGCGGCGAGTATGTCGAGGCGGCGAAGCTTCCCGCGCGGGTCGGTTATGAAGCGTCCGGCGTGGTGGATGCCGTTGGTGCGAACGTCACGCATGTGGCCGTTGGCGATAACGTCAGTACGGTGCCTTCGTTTTCGATGAACGATTACGGCGTGTACGGCGAACTTGTGCTGGCGCCCGCGCACGCTGTCGTGAAGAGTCCCGCGTGGCTTTCGCACGAAGACGCGGTGGCGATCTGGAACGTGTTCATCACGCCCTACGCTGCATTCACGGAAAACGAACGAGTCAAACCTGGCGATGTCGTGCTGATTCCCGCGGCGTCGAGCGGGGTGGGCATCGGCGCGATTCAGGTGGCGAAGCGTCTGGGCGCGACGGCCGTCGCGCTCACCCGAACGCGTGAGAAACGCGACGCGCTTGTCGCGCTCGGAGCCGACCACATAATCGTCACCGACGAAGAAGATCTCGTCGAAGCAGTGCAACGCATCACCGAGGGACGCGGCGCGGACCTCGTATTTGATCCTGTCGGCGGCAAGACCTTTGCGCGTCTGATCGACGCGACGCGGCCCGGCGGCACGATCCTGCTCTATGGCGCGTTGAGTCCCGACGACACCGTATTGCCCGTGTTGCCGCTACTCTATAAGCGCATCACCGTGCATGGATACAACCTCTTTTCGACGACCACGGACGCGCAACGCCAGGCCGACGCAGCGGCGTTCATCTTCGACGGATTGCAGTCGGGCGCGCTCAAGACGGTAATCGCGCATCGCTTTGCGTTCGAGCAGATCGCGCAGGCGCATACGGTGCTCGAACGCAACGAGCACTTTGGACGCATCGTGGTGTCGGTGTGACACGCGTGCCATCACCGTCTGTCATTCACTGGAGAATTCAGAATCATGGAAGCATCGCTTAATGTGCCATTGCGCGTTGGCGTGATCGGCGTCGGCAACTGGGCGAGGCACGGTCATTTGCGCGTGCTCGATCTGTTGCCGCAATACACGCTGCAAGCTATCTATAGCCATCGGCGCGAAGCCGCCGAAGCAGCGGCACGCGAATATCGGATCGGCCGCGTGGCTGAGTCGATCGACGAACTCGTCGAAAGTCCCGACATCGATCTCGTGGTCGTGCTGAACACAGCGCCGCAGCATGCGCAGACGGTCAAGCGTGTGATCGCCGCGGGCAAGCATGTGTACTGCGAATGGCCGTTGACGACCACGCTCGCTGAATCAGAAGAACTTTTGCGACTGGCCGAGGAACGCGGCGTGCGTCATGTCGTCGGCTTGCAAAGGCGTCTTGCGCCGCATAACCGCTATGTGCGCGACCTGATTCAGCAAGGTTACGTCGGCGAACTGCGTTCGGTACGCATGCATGTGAGCATGAACTACTTTCAGGCGACGCGTTCGCGCGCGCTCGAATGGACCGTTCCGTTGGAGAACTTTTCATCTGTTGTTTCGATCTATGGCGGACACTTTCTCGACATGCTCTTTTCGGGAACCGGCTGGCCTGTTTCCATCGCGGCACTTACGCCTAACCAGTTTCCGTCGGTGACGATTCGGGAGACAGGTGTTTCGATACCGACATCGACACCCGATCAACTCGTACTCGCCGGCATGTTGAACGACAGGGCGGTGGTGTCCGTTCATATCGAAGGCGGCAAGCGCAACGGCTCAGGCGTGCAGATCGACATCACCGGGACCGAAGGCGATTTGCGGATCACGAACGCATCGGCTTTCGGCGATGTGGGCGACGACTATGCAATCTTCGGCGCGCACGGCGACAAGCAGCCGCTCGAACCGCTTGAAGTGCCTACAAGCTATTTGCGCCTTCCGGAATCGGATCTGCCTTCCGCCGTATTGGAGCTGGCCGAACTCTATTGGGCTTATGCGCACGACGTGACGAATGGCACGCGCACTGCACCGACTTTCGCGGATGCGGTGCATATGCATCATCTTATCGAGAGCGCACAGAGATCTTTTCTCTCGCGTGAGTTCGCGCAGTTGAATCCCACAATGTAGTTCGCGATTGAAACGGTCGGGTAATGTTGCCCACTATGCAACATGGTGTTGCCTACAATGTTCTTGCATTAGAAATTTGATGAATGTCTAATGCCCGACCGGATGAGTGGCTGTGAGCGGACTGAAAGCTTGTGCTAAATGGAAACTGATTTGAGAACTTTCCATTAGGTGACAGGCTTGGACTTTTGTTGCTCATTTGAAATTGTTCGTAACATCACCGTCATAAAACTAAAGAAAAATGCTGCGCCAACGCCAGGTTCGATCAGAGCACTAGCCATAGCACTGGAACGGGGAACCTCACATTCCATGCGATGCCGATCGGAATCGGGCACCAGGTACTAGAAGAAATAGATCACTACAACTATCACCTTAAGATGAAAAATTAAATAGTGGGATTGGGGCGTCTTTAGACGAGCGTAATCAAATCGAAGAGCAAACGTTTGCCTGGCATTTGAAACGTTCGGCAAAAAATTGAAAAGTGGCGAAGTCGTACTCACCGGTGCAGCAGGCGCATCTCGCGCTAAGGCACCGGCGAGCGCGCGTGCTCGCGCATCGATAACGTTGCGCGAAACGGCGCGAGCGTAAAGCCACATCTATTCAAAGAAAGACCGGGAAGAACGACAAGGAAACCATAATGCGCTATCGCGTTCGGTTGTTTACGGGGCAGCTTGCATGCTGTTTAGTAGTACTTTGGATGATGTTGCTTTGCGTTGCGACTCACGCTGTCGCGAGCGAAGCGCTTCCACCATCCAATCACATCAGGATCAATCTGGGCGCGACGCCCTGGAAGTACGTCAAGGACAATGACGACGCCAACGCGATGCAGCCGGGTTTCAACGACTCGGGCTGGGCGCAGGTTGGCGTCCCGCAGACGCCGTCGGACAACGACACCTTCCTTAACTGGAAGTCGGGTGGCGACCAGGGATATTTGACGGGCAACATCAACTGGTACCGCAAGCACTTCACGCTCGATCCGTCCTTTGCGAACCGCAAGATCTATATCGAGTTCGAGGGCGCGCATACGGGTGCGCAGGTCTATATCAACGGGACGTTGATTCGCGGCAATAGTCAGATCAACAAGGACGCGACGCACGTGCTCGGGTTCATTCCGTTCATCGTCGATATCACGAACTATGTGAAATTCGACGGCACGGACAATGTACTGGCCGTGAAGGTTGCGCGTGGCGACAAGTTCTTCGAGTCGCCCGATTTCGCGGGCGCATTCCGTTTCGGCCAGGACGATACGGGCCTGTTCCGCCCCGTGTGGATGCACATCACGGACCGGGTACACATTCCCGAGAACATCTACGCCGTGCTCAATACGTGGGGCACGTATGTCGCGACGGTCACGGCGAGCACGTCGTCGGCGACGATCCGTGTGCAGACCAATGTACTCAACGAGTACTCGACCGACCAGAAGGTGACGTTGACGACGCAGATCGTCGACGCGGGCGGCACCGTGGTGGTAACTGCGCAGGATACGCGCACCGTGCCCGCCAACGTGCAGCCGGGCTTGCAGCCCACCTTGTTCGATCAGGTGATGACGGTTCCCAATCCGAACCTCTGGTATCCGAACAACAGCATCTACGGCAAGCCGTATCTGTACCGCGTGATTCACTCCGTCAGCATCGACGGTGTGGTCGTCGATACGACGGAGAGCCCGCTCGGTATCCGCACGATCACGTGGGACCAGAACTTCCCGATCATCAACGGACACCCGCACTATCTGTGGGGCGCTTCGGGCCGTTACGACTATCCGGCGCTCGGCTCGGCCGTGCCGCCTGAACTCCAATGGAAAGACCTGAACCTGCTCGCACAGGCGGGCGGCAGTCTGTACCGTCCGGGCCATTCGAGCCAGGGCCGTGATTTTCTCGACGCCGCCGACGCCTACGGCGTGATGATGGTCCAGCCGAGCGGCGAAGGCGAGGGCGGCTTCGCCGTCATCTGCACGGCGGAGACGGCTGCCGGCGTCAAGTGCATGACGCAGAACAACGTCACGCTGAAGACCGAACTGCATCGCGACATGATCGTTCATGATCGCAACCATCCGTCCGTGCTCGCGTGGGAAGCCGATAACGGCGCAACCGACACGGCATTCGCGCAATCGCTGAAGGCGCTGTCGCAGGTGTGGGACCCGATCAATACGCGCGCCCAGGCCGACCGCACGCCGAATCCGAACAACGGCGACATTCTCGGCTGCAGCGGCAACGGCTGCGACATCAACGTCAAGAAGGACTACCCGAATTCACCCGCGTGGGGCTCGGAGTATTGGGGCGACGGCGTCGGTCGATGGAAATACGACTTCGAACTGGCGTTCGCCGTCAAATATCTGAAGACCTGGGTGGAGAGCGTAGCGGGCAAGTCGTTTGGTATTGCGCACTGGTATCTGGCCGATACGCCGGGCGAAATCAACACGCAGACCGACGGAATCGCGCCGGAGGCCGTGCGTGGCAATGGCGCGTCGATGATGGACGCGAACCGTCTTCCGCGCCTGATCTACTACATCTATCAGGCGGCGTGGACGCCGTTCGAGATCAAGCCCGTGGTCAAGCTCGCGCACACGTGGAACCGCGCCGGCACCGTGACCGTCAATGCGTTCAGCAACTGTCCGGCGGTGCGGCTGCGCCTCAATGGCGAACTGATTGGCGGCGACCAGGTGCCGAATCCGACGTCGATGGATCCGACCGATCTGACGCAGAACACGACGACCCTGCCGACGCAGGTTCACTGGGACAACATCAAGTGGGCGCCGGGCACGCTGACGGCGGAGTGTCTCGACAACAACCGCCAGGTTGCAGCGTATGACTCGCTGGTGACGGCAGGCCCGGCCGACCATATCCTGTTGACGGTCGAACCCGAACTCGTCAAGCCGAGCGGCGAATCGTTCGCGCTGACCGCGAACGGCACGGATGCCGCCGTCATCACGGCGACGGTCGTCGACGCGAACAACATTCGCGTGCCGGATGCATCGCAGACCCTGACGTTCAGCGTGAGCGGCCCCGGCACCTATCGCGGCGGCTCCGACCATGACGTGACGCCGAACCAGCCGCTGTCGTATCACGCGCCGGGCGACCCGAACCTGTCGGTCGAAGGCGGCGTGACGCGCATCGCGGTCAAGACGCAATTCACGCCTGGTGCTGTCACGGTCACGGCCACATCGCCCGGCCTCGGCAGCGGCACGGCGACGTTCAACGTCGTGCCGACCAACGCGCAGCAGACCTTCAACGGCAATGCGCTCGTGGTCGGTCCGCAGCCGCCCAGCGCGCTGAAGATCATCACGCAACCGGCCGATCAGATCGTCACGCAAGGGCAGAGCGGGCAGTTCTACGTGCTGTCGGCAGGCGCGGCGCCCATCAGCTATCAATGGATGAAGAACGGCGCGGCCATTCCGGGCGCGACCGGCTACACGTACACGACGCCCGCTGTGCAATCGGTCGACAACGGCGTCACCTACAGCGTCGCCGTGCGCAACGCCAACAGCAGCGTCACGTCACGTGAGGCAAACTTGAAGGTCGTGCAACCGGCTGCGCCGACCATCACCACGCAACCGCTGTCGCTGAGCATCACCAGCGGACAGAGCGCGGAATTCACCGTGGTCGCGGCCGGTTCGCCCGCGCTGTCGTATCAGTGGCTGAAGAATGACGTGGCCATTCCCGGCGCGAACCAGCCCGTGTATGACACGCCCGCGACGCAAACGTCGGATAGCGGCTCGGTCTACAAAGCCGTCGTGACCAACAGCGCGGGTACGGTCACGTCGGCGGACGCAACGCTGACGGTGAGCGTCGCGACGCCGCCCGTCATCGTGTCGCAACCGCACAGCCAGAGCGTGCCGTTTGGTCAGAGCGTGACCTTCAACGTGCTCGCGAGCGGCTCGGCTCCGCTGAAGTATCAATGGACCAAGGATGGCAAGCCGTACGGCACGAACTCGGCAAGCATCGTGATTGCGTCGGCGCAGGGCAGCGATGGCGGCAACTACGCCGTCACGATCACCAACAGCGCAGGCAGCGTCACCAGCGACCCGGCCACGTTGACGGTGAGCGGCGCGGACAACAGCAACCTCGCGCTCAACGCGAAGGCGATGTCGAGCAGCGACCAGAACGGCGGCCTGACGGCGCAGAACGCGGTGGACGGCTCGGTCGCGTCGCGCTGGTCGTCGGCGCCGGAGATCGATCCTTCGTGGATCACCGTCGATCTCGGCTCCATCCAGACCTTCAACAAGGTCGTGCTGATGTGGGAGAACGCGGCTGCGTCGGCCTACAAGCTTCAGGTATCGAACGACAACAGCAACTGGACGAACGTTCTGCCTAACGACCAGATCATCGCGGGTCACGGCGGCACGGAAACGACGGTGTTCCCGAGCACGTCGGCGCGCTATGTTCGCATGCTCGGCTTGCAACGCGCGACGCAGTACGGCTATTCGCTGTTCGAGTTCCAGGTGTTCGACGCGCCGCAATGCGGCAGCGAGACCGAGCGCTTCACGTTGCTGGGCGCGAAGCCGGGCACGTGGACTTCGACGATCGCAGGTCTGCCGTCGGGCCCGTATGTGCCGAACGTGAAGGACAACGTCAGCGGCCTTGTGTGGCAGCAGTACTACACGACGTTCCCGAACCAGGGCGCGCAGTTCACGCAGACGGTCGCGAAGCAGTATTGCGCTGCTATCGGCATGCGCCTGCCGACGCAGAACGAAGCATTGACGGTGGCTCGCTCGAACTTCGCGTCGTGCGCGTTCCCGGCTCCGTGGGGCACGTGGACCACGACGGGTGTGCCGAATGCGTCGACGCAGGCGTATCTCGCGTTCTCGTCGGGTCAGTCGGTTCCCGGCATCATCGACAACACGCCGGGCTGGTCGCTGTGCGTCTCGGGCAATTCGGCCGATGCGCCCATCATCTCGGCGCAACCGGCGAGCGTGAAGGTCAGCGAAGGGCAGGCAGCGCAGTTTTCGGTGGGCGTGACGGGCACGGGTCCGTTCAGCTTCCAGTGGATGCGCGGCACGACGGTGGTGGCGATCACGACCAACCCGACGTACACGACGCCGCCGACCACGGTGGCAGCCGACAACGGCGCCGCGTATAGCGTTGTCGTCAGCAACGGCGGCGGCAGCGCGACGAGCGCGACGGCGATCCTGACCGTGACCGCGGCAACAGGCGGCGACGGCGGTAACGGCGGCGATGGTGGTAACGGTGGTGATGGTGGCAATGGCGGCGACGGTGGCGATGGTGGCAATGGCGGCGTGCCGAGTGCCAACCTCGCGCGCGGCAAGGTCGCGACGTCGAGCGGCGTGCAGGACGACGGCTATGCACCCAAGAATGCTGTCGACGGCAACCTCGGCTCGCGCTGGTCGTCGGACTTCAATGACGACGCATGGATCACGGTCGATCTCGGCCAGCAGACGCAATTCGACCGCGTCGTGCTGAACTGGGAGAACGCTTACGGTAAGGCCTATCTGCTTCAGGCGTCGAACGATAACCAGACGTGGACGAACATCATCCCGCAACGTGCCGGCGCGGGCGGTGTCGAGGATATTTCGCTGCCTGTCACGAATGCACGCTATGTCCGCATGCAGGGTGTCAAGCGCGCGTCGCAGTACGGTTATTCGCTGTTCGAGTTCGAGGTCTACAACTCGGCGGCGACGCCGAAGCTGACGGTCACGGCGAGCAGCAGCGCCAACGGCACGATCAGCCCGTCGGGTGCAGTCGGCGTGATCCAGGGCGGCTCGCAGACCTTCACGGCGCTGCCGGCAGCCGGCTACGGCGTGGGTTCGATGACCGTGGATGGCAAGAACCTCGGCGTGCAGTCGACGTACACGTTCACCAACGTCATCGCGGAGCACAGCATCAGCGTGAACTTCGTGCCGTTGTCGGCAAGCGTGAATCTGGCGCAGAACCGGCCGGCCACGTCGAGCGGCGACGAGAACGACAACACGCCGCCCACGTTGGCTGTGGACGGCAACACGGGCACGCGCTGGTCGTCGAAGTTCATCGACCCGTCGTGGATCGCGATCGATCTCGGCTCGGAGCAGACCTTCAACCGCGTGGTGCTGAACTGGGAGAACGCGCACGCGATTGCGTATCAGATCCAGACCTCGCACGACAACGTCGACTGGTCGAACACCGTCTACACGACGACGGACAGCAAGGGCGGCGTGGAAGACCTGTCGTTCCCGGCTACGACCGCGCGTTACGTGCGTCTCTACGGCACGAAGCGCTCGACGGACTACGGCTACTCGCTGTTCGAGTTCGGCGTGTACAACAACGTCTCGTCGACGCAGCGCGCGCGTCAGTAACGCGCACGCCGTTTTAGCAACGTTGATGGACGCCCGCCTGGCGGGCGTCCAACTTTTTGAAGGAAGTGTCGATGCAGTCAGTCAACCATCGCCGCGCAGCCAACGCGAGAAGATCGCGGCGCGCGCGGCTCAAGAAACAGAGTGGCTTCACGCTGCTCGAACTGCTCGTGGTGCTCGTCATCATCGGCATGCTGGCGGCGCTCGTGGGGCCGCGCTATTTCTCGCAGCTCGGTAAGTCGCAGGCGACTATCGCGCGTGCGCAGATCGATGTCTTCACGAAGTCGATCGATAACTTCCGGCTCGACGTCGGCCGCTATCCGACCGCCGACGAAAACCTGGCCGCGCTTTTCGTCAAGCCCGCGAACGCGGACAAATGGGCCGGTCCGTATCTGAAGAAAGAAGCACCGCTCGATCCGTGGGGACATCCGTATGTGTATCAGGTGCCGGGCACGAAGGGCGACTATGCAGTGATCTCATACGGCCGCGACGGCCAGCCGGGCGGCACGGGAGAAGACGCCGATATCAGCAGTGAATGAAGCGCACATGTAGCGCGCGGCAACGGGGCAGCAGCAGACCACAACAAACCAGTAGCACAGCACTATGCCGTATGAAGTGAGGGCGCTTTCGCCCGACAACCAGATCGTCTCGCTCGTCGTCGATGCGCAGGATGAGGACGACGCGCGCCGCCAGGTCGAGGCGCGCGGCCTGCACGCGACCCAACTGCGCGCGTTGCGCACGCTGCGCTCGTCGAAGGCTTCGCGCGGCGGCATCTCGCTCGTGCTGTTCAGCCAGGAACTGCTCGCGCTATTGATGGCGGGACTGTCGATCGTCGAAGGGCTCGAAGCGCTGGTGGAGCGCGAAGGCAACGCAAGGCTGCGCGGCATTCTCGAACGGCTGCTGGCGGGCTTGCGCGAGGGCAAACGCTTTTCGAGCCTGCTCGCCGAACAGCCGGACGTGTTCCCGCCGCTTTACGTCGGCATCGTGCGCGCAGCGGAGGGCACAAGCGACCTGCCGCGCTCGCTGCAACGCTATGTCGATTACCAGGCGCGCATCGACATGGTGCGCAACAAGCTCATCAGCTCCGCGATCTATCCAAGCATTCTGTTTATCGTGGGCGGCGGTGTGTCGACCTTTCTGATCACCTTCGTGGTGCCGCGCTTCGCGACGATCTATGAAGGTACCGGTCGAAGCTTGCCGTGGATGTCGCAGGCACTGCTCGACTGGGGCAAGTTTGCGTCGGCGCATGGGCTGCCTTTGTTTGCCGCCGCCGTTGCAGTTGCAATCGCAGGCGGCGCGGCCGTGCGAGCCACGATTGCGCGCGTGGGACTCGTCAGTCTGCTGGGCCGCCTTCCGTTGCTCGGTCCGCACTTGCGCATCTATCAGCTTTCGCGGCTCTATCTGACGCTCGGCATGTTGCTCGAAGGCGGCATCCCGATCGTGTCGGCGATGGAGACGGCGGGGGGAACGATTTCGCCCGCGTTGCGCGATGGCTTGCTGCGAGCGCGCGCCGCCGTTCAGGCGGGTGCGCCGCTGTCCAGCTCTTTTCACGCCGAAAATCTCACCACGCCGATTTCGCTGCGCATGCTGCGCGTCGGCGAGCGCTCGGGTGAACTCGGCAACATGCTCACGCAATCTGCGGCGTTTTACGACGGCGAGATCAGCCGCTGGATCGACCGCTTCACGCGCATGTTCGAACCGCTGCTGATGTCGGCGATCGGGCTTGTTGTCGGGACCATCGTCGTGCTGCTCTACATGCCGATCTTCGATCTCGCGGAAGGACTGTCATGAACGCGCCCGAGACCATCGCGCCGTTGTTCGACGCCGATCTGCTGGCGCGCGCCCGCGCGGCAGCGTCAGCCACGCAGCGCCACATCGTCGCCGAACTGGAGACGCTGACGGGCGTCGAGCCGCGCCAGTTGCTGCAGGCGCTTGGGCAATTGCTGGACATGCGCGTCATCGAAACGGCGGACATGCTGGCGCTCAAGCCCGCCTTCGACCGCGTGCCGCTCTCACGCGCGATGCAGCGCCGCTGCGTGCTGCTGCGCGAAGAAGACGCGTCATTCGTCGGCGTCGTGACGAGTCCGTTCGATCTCGATCTGCAAACGTGGCTCGCCGCGCAGGCTAACGCCGCGATCGACATCCGGCTCGCGCTGCCGTCCGATCTTCAGGCGTATCACGCGCGCATGGAAGAATCGACGCGCGCCATCGACAGCCTCGTGACGGGCGGCGTCGAAGCGCAAGCCGAAGGGCGCACGGCGCAGGTGCTGTCGTTCGAGACCGTCAGCGAGGCAGCCAGCCCCGCAGTGAAGCTGGTGAACTCGACGCTCTACGACGCATTGAAAGCGGGCGCCTCCGATATCCACCTCGAAAGCACGCCGAGCGGCCTCGCGCTGAAGTACCGCGTGGACGGCGTGCTCGACGCGGCGGCCACGCTGAACGGCGTCGAGACGGCCGAACAGGTGATCTCGCGCCTCAAGGTGCTCGCTGAACTCGACATCGCCGAGCGGCGCGTGCCGCAGGACGGCAGCTTCCGCGTCGCGGCGGGCGGGCGCGACATCGATTTGCGCGTGTCGATCATGCCGAGCATTCACGGCGAAGATGCCGTGATCCGGATTCTCGACAAGCGCGCGATGATCGAAGCGTACGGCTCGCTGACGCTCGAAGCGCTCGGTTACGACAGCGAATCGCTGGTGGCACTGCGCGCGTTGGCGGAGGAGCCGTACGGCATGCTGCTCGTCACGGGACCGACAGGCTCGGGCAAGACGACGACGCTCTACGCCGCGCTCACGGAAATTCACAACGGCCGCGACAAGATCATCACGATCGAAGACCCCGTCGAATATCAGTTGCCCGGCATTCTGCAGATTCCCGTCAATGAGAAAAAAGGGCTGACGTTCGCGCGCGGCCTGCGCTCGATCCTGCGCCATGATCCGGACAAGATCATGGTCGGCGAGATACGCGACCGCGAAACCGCTGAGATCGCTGTGCAGTCGGCGCTGACGGGCCACCTCGTGCTGACGACTGTACACGCGAACAACGTGTTCGACGTGTTCGGCCGCTTCAGCCATATGGGCATCGATCCGTATGCCTTCGTGTCGGCGCTCAACGGCATCTGGGCGCAGCGTCTGATGCGCGTGAACTGCGCGCACTGCGCCGCGCCGTATATGCCCACCGACGCAGAACTCGCGCGTCTCGGATTGAGCCGCGCCGACGTCGCCGGTTTCGATTTCCGCCAAGGAACGGGTTGCGGCGACTGCCGCGGCACCGGCTACCGTGGACGCCGCGCGATTGCGGAAATCCTGATTCTCGACGACGAGATACGCGACATGGTGGTCGAAAAGCAGCCGATCCGCGCAATCAAGGACGTGGCGCGCAAGAACGGCACGCGCCGCCTGCGCGACGTCGCGTTGAATCTGGTGAAGCGCGGCGAGACGACGCTCGCGGAAGTGAAGCGGGTGACGCTCAATGCGTGACAGGCTGATGCGCATCTGGCCGCGCGGACATTGCCGGGTTCGGCTGTCGCGCGACGCGGTCTCTGTGCTGCGTGTGAGCGGCTCGCGCAAGGCGACGCCCGTTCTTGTCGAACGGCCGTTGCCCGCGCTTGCGGGCGCAGCGTCCGATACGCTCTCTGCGCCCATCGCGGCTGCGCTCGACGCAGCGGGCGGCGCTCGCGTGCCCGTGTACGTGACGATCGACGACGACCTCGTGCGCTACTTCGTCGTCACGCCGCCCGCCAATGGCGGGCGCATGCAGGACTTGCGCGCGGCTGCGGGTGTGCGCTTCCAGGTGTTGTATGGCGAGCCGCTGGCGGACTGGCATCTCGCCGCCGACTGGCAATGCGCTGCGCCGTTTCTGGCCTGCGCGGTTTCTCGACGTCTGCATGTGGCTTTGCGGCTCGCTGTGGATGCGCAGCGAGCAAGCCTCGCTTCGGTAACGCCGAACTTCGTCGCTGCGTGGAATCGCTCGCGCCGTCGCCTTGGAGCCGATACTTGGCTCGCGACGCTCGGCGAGCACGGGCTTACATTGGGTCTCGTCGCTGACGCAAAGAAGCCGCGTCTTGCCGCCGTGCGCACGCTGCCGCTGCCTAAAACGATTCCGTCGATGGCCTGGCTGCGCGATCAGTTGTCACGCGCGGCGCTGCTCGACAATGTGGCCGCGCCTTCCGTGCTGCATATCCACGGTCGTCCGCTTGATGAGTGGCAGCCCGATTCGGCTGCATCCTCTGATGTGGGTTTGAGCGTGCAATGGCATCCGCAACGATGAAACGTCTGCACATCGACCTTGCGCCGTTCGGCTGGCGTCGCACGCTGTATCGCACCCATGCTGTTGTGCGCGTGCTGGCACTCGCCGCGCTGCTGTTGTGCGTGCTCGCTGGCCTTCGCGCGTACAGGCTGGTCGCAAATCTCGATTCGCTCCAGGCCGAAACAGCGCGTCTCGCGTCGCGCACGGAACGTATGGCTCGCGCTTCGGGCGCGTCGTCCGGCGCGCCCATCGATGCGAAGCAGGCGGCAGCCGTCAATGCCGCCGTGACGCGCCTCAATCTGCCGTGGGGCAGCATCCTCGATGCTGTCGAATCCGCCACGCCTTCGCAGGTCGCGTTGCTGTCGATCACGCCCGAACCGGGTCGCGCGCAGCTCAAGATCGAAGCCGAGTGCGGCAGCAGCAAGGACATGATCGACTATCTGACACAGCTGGAGCAGCAACCCTTGTTCGAGCGCGTCACGCTGGTCAGGCACGAACGCATGCGCGACGGCATGGATGGCGTCATCCGCTTTCAGATCGAAGCGCAGTGGCGGAGGGCGCAACCGTGAGCATGCCAAATGTCGCGCGGATGCTGCTGCGTCTGCTGCTCGCGTCGCGTCGATCGGGCGTGGTCGCCGTGCTGGCAGGCGCGCTCGTGCTGGGTGCCGCCGCGTTGTGGTTCGCGCTGTTGCCGGCGCTCGCGTCGCGTATCGATCAGCAGGCGCATGCCGTTGCGCGCGCGCGCTCCGCGCCGCCGCCGAAGCCCATCGTCACCGCGCCGGCGATGGCCGCCGCGCGCCTGTCGGCTTTCTATGCGGCACTCGGCGATGCGGCGCATAGCGAGCAGATCGTCGCCCATCTGTTCGACGCCGCCGACGAGACGGGCGTCACGCTGGACAAAGCCGAGTACAAACCCGCTCGCGATACCGCCGGGCGCTTCGAGACCTACACGATCGTCCTGCCCGTGAAGGGCGACTACGTGCATCTGAGGCGCTTTTGCGAAAAGGTTCTGCTGACGGTTCCGTACGCCGCGCTCGATGACATGCGCTTCAGGCGCAGTTCGGCGAACGACACCGCCGTCGAGGCGAGCTTGCGCTTCACGGTGTTTCTGCGTCCCGCCGCGTTGTCGGATGCGCGTGTCGATGCCGGCGAGGTGCGGCGATGAAGCGCAAGCACATTGTTCTCGCACTGGTGTTTCTGCTCTGCGCGGGGCTGCTCGCATTCGGCCGCACGAATCCGGCGGATCAGGTCGTCGAAGCTGTGCCGCGCGCGAGTGCGCACGCGGCGACGCCATCCGCGCGAGCGGCGGGCGCAGAGACGGTTGGCATTGCGGCGCTGCGCGCGCGCACCGAACTCATCGGCTCGACAACGGGTGAACACCGCGAGCTATTCGGCAGCCGCTCGATGGCGCCGCCGCTACCCTCCGCGGCGCCCGCAGGTGCGGAGATACCGCCGCTGCCGTCGGAACCGGCTGTGCCCAGCCTGCCGTTCACCTATCTCGGCAAGCAGGGCGCCGACGGCAACTGGGAGGTGTATCTGACGCGCGGCGACGAAACGCTGATCGTGCGCGATCAGATGGTGATCGACGGATCGTATCGCGTCGACGCCATCAAGCCGCCGACCATGACGCTCGTCTACTTGCCGCTGAAACTGGTTCAGACGATAGATATCGGCAGCGCCGACTGATGAACGCAACCAAAGGAAGTGAACAGTTGGCTACGCCACTTGCAACATCATTCACGCGACGCGGTCTGTGCCGTTTCGCGGCGCGTCACGCGCGCAAGCTCGCGCTGCTCGTCGCCGTGCCGATCATGCTGACGGGCTGTGCAGCGGAGCGCGCGTATCGCGACGGTAAGGACCTCGTTGCACAGGGCAAGGTCGACGAAGGGCTCGCGAAGCTGCAGCAAGCCGTCACGCAAGATCCGCATGACGCGCATTACCGCGCAGCCTGGCTCGCGGAGCGCGAGAGTGCTGTCGCGCGCTTCGACGAGGAAGGTGACCGCCTCGCGGCAGGCGGCGCGCGCGCGGCGGCGCGCAAGTCGTATCAGCATGCACTGACCATCGACCCCGCCAACGAACGCGCGCTCTCCGGCATCGCCGCACTCGAAGGCGCGGCGCGGATCGATGGACTCGTCGAGCGCGCGGAAATGCTGGCCGCGAAGGATAGCGACAGCGCGCGCGGCCTGATTGCGAAGGTGTTGACGGAAGCGCCCGCGCATCCCCGCGCGCTGGCATTGCAGCGCAAGCTGAACGCCGACACGGGCTTTCTGCGCGTCGAAGCCGCGCTTGCAAGTGCCTATCGCAAGCCGGTCCGGATCGACTTCAAGGATGCGCCGCTCAAGCAGGTGTTCGAAGTGATCTCGCGCAGCGCGGGGCTCAACTTCCTGTTCGACAAGGACGTCAAGACCGATCAGCGTACGTCGATCTATCTGCGCAACAGCACGATCGAAGCAGCCGTGCGTTACGTGCTCGCGACGAATCAGCTTGCGCAGCAGGTGCTCGACGAAAACACGGTGCTGATCTATCCGAACACGCCCGCCAAGCTGAAGGACTATCAGGAACTGGCCGTGCGCACCTTCTTCCTGTCGAATGCGGACGCGAAGACGGTGGCCAACACGCTGAAGACGATCGTCAAGTCGCACGACGTCGTCGCCGATGAAAAGCTCAACGTCGTGATCGTGCGCGACACGCCCGACGCGATCCGGATGGCCGAAAAGCTCGTCGCGTTAGAAGACGTGCCCGAGCCGGAAGTGATGCTGGAAGTCGAAGTGCTGGAAGTGCAGCGCAACAGCATGCAGGATCTCGGCATCGCATGGCCGTCGTCCATCACGTTCACGCCGACGGCAGCGGGCAGCGCGTTCGGCGCGATCTCGTCGGGCGGCGGATCGTCCGGCTCGTCGTATGGTTCCTCGTCTTCCGGCGGCTCGGGTTCTTCGCCCGCGCTGTCATTGCACGATCTGCTGAATCAGACTTCGCGCACGGTCGGCGTCTCGTCGCTGCAGGCGACCGTGAACGCGAACCGCCAGGATTCGAACGCGAAGCTGTTGACCAACCCGCGCATCCGCGTGCGCAATCACGAGAAGGCGAAGATCCTGATCGGCGAGCGCGTGCCGAACATCACGTCGACGGCGACATCAACGGGCTTCGTCTCGCAGTCGATCAACTATCTCGACATCGGCCTGACGCTGAACGTCGAGCCGACCATCTATCTGGACGACACGGTCGGCATCAAGGTTGCGCTCGAAGTCAGCAGCCTGCTCAACCAGGTCACGGGTTCGTCGGGCACGACCGCTTACGAGATCGGCACGCGCACGGCCAGCACCGTGCTGCAGTTGAAGAACGGCGAGACGGATGTGCTGGCGGGTTTGATCGACAGTCAGGAACGCACTTCCGGCAACAAGATTCCTGGCCTCGGACAGATGCCCGTGCTGGGCCGCCTGTTCGGTGCGACTACCGATGACGACAAGAACACCGAAATCGTCCTATCGATCACGCCGCACCTGGTTCGCAATATCCGGCACCCGGATGCGTCGCTGGCGTACTTCACGTCCGGCACGGAGACGAACATGCAGAGCATGATCAAGTCGAACGGAATCGTTACGCCCGCGCCTTCCAACGGTTCATCGTCCAACACGCAGGCTGCGGACTTTGGCACGTCCGGCCAGCGCGGCGGATCGAACACGCCGCAAACGGGCGCGTATGGCGCTTATGGATCATCCGGCGCGTACGGCGCGGGATCGAACGCATACGGTGCAGGAGCGGGCGCCTATCTCGGCGGCGACACGACGCCGCTCGTCGGCGGCGCGGGCACGCCTGGCACGGCCGAAATGTCGATCCAGGGGCCGCCGCAGGTGAAGACGGGCGACTCGGTCACCGTCGCGTTGCTGATGCAGGCCGATCAGCCCGTGACGAGCGCGTCCGCGACCGTGAGCTACGACGTGTCGAAATTGCAGTTCACGGGCGTGACGGAAGGCGACTTCCTCAAACAGGGCGGCGCGCAGACGAGCTTCTCGAACCGCGTCGCGCAGGGCGGCCAGCTGATTCTGGCCGACTCGTCGCCGGGCGGCACGGGCGGCTCCGCACAGGCCACCTTCGCCGTGCTGAGCTTCAAGGCGCTGGCGCCCGCCGCGCAGACGTCGATCCAGGTCCAACCCGGCTCCGTGCTCGGCGTAAGCGGCCAGACAGTCACGATGCCGCCGCCGTCCGCGTACAGCCTGAGCGTGGGGGCGCGATGACGCACGACGTCGCGCGTATGACAGCACGTCGGAAGGCAACGGGCGGCTTCACGCTGATCGAGCTGCTCGTCACGCTTGCGATTCTCGGCGTGCTCGCCTGCATGACGGTGCCCGTTGCGCAAGTCATGCGTCAACGCGAGCGCGAGCAGGAACTGCGCGTCGCGCTGCACGAAATTCGCAACGCCATCGATGCGTACAAGTCCGCGAGCAAGGAAGGGCGCATCGCCAAAGAGGCGGGCGCGACGGGCTATCCGACGGGCCTCGATGTACTCGTCGACGGCGTGAAAGACCAGACCGATCCGAAAGGACACAAGCTGTACTTCCTGCGACGCATTCCGCGCGATCCGATGAACCCCGACGCGCAACTCGGCGACGCGGCCACGTGGGGCAAGCGCGCCTACGCGAGCGAAGCCGACGATCCGCAGGAAGGCGACGACGTGTACGACGTCTATTCGACTTCCACGGGCATCGGACTCAATGGCATTGCCTACCGCAAATGGTGACGTCGATGACCGCACGCGTGCGTATCGCAAAGGGCTTTACGCTGATCGAACTGCTGATCGTGCTGTCGGTGATCGCGTTGATGCTCACGATCGCGTTGCCGAACTACTTCCATTCGATCGACGCATCGAAAGAAAAGATCCTCGCGCAGAATCTGCTCGCGACGCGCGATGCGATCGACCGGTTTTATGGCGATGCCGGGCGTTATCCGGACTCGCTGGAAGAACTCGTCGAGAAACACTATTTGCGTTCGCTGCCCATCGATCCCATCACCGACAGCGCGACGACCTGGCACATCGTGCCACCCGACGAGCCGTTTCCCGGCAAGGTCTACGACATCAAAAGCGGCGCGCAGGGCGCGGATAGCAACGGCAAGCCATACGAGGCGCAATAGCGATGCGAAGGGGAAGAGTTCGCAGGCGGCGCAATGCGCAACAGGGTTACGCGTATCTCGCGCTGCTGATCCTGATCTCGATCATCGGCGTGGCGGCTGCCGCTACGGCGCAGCTTGGTGCCGTCTATCAGCGGCGCGTGGCCGAACAGGAACTGCTGTTCGTCGGCGGCGAGTTTCAGCGCGCGTTGCTGAGCTATGCATTGGCGACGCCCGTGGGTCAGCCGAACCAGCCGCGCACGCTCGACGACCTCGTGCGCGACCCGCGTTATCCCAACGTCGTGCGGCACCTGCGCAAGCTGTATGCGGACCCGATGACGGGCAAGGCCGACTGGGAACTCGTCAGGTCGCCGGATGGACAGACCATTGTCGGCGTTCATAGCGTGTCTCATGCGCGACCCATTCAGATCGCGCATTTTCCAGGTGAATTTCGCGGTTTCAACGACGCGAAAACCTATATGGATTGGGTGTTCGTCGCCCGTCTTCCCGTCGCGGTGCGGGACGGCGGGCCTTCGGCAGGTACGCCGTAGTCGCTCTGCGCGCCAAAGTCTGAATCGACTCGCGGCCACGATCAGCCAAGGCGATACACGTTGCTCACCGTACACCGGAACAACGCTTCGCGCTCGCCGTGGCTCGCCTGCGCTGTCAATCGTTTGAATGCGTTCCAGCCGTTGCTGTACGGGTACGAGCCCTTGTCGACCGGGAAGTTGCTCTCGAACATGCATCGATTCACGCCGAACAGTTCGATGCAAGTGTGCATCCACGGCTTCCACGCTTCGGCAAGTTGGATTGACGACGGTGGCCGCTCCCCCTTCTCGAAGTCAAAGCCGTTGATCCGCATCCCCAGCCCGCCGACCTTGACGTACACGTTAGGCAGTTGCGCCAGCTTGCGCATGGACTGGGACCAGCTTTCGAACACCTCTTTCTGCTTATCCTCGTAGCTGGCAATCCGCACGACGCCGCCGCAATGATTGATGATGACGGGCACGTCGGGATAAGCCTTCGCAAGGTCGAATAACTCGGGAAGCTGCGGGAAAAAAAGCCATGCGTCATACGACAGACCCAGCGGCCCCAACTGCGCCACGCCCGCGCGGTAGTCCCGGTCGAGCAGCAATCCACGCGGCGCCGCCGAGACAGGATTCACCAGTGTCTGGTCAGCGTCCCACGTCACGAGATGCCGTACGCCCCTGAACCGTCCCTGTCCGGCCTGGAGATGCGCTTCGAGCACATCGCGCACGGCAGCACCGCGACGAAGATCGGCATAGCCGACGATGCCCTTTGCGACCTGTGGCCGGCCGCCCTGCGTCGGCGCGGTTGCGGCTGTCACGTATTCCACCTCGCCGACCGGCCTCAATGCGTCGGGGCCCGACTGCCTGTAACGGGTGAGTGCCTGCATGTACACGGACGCCGTGATGTTATGCCCGGACTGTGCGTCGCGAAGGTACTCGTCGAGCAGATAGGTCCAGCCCGGACGATCATAGAAGTGATGATGCGCGTCGATGATCGGCATGTCCGGTTCAAGTGCCGCTTCCGTTCCCGAGGCGAGCCATTCGGATCGAACGGGCAGATAGTTGTTGGTCGGATTCATGGGACGCGTCTGTTCGTTGGCGATTGCATGTTTGGCCAGGACGGGGATGGCGATCGATGCAGCGGCGGCACGAAGCAACTGGCGGCGCATCGGCGAATCAATCGTTACTGTCATCGCTCACCCCGATTGAAGGCATAAAGGGAGAGCGTCAGCAACGTCGTCAACCCGAGCACGACAGCGAGACCAAACATCCCGGCCGTGTAGGTTCCAAAGCTGTCCTTCAGATAGCCGACCAGATAAGGACCCGCGAAGCCCCCAAGTGCGCCGATCGAATTGATCAGCGCGAGTCCGCCTGCCGCTGCCTGACCGGACAGGAATCGGGCCGGCAGCGTGTAGAAAATCGTGCGGCCAGCAATCGTGCCGATCAGTGCCAGCGTGATGCCGGTCATCGCGGGCAACAGTTGATGAAAGTATGTCGAGACACCGAGCGCGACCGCGCCGATCAGCAGACCCGCAGCGAGGTTTGCAATATGGCCGCCGCGACGATCGACCCGTTTCGCCCACCAGAGCAACGCGATGGTGGCAAAGAAGTACGGCACGGCAGAGACCCAGCCGGTTTGCGTCACACTCATGCCGTGCGCCTTGAGCATCTGGGGCAACCAGATGCCGATGCCGTAAGAGCCCATCGTAAAGCCAAACGAGATCATCGCCAGGAGATAGACGCGCACGTCCTTGAGCGCCGCGCGAAAATCCTTCTTCTTCTGACCGGATGAACCCTCGCGATCGAATGCGCTTTGCAGTGCGAGCCGCTCTTCCGGCGAAAGCCATGTGGCATCGGCGGGCTTGTCCGCAAGCATTTTCAGCACGAGGTATCCGAGCACGCACGCCGGGAGACCTTCGACGATGAACATCCACTTCCAGCCTGCCAGACCGAGTAAGCCATCCATGTGAAGCAGCCACGACGACAACGGACCGCCGACGAGCGAAGACAGCGGAGTCGAGACAGTGAACCATGCAAGCACACGGGTGCGGTAGCTGGCGGGGAACCAGACGGCAAGGAAGAATATGACGCCCGGAAAGAAGCCGGCTTCGCCGATGCCGAGCAGCAGACGGATCACGTAGAAGCTGGTCGGTCCGGCGGCGAGTGCCGTGGCTGCGGCCAACAGCCCCCACGTAATCATGATGCGGGCCAGCCAGCGCCGCGCGCCGAAGCGGTATAGCGCCAGATTGCTGGGCACCTCGCAGAGGCAATAGCCGGCAAACATGATCCCGGCTCCCCAGCCGAACTGCGTTGCAGTCAGCCCAAGGTCGCGGTTCATCGTCAGCGCGGCAAAACCGACGCTCGTACGATCCAGATAGTTGAAGAAGTAGGCGAGTGCGAGCAGCGGGATAAAGCGCCATGCAGCTTTTCTGACCGCCTGCTGTTCGAGGCTGGCGGGGGTGTCAGCCGTCATGCTCGATGAAATGGATGTCATTGTCGTCTCCAGACAATTCACTGGCCGGGCCTGACCGCAAGGCGGTCGGCGCGGTGCTGTGTTTCTGCGCGATGGGGGGCCGACGTCAGGCGCTGGCAAGCTCATTGGGCGAAGGACTCGACGCGTCGCCCGACGGGCGGTTCTGGCATCCGACGACACCGGCATCGACCAGTTGTCTGAGTTCGTCATCGGTATAGCCGAGCTGCGACAGCAGCGACTGTGTGTCCTGCCCGAGCGCGGGCGGCGCTGCGCGAAGCCGCAAGCGCTCACCCGCTAACGTCAGCGGCAGCAATGCAGTGCGCGTGGAGACCGGCTCACCCGCTCCGCTTGCATCGGGCGGCAACGTCACTTCGGCGAGGCCGCCCGTCGCGAGCAGATGGGGATCGTCGAACAGGTCTTGCGGCTTGGTAATCGGCGCATAGGGCAAGCCGATGCGTTCGAAAATGGCGCTGATCTCAGCCGCGCTGAACGCCTCCATGTGCTGGCGCAATCGCGGCAGCAACCAGTCGCGGGCCTGGACCCGTTGATTGTTGGTGGCAATCCGTTCGTCCGACTTCAGTTCGGCAAGACCAAATGCATCGCAGAACAGGGCCCATTGCGTGTCCGACACTACCGCCAGAAAAATCTGCTCGCCGTCCCTGACGGAAAAGACGTCGTACACGGCCCATGCGGATATACGGCTCGGCATCGGCGACGCAGCCTGCCCCGTCACTGCGTACTGCATCATGTGCTGCGCGACGAGGAACACGTTGTTTTCGAACAGTGCGCTCTGGACTTCCTGTCCCCTGCCTGTGCGCTCACGCTGCGCAAGTGCCGCCATCGCACCGATAGCGCCGAACATGCCGCCCATGATGTCGTTGACGCTGGTGCCCGCACGCAGCGGCCGCCCCTCGGGCCCCGTCATGTACGCGAGGCCACCCATCATCTGCACGACTTCGTCGAGCGCGGTTCGATGGTCGTACGGACCGGGAAGAAAGCCCTTGTGCGAGACATAGATCAAACGCGGATTGAGCTTCGACAGCGCTGCGTATCCGAGCCCGAGTCTGTCCATCGTGCCGCTCTTGAAGTTCTCGCTGAAGATGTCGGCGCTCGCGAGCAGCTTGTGGACGATTTCAATCCCGCGAGGATCTTTTACGTCGACGGCAATGCTTTTCTTGTTCCGGTTGAACGTGCTGAAAAAGCCTGCGCCTGATCCACGCAGGGAACGCGTGCTGTCGCCTGCAATCGGCTCGACCTTGATGACTTCCGCGCCAAGATCCGCCAGCACCATACCGCAGGTCGGTCCCATCACCATGTGCGTCATTTCGATCACGCGCACGCCGCTGTAGGGCAGGGATTGATTCGATTGATTCGAACTCATTGCGCAACTCCCAGCAAACATCCTTCTGGTTGCGGCGCGCTCGGTGTACGCCCATCTGCGTAGCCGAATCCCTTCGGCAACCCCGCGTCCGGCACATGCCCGTACAACGCTTCGCCCGGCAGCGCTTCCGCGAGAATTGCGCGGGCAGCGACGAGCGCGTCAATGTCGATACCCGTGTCGTAGCCCATTGCTTCGAGCAGGAAGGCAAGGTCTTCCGTGACGATGTTGCCGGTCGCGCCCGGCGCGTAGGGACAGCCGCCCAGACCCGCCTGGCTTGCGTCGATGGTTGTCACGCCTGCATCGAGCGCAGCGACGACGTTCGCCAGTCCCTGACCGCGCGTGTTGTGGAAGTGGGCGCCGCCTGCCCTGGTGCCAAGTTCGGTTTGCAAGCGCCGGAACAGACGGCGGACCTGCGTGGGGTTTGCATAGCCGCTGGTATCGGACAAGCCCACTTCGTCCACACCGCACGCGGCCATCGCGACACACATTCGCATTGTCTGGTCGTCGCTCACCGCGCCCGCGATCGTGCAACCGAACGCGACGGATACGCCCGCTTCGATCTGCACACCAGGGAACTGCGCGTTGCGTAACGCGACGATCTCGCGCACCTCGTCGATCATCTGTGCGGTCGTCTTGCGGATGTTGGCCATCGAATGCTCGTCGGTCACCGACACCGGCAACGTGAGCTTATGCACGCCGGCTTCGAAGGCGCTTTGCGATCCGCGAAGGTTTGGCGCAAGCACGGCGACGTGAAGACCGGGGATGGTGAGTGCATGAGCCACGACTTCACGAATGTCGGCCATCTGGGGAAGCAGTTTTGGCGGCACGAAAGAGCCGACCTCGATCTCCTTCAGCCCCGCGGCGGCCAGCGCGGAAATCCAGCGAAGCTTCGCAGCGGTCGGCATCACGCGCCTGATGCTCTGGAGGCCGTCGCGCGGGCCCACTTCGCTGACAAGGACCGTGGGAGCGGGGGAAGTGTTCAAGGTGAATTCCTTTCGAGTGTTCTGTTAGACGGAATGATGTTCTGTCAAATAGAACTATAGGAGCAAAAACAGGGCAATTTAAGGTGGGTAAACCCGGAAATTTGCGGATTTATGAAACTTGCGTTCTGCGTGATAGAACGATACAGTCGATTCAACGCAAAGACCTGATAAGGAAACGGCCGTGCCCAGCGAAATGCAGGAAGCGTCACCATCGGAGGCTGTCGCCCCAAACGACGGGTCCAGCGGTGTGGCGGTACTCGATCGCGCGTTCGCGATTCTCAACGCCTTCGGGCCGACCGATGACCGGTTGTCGCTCGCAGAACTCTCACGTCGCACCGATCTGTACAAGAGCACGGTACTGCGTCTGCTTGGCGCACTGGAACACGGTGGATTCATCCGCAGACTGAGCGACGGACAGTACGCGATTGGGCCGCAGCCATTGCGGCTCGCGGCGCTCTACCAGCGCTCGTTTCAGGTGGGACCGGTTATCGAGCCGATTCTTCAGCAACTGAGCCGGGACCTCGGGGAGACCGCGTCTTTGTATGTGCGGCAGGGCAACCGGAGGCTGGTGCTGTTCCGTGTTGAACCTGCGCGCGCAGTGCGCGTGTCGATTCGTGTCGGCGAAGAGTTTCCGATCGACAAGGGGGCGTCGGGCAAAGTTCTGCTGGCGTTCACGGATACGCTCGATCCTCGTTGGGAGGAGGTGCGTGAGCGGTTGTGGGCTGTCTCCCATGGAGAGCGTGATCCTGAAACGGCGTCGGTGTCGGTTCCTGTTTTTGGGGCATCGGGAGAATTGGTGGGAGCGCTGGCGTTGTCTGGGCCTAAAGCGCGGTTTGACATGGCGTCGACTATTACCGGGGCATTGGTTGCCTTGCTTGAATGCGCAAAGCGCGCGACGGTGGCGCTCGGTGGTATGGGCGGTCGGTATGATGTGACGATCGAGAAAACTTCTCGGGAAGGGTTTTTGTAGGGCGGGAAGTCGGGTGGTGCGGGACTTTTTCGCCGGCATCCGCGATTTGTCTTCGTGCTGAATGTGTTGCCGCTGTGCCGGGCGGTAGGTACTTTGTCTGCGACGGCCGGTTGGTTTGCTTCGGGTTTTCGCTGGCATCCGCGCTACGGTGTTTGCCGTTCAAGCGTCGCCCCTGTGCGGGGCGGCACCTACTTTTCTTTGCCGCCGCAAAGAAAAGTAGGCAAAAGAAAGCGGCTAACACCGCCAGTTCTAGTGTTTGCCTGAGGGCCCCCACAGGGTCTTACGCCTCACACGGCAACCTTTCTGTTTGCGTGCGTTGCCAACGCTTCGAATAAGCGCCTCACCCACTTCAAACACCTGCACAACGGCTAGCGGCAGCGAATGGTATGTGCCGCCCAGGTGGCAAACTGTGTGTAGGTTGTCGCGTCGTATAGCCTGACGCTCTTACAGGGTGGAACGCGTGCGTAATCGGGTCCGAAGTGAGGCGTGTGTGGCGCTACGGCCTACACACAGTTTGCCACCTGGGCGGCGTTGGCATAACTGACACGGCATGGTGAAGCGTGGGTGCGTGAAGCGGGTGAGGCGCACCCCAAGAGCGTTGGCAACGAATATGGGTCATGTGGTTGCCGAGTGAAGCGTAAGAACCTTTGGGGGCCCTCAGGCAAGAAGAAATGTTGGCGGTGTGAGCCGCTTTCTTTTGCCTACTTTTCTTTGCGGCGGCAAAGAAAAGTAGGTGCCGCCCCGCACAGGGGCGACGCATGAAGCACGAAGGCATAACGCGGATGCCAGCAAAACCCGAAGCAAACCAACCGGCCGTCGCAGACAAAGTAGTTGCCGCCCCGCACAGGGGCGACGCTTGAAGCACGCTAACGAATCGCGGATGCCAGCGAAACCGGAAGCAAACCAACCGGCCGTCGCAGGCAAAGTAGTTGCCGCCCCGCACAGGGGCGACGCTTGAAGCACGCTAACAAAACGCGGATGCCAGCGAAAACCCGAAGCAAACCAACCGGCCGTCGCAGACAAAGTACCTACCGCCCCGCACAGGGCCAACGCGTGCATCGCAAAGACCGTAACGCGGATGCCAGCGCAAAGCCCAGCACAATCAACCCAGCCGTCGCAGACAAAGACACGCCGGACAGCGCGCGAACAGCTACTTCCTCAACTCCCCCGGCCCTTTCCCCGTCCAGCGCTTCAACGCTCGGCGAAAATTAGCGGCATCGCTAAACCCTAGAAGCATTGCGACATCATCGGTGCTCATTTTCGTCGATTGCAGATACTCCAGCGCGAGCGAGCAACGCACATCATCGACGATTGCAACGAAAGAAGTTCCTTCCGCTTCAAGATGCCTCCGCAAGGTCCGGCTCGTCATGTTGAGCCGCGTTGCCACTTCTTCCATGCCGGGAAAAACGCCAGGCGTGCTCATGAGAACCTGATAGACCTCGCCAGACGTCCCGACGGAAGTCTTTGCCTGCCCGATCAAACGATCGCACGTATCCTGCAACAGCGTCGCCGTCAGCTTATGTGCAAGCTGCGGCTTCTGGTTCAGTATCGCGCTGTCGTAAACAAGCTCGCATTGCGGCGCATCGAAGAAACACGGACAGCCCAGATACTGCGGATAAAGATCAGCATGCGCAGGCGCCGGATAAGAAAAGCACGCCATGACCGGCGGACAGCTATGACCCGCGACATCCTGAAGATGCGTAACGTGCTGCGTGAATTGCTGCTCGATGATGAACTCGCGCAACTCGCGCGACGGGCTCGAAACGAACGCATCGGGAAACGACCACACGGCGCGATCCGGATACTCGGTCCAATCGATGGTCACCGTCGGCGTTGCAAGCCGATGATATTTGACGCCAAGCCGGAAGTAGTCGCGCAACGAAAGACACGACATCAGCGCATAGCCATACATGCCATACGCGGACAAATGCAGCCGCGAGCCGGTCTTGAACGGCGTGGCCGGATCGGTCGACAGCAGCACCGCGTTGCGGGCCACGATCGCGTATTGACGCACCGACGTCATCACCGAAGCGTCGTTGAGTTGATCGACGCTCAGGCCACTGCCCTTCAGGCTATCTTCGGGCGCAATGCCTTGCTCCGCGAGCACTTCAACCAGTGCGGCGATTTTGTACGGCGCGTAACTGCGCTCGTTGATCAGGGGGCGAGTCGATGCCAAGAATTGCTCCACAGAATGTCCTTCGAAGACATCCTCGTGTCCGTAAATGACCTTACGGGCGCCATCGTATCCCACTACTATCGGTATCACAAGCGCTGCGTCCGCGGACTGCCAGCGCATCGATACCACCTCGGAGACAGCGTGCGCGGCGTCCTTTCATGGCGCAGGGACGAAGCGCCGCGCACGCCGAACAGATCAGGATTTCCCAATGAGCGACACCAGCCGCAAGGTCATCATTTCGTGTGCGATCACGGGCGCAACCCATGTGCCGTCGATGTCCGAACATCTCCCCATCACGCCCGCGCAAATCCGGGACCAGGCCATCGAAGCAGCTGAAGCCGGGGCCGCGATCATCCATCTGCACGCACGTGATCCCAATGACGGCCGCCCCACGCCGAGCCCGGAGATCTTCAAGGCTTTCGTGCCTGCAATCGCCGAAGCGACGGACGCCGTCATCAACATCACGACAGGCGGCAGCACGCGCATGACGCTCGCAGAACGTCTCGCGTATCCGCGACTCGCAAAGCCCGAAATGTGTTCGTTGAACATGGGCTCGATGAACTTCTCGATTCATCCCGTTGCCGCGAAGATTTCGTCGTGGCGCTATGGCTGGGAGAAGGATTACGTCGAAGGCATGGAAGACATGATCTTCCGCAATACCTTCAAGGACATTCGCAACATTCTTCTGGAATTGGGAGACAACGGCACGCGCTTCGAATTCGAGTGCTATGACGTGGGGCATCTGTACAACCTTGCGCATTTCGTCGAGCAAGGGCTCGTTAAGCCGCCGTTCTTCATTCAATCGGTATTCGGCATTCTGGGCGGGTTGGGCACGGACCCGGAAAACATGGTCGTGATGCGCTCCACGGCAGACAGGTTGTTTGGCCGCGAGAACTATCAATTCTCGGTTCTCGGCGCGGGCCGTCACCAGATGCCGCTCGTGACCATGAGCGCGATCCTGGGCGGCAACGTACGCGTGGGTCTTGAAGACAGCGTGTATCTCTCGAAGGGTGTGAAGGCGGAGACCAACGCGCAACAGGTCCGTAAAATCCGCCGCATTCTCGAAGAACTGTCGTTCGAGATCGCGACGCCCACGGACGCGCGCAAGATGCTCGGACTGAAAGGCGCCGACCAGGTAACGCTCTAGGCTGACGCTAACAAAAGAACAGACCCGTTCAAAAAAATATTGGAGACGACGTCATGGACACTACTTCCATCGACCATCGCGTTGAACAGCTGCATCGCATTGCCACGCACAAGGCGATGCTCAGGCTGATCCCGCTGATGTGCGCGATCTACTTCATGTCCTTTCTCGATCGCACGAATGTTGCGCTCGCGAAGATGCAGCTCGCGGCAGATGTCGGCATCAGTGCCGCCGCCTACGGTTTCGGCTCGGGCATTTTCTTTCTCGGCTATGCATTGCTCGAAGTGCCGAGCAACCTGGCGGCACACCGTGTCGGCCCGCGACGCTGGATCGCGCGCATTGCGGTGACGTGGGGCATCCTGTCGACCGCGATGATGTTCGTGCAGGGCACGTCATCGTTCTATGTGTTGCGCGTTCTGCTGGGCATCGCGGAAGCGGGGCTTTTCCCCGCGCTGATGTATATGGTGACGCTGTGGTTCGCGCCGCATGACCGGCCTGTCGTGGTCGGCTGGATCTACATTGCGCCCGCGCTCGCACTGATGCTCGGCAATCCGCTCGGCGGCGCGCTGATGCAACTGGATGGATTCGGCGGACTGCATGGCTGGCAATGGATGTTCATGATCGAAGGCATTCCGAGCGTGATCGTTGGCATCGTGCTGTTCTTTGCGATGCCGGAGCGGCCGCGAGACGCACGGTGGCTGTCTGCGGCCGAGCGCGACGTGCTAGAAGCGCATGCTGTCATCGACGTACATGGAAGTGCGGAGTACTCGTCCGCAAACTGGATTGCCGCGCTCAAACGGCCCACTACCGTACTGATCGGTTTGATCTATTTTCTGAATCAGGTGGCGTTCGTGGGGCTGTACTTTTTTGCACCTGCCATCGTCCACCAGATGCATGTCGATTCGCCGCTTGTGATCGGCTTTCTGGCCGCAAGCGTCGGACTCGGCTTTCTGCTTGGCGTGCTGATTCTGCCGCGCATCCACCGGCGCGTGAATAGCGATTGCGTGTTTCTCGGCGTGCTCACGGCAGGGCTTGTCGTAGGCGCTTGCGTTTATCTCGCGGTGACGACTCCTGCTGCGCGTATCTGCCTGCTTACGGTGACTGCATTCTTCGGCGGCGGCGTGTTGCCGTCCTATTGGGCCATCGCGATGAAGCGTCTGCAAGGCATCCAGGCTGCAGCGGGTCTCGCGTTCATCAACACGATCGGTTTGATCGGCGGGTTTGTTGGACCGTATCTGTTCGGAATGGCGGAAACGTCGTCCGGCCGAAGCGATGCCGGCTTCACGGTGATCCTGGTCGCAGCAGTGCTCGGCCTTGCACTGGTGCCATTGCTGGCGAGAGCGATTCGCGGCGAGGATCGTGTAGAGTCGTCGCGCGAGCCGGCCGCACAGATGAAGTCATAGTCGGGTTTGCGTTTTCTGGAAGGAATAAACCAACAATGAAGTTGAACGGAAAAGTTGCGATCATCACGGGCGCGGGGCAGGGGATCGGTGCAGCAACCGCATTGAAGTTCGCGCGCGAAGGCGCCGTCGTGATCGCGTGCGACATGAATCTCGATGCTGTCGAGACTGTCGCGCATATGTGTCGGGAAGCGGGTGCCAAGGCGGGCGCTTTCGCCGTCGATGTCACGCAACGTGCGCAAGTCGATCAGATGGTTGCCAAAGTGCGCGACACATATGGCCGCGTCGACGTCGTCGTGAACAATGCGGGCATCACACGCGATGCGCGCTTGCAGAAGATGACGTTGCAGCAGTTCGAAGATGTGATCGACGTCAACCTTCGCGGTGTCTTTCATACCGCCCAGGCCGTCGTCGATTCGATGATCGCGCAAGGTTCCGGCGTCATCCTGAACGCAAGCTCTGTCGTGGGCATTTACGGTAACTACGGGCAGACGAACTATGCAGCGGCCAAGTTCGGCGTGATCGGTTTCACGAAAACGTGGAGTCGCGAGCTGGGTCCGAAGGGTATCCGTGTCAACGCGGTTGCGCCTGGCTTCATCGACACGCCTATTCTCAAGACCATTCCTGAAGACGTGCTCGCGAAGATGCGCGAAGACGTGCCGCTGCGCCGGCTCGGCAAGCCCGAAGAAATCGCGAATATTTACGCGTTTCTGGCAAGCGACGAAGCAAGCTATATCAACGGCGCAGTGATCGAAGCGACGGGCGGATTGACCTTGTGATCCGTTTGCAAATAGTGAAGAGGTAGCGGCATGAATATCATTGATCTCCTGAAACCTCGCGCCGGGCTGCGTGTATTTGTATCGGCGGGCGCGGCGGGAATTGGCGCGGCAATCTCCGAAGCATTCGTACAGGCGCAGGCGAAGGTTTATATCTGCGACGTGAATGCGGCGGCTGTCGCTAGCGTCAAATCCCGGTTGCCTGACCTTCACGCGGGTATCGCCGACGTGTCGGACCGGGCGCAAGTCGATGCCGTCATCGACGATGCGCGGCAGAAACTCGGTGGACTCGATGTGCTCGTCAATAACGCGGGCATTGCGGGACCGACGGGCGCAGTCGAAGATCTCGATCCTGCGCAGTGGGAAAACACTGTGTCCACCAATCTCAACAGCCAGTTCTATTTTCTGCGCAAGGCGGTGCCCGTTTTGAAGGAGACATCGGACTGCGCGAGCATCATCGCGATGTCTTCGGTGGCGGGACGTCTTGGCTATCCGTTTCGAACGCCGTATGCATCGACGAAATGGGCGATCGTAGGATTGGTGAAATCTTTGGCGGCCGAATTGGGCCCGAGCAATATTCGTGTGAACGCGATTTTGCCGGGCGTGGTGGAAGGCGAGCGGATGAGCAAGGTGATCGCCGCGCGCGCCGACGCGCTCGGTATTTCGTTCGATGCGATGCGCGACGAGTACCTGAAGAAGATTTCGTTGCGCCGGATGGTCACGGTCGATGATATTGCCGCGATGACCCTGTTCCTTGCGTCGCCGGCTGGCGGCAATATTACCGGGCAGGCGATCAGTGTCGACGGGAATGTCGAATACTTGTGAGATCGACACCTTGCGAGCAAGCCGGCACGACGACACACCCTAGCCGTCCGTCGATCGGCTGACAGCCTCCCACACGTCGATTTCCCCGCCGATGGTCGAGAGTTTCTCACGCACGAGGCCAAGCGCATCACTGCCTAGCAGCAGATGCGCCGGCGGATTGTCGCTATCAATCACCGATAGCATCGCGCGCGCCGCCTTCGCAGGATCGCCCAACTGCTTGCCGCTTTTTTCTTCGCGCGCTTTTCTGATTGGATCGAAGAGCGGGTCATAGTCCGGGATCGAACGCGGCGTCCGGACCATCGACCGGCCTGCCCAATCGGTCCGGAACGATCCCGGCGCGACGGCGGTGACGAAGATGCCCAAGGCCCGGACTTCCTTGCCGAGCGCCTCGGAGATGCCTTCCAGCGCAAACTTGCTGCCGCAGTAGTAGGTAATGCCGGGCATCGTGATGTGGCCGCCCATCGACGTGATGTTGAGAATATGGCCGCTCCGCCTTTTGCGCATGCCCGGGATCACAGCCTTCATCATCGCGACGGCGCCGAACACATTGACGTCGAACTGCCTTCGCATCTCGTCCAGCGACGATTCCTCCATCACGCCCTCGTGACCGTACCCGGCGTTGTTGACGAGTACGTCGATCGGCCCGACCGTTGCCTCGATTTCGGCGACGACGCCGTCGATAGCTTCAAAGGCGGTCACATCGAGCACACGACCCACGGATTGGCCTGGCGCCAGTGCTTCGAACGTATTCCTTGCCTGTTCGCTTCGGACCGTACCGATCACGCGGTGACCTGCGGCGAGTGCTTCTTCGGCCAGCGCGCGTCCGAAGCCGCTGCTGACACCGGTAATGAGGAGAGTTTTGACGGATGACATGCGCACCTCGAAAGAGAAGAGAGACGACTGCATAATATTCTTTCGCACTTGTACGATTCAGGTCTTATAGTCTCGACTTATTGCCTATTCCTATGACAACGGTGAAGCGTGGTGAGAAAGATCGACGGGCAGCAAACGATGATTGCGTTGTTGAAAGCGCTCGCGCCCAATGAGGGATACAACCTCACGGCGTTGCCGGATGTGCGCATTCTGCGGTCGGATCGCGCGTTGTCCCGCACGCCCGTTCTCTATGATCCCGGCATCGTGATTGTTTGCCAGGGAACCAAGCGAGGCTATTTCGGCGATCAGGTCTACGTGTACGACGAGCAGCAGTATCTCGCGGTCGCCGTGCCGGTGCCGTTCACGATGGAAACCGACGCTACGCCGCAACGCCCGCTGCTGGCTATTTACCTGCATCTGGATTTTGCGGTGGCGGCCGAACTGATGCTGGAGATCGACCGTCATCATGCTCCCGTTCACGAGTACACGCCGCAAAGCATGATGTCCAGTCCGATGGATCCCGCACTTCGGATGTCCGTGTTGCGGTTTCTGGAAGCGATGAGCCGGCCGCTCGACGCGTCCATCCTCGGGCCGGCGTTGAAGCGCGAACTGTACTTCCGCGTACTGACGGGCGCGCAAGGCAACGCGATGCGCGCGGCTTTGGCGATGCAAGGGCAGTTCGGCAAGATCGGCAAGGCGTTGCGTCGCATCCACGCGACCTATGCGCAGCCGCTCGACGTCTCGCAGCTTGCGAGCGACGCGGGTATGAGCGTGCCGACATTTCACAGCCACTTCAAGGCGATCACGCAAACATCGCCTATGCAATATGTGAAATCGGCGCGCCTGCACCAGGCTCGACTGTTGATGCTGCGTCAAGGCATCACTGCCGAAGCCGCGTGTCACGCTGTGGGCTACACAAGCGCGTCGCAGTTCAATCGCGAGTTCAAGCGTCTATTTGGCGCGACGCCCGCGGCGGAGACGAAGCGCATGCGCGAGACGTTTTCGATGCCGCCGGCGTTTGCTGATTCCGATTACGTGTCTTCGCACTGACATGTTCGAATGACTTTCGACAGTGCGCAAACGCTTATCGGCCTGACTCGCTTGACGCCGGCTCCGCCTGCACAACGATGCCATTTCGCGTAGCCACACTGCGCAGAACTTCCAGCGCACTACGTTCTACCCAGTTGTGCCGCAGCAGTCCGTCCTCGCCAACGTGCAGGACCGCCGTTCCCGTCATGTCGATCGGTAAGCCCGATGGTTCTGAACCCATGAAGCCGTTGTTCTTTCCCGTAACCCGCCATCGACTGACCACCCGGTCGCCTGTTTCGTTCTGAAACGTCTCGATCACATCGAACTTGAACTCAGCGATGCTGGCGAGGAATGCAGCAACCCACTTCTTGAACGTTTCGCGTGACTTGATCTCGACTCCGCCCGAGGTGACCGTGAAGTCGTCAGAGACCAGATGGTCTGCCGCGTGCGGATTGCGCAATTGCCACACTTCACGCCAAAACTTCTCGGCGAGCTGGACTGAATTCTGCCTTGCCATTTCAAATCTCCTGTTTATCTACAACAAAAAAATTCCAAGTGCTTGACCCTGTTCTGGCTTCGGGACGTTTCATTGCGCCGGTGCAATTCCCGCTGCAGCTACGTGTTTCAGCAACGAGACGATTTCAGCAATCCTCGCGCGCATTGCGAGTACTGTTTGATCTGTGTGCTGCGTGTGATGAAGTTCAGCATCGGCAGCGATGAGCCGCGCGTGCCACGCATGAGGCTCGATATCTCTGAGATCCGCGAGCAATTGGCCCAGTGTCTTTCGCGCGTCTGATGAAAGCGGTCCGGCATCGGTGTGCGAAGCATTGTGTAGTTCGAGCAGTTCCGCTCCTATCTCGATCCACGACATGCATTCATCCACTTCCTGCGCGGATGCTGCGGGCAAAGCGATCCGCACGAGCGCGTCGATGCTTCGGCTTTGCCACGCGTGATGCGTCACGGCCGTTCGCCGCCCGACGGGCGAAGCAATCAAGGTCCGAATCGTGTCAGCGATCCGTTTCAGACTGCGTTTGCGCCACCGGCTCTCGCGTCCACGTGATGGAACGAGATGGAATGCGAACGCGGCGAGCGCGGAGCCCGCGATCACACCTGTCGCATTGCCGCTCAGCGCGCTCGCCGTCATATGAGCAATGGCTGCCGGATCGGACACGACAAGGAACACCAGGCAGAAACCCGACGCCCAGAAACTATTCGAAAGCAGGGACGACAGCACAATGGCCAGAAAAACGACGCAGCCTTCCGCGAGCGCAACGCCCGCAGGATGCGCAATGTGCGACGCAACCGTTACGCAGAACAACAGCGCAGCGCCCGCGCCCACTGCGCCCGAAGTCAGAAAGTGAATTGCCGTATGTCGCGGGTTGGGCCGGATCGCGAAGAGGGCTATCGCGATAGCCGTGAATGCGACGAACAGCGGCCCGCCTTGCCAGCCGGTGTTCATCCAGACCGCTCCAGCGAGCAGCAATGCAATCGCAGCGCGTAACGCAGCGACTACCGCGTAAGTACGGTCGCGTGTATAGACGGGCGCGGGACAGCTTTCGGTGTCGTCATTTCGACTTTCATCGGCCCCTGTCAAACGGGCTGACACTCGCAGCGCCCCTTCCGTCGCACCGAGGAGCGCAGAGACGAGATCGATGCGTCGGCGTTCGACGACAGTTTTTGCCTGAATTGATGCAAGCGTGACGCGCAATGCGTGCAACTGCGAGCAAAAGACGGACGTCTTTCCGGGTTCGGTTGCGCAATCGCCACGCAGTTCGCGAGCGATCGACATAAGCAACCGCGATGCTTCGACAACGACCGCCCCGATCTCGTCTCTGATTGCATTCCCTTTGGACGTCGCTTCTTCCAAGTTCCGCTCGATGCCTCGCGATACCACAAGCAAACTGAGCAGCGCCGACACGACGCCGCGCAGACGGCCCGTACGGGTCCACAGCGCTGGCGATTCAGCAGCCGCGCTCAGCACCGCGCCGTCAAGCGCGAGGATATCGCTCAATTGCCGGCGCAGCCGTTGTGGGCCAGTGCCGTCGATGGCCCGTGGGCGCGGCAAACCTGCAAGCCGGTCTGCACTCCACGCGCATGCTGCGCCTATCGCATGTCGGATGCGCCGGGTTGCATGTCCGCTGTGCATAGCGTCGCGCGAAAAAACGATGACGAGCAACGCGCATGCAATACCGATGAGCACCCCGAAGCAGCGGTCCTTGCCGACCTCGAACAACTGTGCGGATTCGCCCGGCAACGACATCGCGATGATGACCGCGCTATAACCCGCCAGCACGGCACCATATGCGCGGTAATTGCGCAGTGAGGCGCCCGCATAGACACACGCCGCGAGCCATGCCGCCAGCAGGCCGACCAGCACCGGCTCGCTGCCGTGTGCAACCAGAACCAGCAGCACGCCGACGGGCGCGCCGACAGCCGTGCCGAGCGCGCGATCGAGCGATTTCAACAGACTGTCTCCGCGTGCCGGAATCGCCAGCGAGACGACTGTCCACGCCGCCCAATGCGGCTCATGAAGGCCAGCCAGGCTGGAGCAGAGCAGGCCGAGCGCAGCCGACAGCGCGGTGCGGCCAGCGAACATCACAAGGCCGCGAGAAGGTATCCACGTCGAACGCATAGTCTTGACTCGCCTGCTTGTTCACGAAGGTTAAGCGGTGAGCGATCGTCGGCGCCCCATCACGCCGACCATCGTCATCACCAGTCGCTGCTGCCTAGCCCAGCACGAACGGGTTGTCGACACCCGGCGTCGGATTGATGAACACGCTCTTTGCTTCGAGGTATTCATAAACCGCGCGAATCCCGTTTTCGCGGCCGATTCCCGAGGCCTTCACGCCGCCGAACGGTGCGAGATAGCTGACGAGGCGATAGGCATTGACCCACACGCTGCCCGCTTCCAGCCGCTTCGGCACCGTCATCGCGCGGCGAAGGTCGCGCGTCCAGACGCCGGCGGCGAGACCATAGTTGCTGTCGTTGGCAATGGCGATCGCTTCCTCTTCCGTGTCGAACTTGATGACGGCCACGACCGGTCCGAACACTTCTTCCTGGGCGATGCGCATGTCGTTACGCACGTCGACGAAAATGGTCGGCTCGACAAAGAGCCCTTTTTCCGTGCCAGGTCGCGTCGAACGATGACCGCCCAACACGAGACGTGCGCCTTCCTGTTTCGCCACATCGATGTAGTACAGCGTCTTTTCGAGTTGCGGCTGGGTCGATACGGGTCCGATGTTCGTATCCGGCGACATCGGATCGCCAAGCCGTACGTCCTTCATGAAATTCACCAGCCGTTCGACGAACTCGTCATGGATGCTCGAATGCACGAGCAGGCGCGATCCCGCCATGCAGCTTTGGCCTGTCGCCGAAAAAATGGCGGTGACGGCGCCTTTCACGGCATCGTCGAGGTTGGCATCCTCGAAGACGATGTTGGCCGACTTGCCGCCCAGTTCGAGCGAAACACGCTTGAACGAACGCGCCGCATTCTCGTAGACATGGCGGCCGCCGCCTTCGCTGCCGGTGAAAGCGACGCGCGCGACGAGCGGATGCCCGACCAGCGGTTCGCCGACTTCCTTGCCGAAGCCGGTCACGATATTGACGACGCCGTCCGGCACGCCCGCCTCTTCGCAGAGCTTTGCAAACAGGATGGAAGATGCCGACGAGAATTCGGATGGCTTGATGACGACCGTATTGCCGGCCGCGAGCGCCGGCGCGATTTTCCACACTGCGAGCAGCAGCGGAGAATTCCATGGTGCGATCGTCGCGACTACACCGAGCGGTTCGAACGTGCTGTAGTGAAAAATCCCGGCTTTATCGAACGGCGTGACATCGCCCTGGATCTTGTCGGCGAGACCGCCGTAGTAGTAGAACCATTGCGGCAGATATTGCATCTGCTTCAGCATTTCGGCTTTCAGCTTGCCGTTGTCCTTGACCTCCAGATCGGCGAGTTCCTCTGCATGCGCGGCGATCGCATCGCCGATCTTGTGAAGCGCCATGCCACGCTGGCTCGCGGTCATCGTGGTCCACGGGCCGCTCCTGAATGCAGCATGAGCCGCGCGCACGGCCGCATCGACATCGTCGGCCGTGCCGCGCGGCACCTCCGCCCAGACTTCGCCGTTGTAGGGGTTGGTACTTTCGAAGGTCCGGCCATCGCTCGCACCGCGCCACTCGCTGCCGATGCGCATCTTGAACTGTTCCATCACGGTACTCCTTGACTGTCTAACGTGTGCCGGCAGCGGCCTGGCTCTGCGGCGGCTGTCGGCGTAGTTTTGGATTGACGGTCATTGACCGAAATAGATGCTGTCCCGTGCTTCCGGCGCGGTCACGGTGCGGCGCCCGCTTTCCGAGCGGCCCGTCACGGCGCCGCCCACGGAAGAGGTGCCCGCGTTCCCGGCGTTCGTGTTGGCGTTCTGCAGCGCGGCGGCTGCGCGCAGTTGAGCGGTGGGGTAGGTGGCATCGGGCGCGTCGAACGCGCCTGCTTCGCGGGCCTGAACGAGTTCGGCCCGAACTTCTTCGCGGGTCTTGCCGTGCGTGGCCGGTTCGGCGAACACAGACGACGATACGATTGCGCCGGCAATCATGGCTGGGATCAGAAAGCGTTTCATTTCGTGCTCCTTGGGCGGATAGTTGAGAAGCTGTTCGACGATCAAGCGGCTAGTCTGCGATCTGCCGTTTGCCTGTTCGTCGATCGGTGAATGCATTATTGCCACCGGCCTTCTATCCGCCAATTCCCGAAATGTGCGTACCGTCCAGGAGAAAATGCACAAGCTGTTGCGGCGCGCTGTCTGCGTTATCCGTTGCCAGGAAAGCAGCTTGCAATGAACTGCATGACACTGCGGATCGCCGGAGCGTGCCGCAGATCGTTGTGAATGGAGAGCCATATCTCGCGCTGCAATGGCTGGCCCGGCCCTTCGACGATGCTCAGACTCTCGTCCCAATCCCCGAGGAAGTAGGGCAAGATGGCCACCCCGACACCCGCCCGCGCGGCGGCTGCCTGCACGTCGAGACTATTGCTGCGCAGAACGACGGGACGTGACTTCGCCTGCGTGTCCAGCCAGATCTGTTGAGCGGAGCCGTCGAGACTATCGTCATATCCGATGAATTCGTAGTCTTCGGGCGCATGAGACGCCAGATAGTCCGGTGACGCGTAAAACGCGAACGGAACCACGCCGATCTTGCGCGCGACGAGATCGGCCTCGGTTGGCCGGCTCAGGCGAACGGCAATATCCGCTTCCCTTCGTATCAACGACACATTGCGTGTGTCGGCGATCAGGCGGACGCGCAGCGCTGGATGCTGCACGCGCAGCTTGCCTAAGTGAGGTGCGATGACACTGCTCGACATCGACGGGGGCGCGCTGATCACCACCTCGCCGCTCACGACTTCCTGTCCGCCGACCGACATCCGCTCCACGGCAAACGACTCTTCCTGCATGCGCCGGCCCCGTTCGGCGATACGTTCGCCGTCCGCCGTCAGCACATAGGCGCGTGGGCGGCGATCAACCAGCTTCAGTTCCAGGGACTGTTCGAGCGACGCGATTCTGCGCGCGACGGTCGCATGATCGACCTTCAGATGCCGTGCGGCTTTCGCGAGCGATTGTTCCTGACTGAACGCAACGAAGTGGCGTAAATCCTCCCAGTCGAACATGATCTCTCTCCTTGTCGCTTTGGTCGTTGCAAATCCCGGGGTGGGACAACTGGACAAGGATATTAGAAGCGAACACGACAAACCTCACAGAAATTGCGTTGTGAAGGTTATGTGCATTGGTGCATATGGGCTCTGCATCTTTGCGGAATCGAATGACCGCATCCTCCAGGTTTGCGGTCATTCCGGGCAATAACGGTCGCCGTGCGGTTACGGGTCGATTGGAATTCGATCCGTTACCCGAGCCACGTCTTGATACTGGCGGCCATGGTGTCAGTCGAGATGCCATAACGGTCGTGCAGCGTCGGCAGGGCGCCGGCGGCGAGGAACTCGTCGGGCAGTGCGATCTGGCGGAACGGCGGCGTCACGCCCGCGCCCAGCAGCGTGCGCGCCACCGCTTCGCCGAGCCCGCCGATCACCGTATGGTTCTCCGCGACGATCACCATCCGTCCCGAGCGCTTTGCTTCGCGCAGGATCGTCGCCGTATCGAGCGGCTTGATGGTCGGCACGTGCAGCACGCCGACGCCGATGTTGTCCGCCTCCAGCGCCTTGGCCACTTCCAGAGAACGCATGGTCATGATCCCCGACGAGATCAGCAGCACGTCGTTGCCGTCGCGCAGCAGCTTCGCCTTGCCGAGTTCGAACTTGTAGTCGTATTCATCGAGCACGGCGGGCACGTTGCCACGCAACAGGCGTGCGTAGACGGGGCCTTTGTGAGCGGCGATCGCGGGCACCATCTGCTCGATATCGAGCGCATCGCACGGATCGATCACGGTCATATTCGGCATCGCGCGCATCAGCGCGAGGTCTTCGGCGGCCTGGTGGCTCGGGCCGTAGCCTGTCGTGAGACCGGGCAGTGCGGCGACGATCTTCACGTCGAGGTTGTCTTCGGCGATCGCCTGATGGATGAAGTCGTAGGCGCGACGCGTGGCGAACACCGCGTAGGTCGTGACAAAGGGCTGTGCGCCTTCATGCGCGAAACCTGCCGCTGCGCCCATTAGCAACTGTTCGGCCATGCCCATCTGGTAGTACCGATCGGGAAACTCTTTACCGAAGATGTGCAGGTCGGTGTACTTGCCGAGATCGGCCGTCATACCGATCACGTTGCTCTTCGAGCGTGCAAGTTCAACAAGTGCGTGGCCGAACGGCGCGGAACGGGTTACCTGACCTTCACCCGCGATCGACGCGATCATCGCGGACGTTTTCAGCTTCGGCTTCCTGGCGACGGTGCTCATGCTTGTCTCCCTGCTTTGAGTGCTTCGAGCGCGAGTTGCCACTCGTGCGCATCGACGCGGATGAAATGGTTCTTCTCGCGTTCTTCGAGGAACGGCACGCCGCAGCCCATCTTCGTATCGCAAACGATGATGCGCGGCTGCGGCTTGACGTGAGTGCGGGCATTGTCGAACGCCTGCTTGACGGCATCGATGTCGTTGCCGTTCACGCGTTGCGTGTACCAGCCGAATGCTTCGAGCTTTTCGACGAGCGGCTCAAAGGCCATGATCTGCGTCGACGGGCCATCGGCCTGCTGGTTGTTCACGTCGACGATTGCGATCAGGTTGTCGAGCTTCCAGTGCGCAGCGGACATCAGGCCTTCCCAGATCGCGCCTTCGTCGAGTTCGCCATCGGAGAAAAGCGTGTAGACGAATGCGTCCGAGTTCTTGCGCTTCAGTCCGAGGCAACGGCCGACGGCAATCGTCAGACCGTGGCCGAGCGACCCACCCGACATCTCCATGCCAGGCGTGTAGCTCGCCATGCCGGACATGGGCAGACGGCTTTCATCGCTGCCATAGGTTTCGAGTTCATCGGCGGGCAGGATGCCGGCTTCGAAGAGCGCGGCGTACAGCGCAATCGCGTAGTGACCGTTCGACAGCAGGAAGCGGTCGCGGCCTTCCCAGTCGGGGTCTTCGGGGCGGTAGCGCATGGCGCCGAAGTAGGCGACGGCGAGTGCGTCGGCAATGTCGAGCGCCTGGCCGATATAGCCCTGGCCTTGTACTTCGCCCATCAGCAGCGCGTTGCGGCGGATACGGTAGGCGCGCTCGGCGAGCGTGACCGTATCGTTGACGGTATCAGTGTCCATCGATAGCTCCAGTGTTCAAACGAAAAGGTTGCGAAGCGAATTAGCGGTTGACGGATCGGGCAGGCACCAGAAAAACGAGCGCTGCGCCGAGCGTGACCGCGACAGAGATGAAGATCAGCCCGGCCGTGGACTTGCCCGTCAGATCGTTCAGCCAGCCGACGATCGCCGGGGAGAAGAAGCCCGCCAGGTTGGCGAAGCAGTTCACGGCGGCGATGCCCGCTGCCGCCGACATGCCGCCCAGCAAGGCTGTCGGCAGCGACCAGAACTGCGACGACGACGCGAGAATGCCCGCAGCCGCAATGCTCAGACAGACGATCGACGCACCCACGCTGCCGAGCATCGGCAAGGTCGCAAAGCCTGCAGCGGCGACCAGCATCGGAATGGCGAGGTGAAAGCGGCGCTCGCGTCGACGGTCCGCGCTCATGCCGACCAGCGGCAACGCGATGATTGCGCACAGATACGGAATGGCCGTGAAGGCGCCCACCCACAGCGGATCGGCGACACCCGCCTTGCGGATGATGGTCGGCAGCCAGAAGGTCAGGCCGTATTGCCCCAGCACGACGCAGAAGTAGATGGAGGCCATCAGCCACAAACGGCGGTCGCCGATGAATGCTCGGATCGATACGTGCGCCGTTTTATGTTCGGCATCGGCGGCGACGTTGCGTGCGAGCAGCGCTTTTTCGGAATCGTTCAGCCACTTCGCCTGCTTGATGCCGTCGTCGAGATACAGCAGGATCGCGAAGCCGAGTACGAGCGACGGCAAGGCTTCGAGCAGGAACAGCCACTTCCAGCCGGCCATCGACATCGCGCCTTGCAGCGAGTGCATGATCCAGCCCGACAGCGGGCCGCCGATCATGCCTGCCAGCGGTATCGCCATGAAGAACAGCGACAGTGCCTTCGCGCGGCGCTCGGACGGAAACCAGTACGTGAGATAGAGAATCACGCCGGGCGCAAAGCCCGCTTCCGCGACGCCGAGTAAAAACCGCAGCGCGTAGAAGGCTGTCGGTGACTTGACGAACACGAAGCTCGCCGAGATGACGGCCCACGTCAGCATGATGCGCGCAAGCCATCGGCGCGCGCCGACGCGGTGCAGGATCACATTGCTCGGCACTTCGAACAGGAAGTAGCCAAGAAAGAAAATGCCCGCGCCCATGCCATAGACGGTTTCGCTGAAACGCAGATCACTGAGCATCTGCAGCTTCGCAAAGCCCACGTTGACCCGGTCCAGATAGGCGCCGAGATAGCACAGCATCAGAAAGGGGATCAGCCGGCGGCCGACCTTTGCGTACGTCTTCGCTTCAAAAGTCTGCGAATCGTTGCGCGGCAGTACATCACCCGTAACCGGGGACGTGGTGTACTTCGCTTTCATGGAATGTCTCCTGCCATGTTCGCCCCGGTTTTCCCGGGTGCGTCGATTGTGCCGCCTGCTGGCGGCGGCGCGGTTCTCAGTGGATCAGCATCCCGCCATTGACGTCGAGCGTGATGCCCGTCAGGTAGGTCGACAGATCGCTCAAGAGGAACAGGCACGCGTTGGCGACATCGGCGGCATCGCCGAGCCGGCCGAGCGGAATGCCCTTGATGATGTCTTCACGCATCGTGGGCGTCAGCTTGTCGCCCGTGATGTCGGTCTGGATCAGGCCCGGCGTGATCGAGTTGATGCGGATGCGGTTCGGGCCGAATTCGCGCGCCATCGCTTTCGCGAGGCCCAGCACGCCCGCTTTCGCGGCACTGTAGTGCGGGCCGCCGAAGATCCCGCCGCCGCGTTGCGCGGACACCGACGACATGCAGACGATGCTGCCACCGTTCTGTTCCTGCATCGCCGGAATCACCGCTTGCGACATGTACAGCGTGCCGCGCAGATTCACGTCGACGATCGCGTCGAAGTCCTTGCCTGTGATGTCCATCGTGCGAACCGGCTGTGTGATGCCGGCGTTGTTCACGAGTCCGTCGATGCGTCCATAGCGTTCGAGCGTGATGCGCGCGGCCGCGACGCAGGCGTCTTTGTCAGTGACGTTGCAGGCAAGGCCGAGGTGTCCGGCGCCGAGGTCGGCGGCGGCGGCTTCCGCGTCTTCCTTGCGCAGATCGAGGATCACGACGCGCGCGCCCTGCGCAACGAGTGCGTTGGCCGTCGCCCTGCCAATGCCTCGCGGCGAGGCCGCGCCCGTTACGATGACGATCCTGTTCTCGAGCAGCATGAGTTTGTCTCCTGTGTGTTGATGTGTGCCCAGAGTGTCGGCTGACGGGGCTCGCGCATCAACGCGGAAACGCTCAACAATGGCTGAGAAAAATTCAGATGAAGTTCGCAGGCGGGATGGCTGCGATTCGCTGCAGCGCAATAAAACCCTGCCGATGCGCTGCCTCACCGCGCCTACGACTGGCGCGGATGCTCCGTAGCGGCCTCGCGCTCGATCCACGCGAGAAAGCGCGCCACGCGTGGCAGCTCGGCGTTTTGCGCCGGATAGACGAGGTGATGCGCGCCGACTTCGACGGCATAGCTGTCATCGAAAACGGGCACCAGCAAGCCTTCGCGAATCTTCACCGACGCCAGCATCACGCTTTCGAGCGCAATGCCCAAGCCGAGCGCCGCCGTTTCTAGCGACATGTACGAGCGGTCGAACGAGAAATCGAAGGTTTTGTGCGCTGCGGATACGCCTGTTCTGCCGAACCATTGTTTCCATTGCACGAGCGGCGACTCCGAATAGATCAGCCGGTGCGCCAACAAATCCTCAGGCGTATTCACGGGATGACGCGCAAGGTACGCGGGAGAAGCGAGCGGTGCAATGAACTCGCCGCGCACGGTCTTCACTTCGACGTTGCTCCAGTTGCCGTAGCCGTGCCGCACGTCGATATCGTAGAAGCCATTCGAAAACGAGACATTCTCGTACGAACACGCGAGGTTCAACTGGATGTCGTCGTTCGCTTCCTGAAACGACGACAGCCTCGGCATCAGCCACATGAGGCCAAAGCTCGGGCTCGAATGCACGCGCAGGATGTCAACCTCGGTGCGGCTGGACGCGCGCTCAGTGGCGCGGCTCAGATCCGCGAGCGAACCCGTTACGTCGGACAGATAGCGCTCGCCCGTCGGCGTCAGCACGAGACCGCGGCCCGAGCGCTGGAAGAGCGGCTGCCCGATGATCGACTCGAGGTTGCTCAACTGATGGCTGACGGCGGATGCCGTCAAACCCAGCTCATCAGCCGCGCGATTCACGCTCCGGGTTCGGGCGACACTTTCGAACGCGATGATCGCCTTGAGCGGTGGAATACGCATAGTGAGTTTGTTTTCAGGTGTAGTTGAACGAAACCGCCTTGTTTATGGATTATCCGTTTTTCCCGCGCACCAGGACCATGCCTTGCTGCAAATCCCATTGTTTCGCCGCTCGTGCCAAGGCGCGGGAACAGCGTATGCTTGATCGATTCGTCGCCTGGTCGGCAAACGAGTCCTTTGACTGGTATTGCGTTCGACGATTCGTTTCATCGGGGCGAAACACCGGAGCGGTCACCAATGGGTATGCCGAGTTCAAAGGCTGCGGGCGCCGCGCCAGCCGGGCGCACGCGCGGGCGGCGCGCACAGGAACTTGCGGGTTACGCGTCCAGTCCCGTGAGCCTGTTGTTCCGCTATGTTCGCCTGCATCCGGCACAACACGCGGTGATTCTCTTCGGCATCGTTGCCGCTGTCGGGTGCTCGCTAGGGTCTCAGTTCGCGATCAGGAACCTGGTCGACGCGCTGCCCACCGGCCGCGCGCATCCCGCAAACGTCGTCCACGCGTTTCTTGTCATCATTGCGCTGCTGTTCGCCGACAATCTGTTCTGGCGCATCGCGGGCTGGGTAAGCGTGCGGACCTTCGTCGAGGTCACGGGCGACGTGCGGCGCGAACTGTTCGGGTATCTGGTCGGTCATTCGACGGACTATTTCTCGAACGTGCAGCCCGGCACGCTCGCAAGCCGTATCTCCGCGACGGCCAATGCCGTATTCACGATCGAGAATCTGACAGCGTGGAATGCGCTGCCGCCGCTGCTTTCGGTCATCGGGTCCGTTGTGCTGATTGGCTGGATCAGCGTGTGGATGGCGCTTGCGCTTGTCGTCATTTCCGTCTGCATGACTGCCTTCCTGTTCTGGCTCGCGAAGCGCGGCGGCGAGCGTCATGTGAACTTTGCGTCGCGCGCCGCGTCTGTCGACGGCGAGATGGTGGACGTGATAGGCAATATGTCGACTGTGCGGACCTTTGTGGCGACGGCGCGCGAGTGTCTGCGTATCGGGCGCTTCCTCGAGCAGGAAATGGCGTCCCGCGAAGCGAGTCTGCGGCACCTCGAAAAACTCAGACTGGTACACGCGGTCATTACGGTAGTGCTGTCGTGCTGCCTGCTCGGCTGGGTGTTGTGGCTCTGGTCGCAGGAGCGTGCGACGACGGGTGACGTGGTGCTGGTCAGCTCGCTCGGCTTCGCGATTCTGCATGGCACGCGTGATCTTGCCGTGGCGCTTGTTGGCATGATCCAGCATCTGGCGCGGCTGGCCGAGGCAGCGCAATCGCTGCTCGTGCCGCGCGAGATGGAAGAGGCGGTCGATGTCCCGAGCTTGCAGATCCGCGACGCGAATATCGACTTCGAGAACGTGACGTTCTCGTACCCCGGGCGCCGCCGCGTGCTGGATCATTTCAGTCTTCACGTCGACGCGGGCCAGCGTGTCGGTCTGGTCGGACCATCGGGTGCGGGCAAGACCACTATCCTGGCGTTACTGCAACGCTCATTCGATCCGCCGCCTGGCCTGGGAGCCGTGTGCATTTCGGGCCAGCGTCTTAGCGATATCAGTCTGGGCAGTCTGCACGATGCGGTCGGCGTCGTGCCGCAGGACATCTCACTGTTCAATCGTTCGTTGCTCGACAACCTGCGTTACGGCCGTCCCAACGCGACGGAAGACGAAGTGCTGCAAGCCTGTGAAAACGCGAATAGCCTCGACCTGATCCGCTCGTTGCCGGACGGCTTGCAAACCAATGTTGGCGAGCGCGGGATGCGGCTATCAGGCGGGCAGCGGCAGCGCATCGCGATTGCACGCGCGTTCCTGAAAAACGCGCCCATTCTGCTGCTCGACGAGGCAACGTCGGCGCTCGACAGCGAATCGGAAGCGAAGATTCAGGACGCGTTGGACCGGCTGATGAAGGGGCGCACCGTGGTGGCGATCGCGCATCGCTTGTCGACGTTGCAGAATTTCGATCGCATCGTGGTCATTCAGCACGGGCGGCTGGTCGATGATGGCGCGCCCCAGGAGCTTGCATGCCGGCCTGGCATTTACCGCGACGTACTGCTGCGTCAGGAGCGTCGCACGGTGGGTGTACACGCGTGATCGTGCCTATGCCCCCGTATCGCGCACGCCTGTCTCTGTCGATTCATTCCCCGCGAACAGTTCCGCCCGCCGCTAATACCATGGTATTAGCGACAAGCCGGTGCTTTGGCGACTACATTGCATTTCGATAGATCGCGCAATTCACGCCAACCGGTTTCAACATGTTCACGGAGCAAGCCATGAGCATCAGTTTCGACATGAAGATCGAAATCGTCGTCCTTCCCGTCTCTGATGTCGATCGCGCAAAGCGCTTCTATGGCGAGCTGGGCTGGCGGCTCGATCTCGACTTCACATCCAGCGAGGGTGACTATCGCGTGATCCAGTTCACGCCGCCCGGCTCCGGATGTTCGATCATGTTCGGCAAGAACATGACGGCGGCAACACCTGGCTCGGTACAAGGGATTCATCTCGTCGTGTCGGACATCGTGGCTGCGCGGAGCGAACTGATGGGTCGTGGCATCGAGGTCAGCCAGCCGTTTCATGACGTAGGCGGCGTGTTCCATCATGCCGACGGAAAATGCCAGGAGGCTGGGCTGAATCCAGACCGGAAGAGCTACGCATCGTACGCGTCGTTTAGCGATCCCGACGGCAACGGCTGGCTGCTGCAGGAAGTGACCGCGCGATTGTCGGCAGACCTCGAGTTGAACGACCCGAGATTCACCCGCGAGGTGCTCGCCGCCATTCATGGCGGAACGACGGCTTGAAGCGGACGGTCGTTGCGAGCGCAACGTCAATTTGCTGACCGATATGTCCGAGCGAAATCGGCGCGGGCTTCGTGCCGGGCGGCGGACCGATGGCGCGTCTTCCGCGCCTGATGGGGCGTGGCCGTGCGCTGGAAATACTGTTGAGCGGCAACGATATCAATGGCGATCTCGCGGAGCGATATGGCTATGTGAATCGCTCGCTGCCGGATGCGCAACTCGGGCCGTTCGTCGATACGTTGGCGCGGCGTATCGCATCGTTCGACAAGCAGTCGCTTGCAGCGTGTGCAGGAACCAGTGACGTCGCCTTTCGAACTTGCGCAAGCCCGGTATGGAAGAAAAGGAAACGATGAAAGCCTGCGCGCTCAGGCGCGCAATAATCAATGAGCCGGATGCGCCCCATTTAATCAGGGTGGTGCATTTTCATATAATCGGCCGATATTTCGATAATCGGGATCGATCATTTTCCCCATTATCGTGCGCACTGAAAATTAAAACGCATAAATGGCGCATTTGTATTACGAAAAAGCTAAAAAAATATCCATATCGATCATGAATTTACTTTTTCCGGGCGTTCACGGGTGAATCTTCCCTGATCAATCATGCTTCACGAAAGCATATCTCAAAATTTCTCCAAAATTACCGGCGACATTACCTTTTGGCTTTTTTTCGGGCGACGTTACACGAATGAAACGTTTATAATTCGTCTGCCTTGAAATGTTCTGTAATTAATACTTGGTAGGGATCGAGTAGAAGTAATTACTACCTAAGGCGCTTGCGCATAGAGGTGCTGTTTCGTCTCGTTCAGGCGCGTGCTCGCAGGTTACGCGTAGATATCTACCGCGGAAATGTGACGTTCGTTCGTGCCTGTATCACGTAGATGTACATCGATTTCGTCGAACCGAAAGGGTTCGCGGCGGCATGCTGCTGTCAAAACGCGCAAGACGACTCAGCCGTAGTTAAGGATTCCTGATCTGCAGGGATCGGCTCGACTCGTCTATCAATTCATCTGATCTGACATCAGATGCGTATTGGGAACTCTATCCGCGCTAGCGCGGGGTCTCTGCACGTTCCCGGTCATCGAAAGCGAGATTGCATGAATGCGTGTCCTGCTCATGCCCGGACACTATAGTAAGTAATCCGTAATAAATATCCGATGCCGGTTTCTTTATTCGAAAACGCCACAGCAAGACGATCTGTCAACGATCTTGCTGGACTTTCGGGGAAAACTGATTTCAGCGGGATCAACGAACAATGATGAGTTATTGGAAACTATTGGGAGTTGCCTCGGCAACCGTGCTGGCTTCGTTTGGTGCAGAGCAGGCGTACGCCCAGGCATCGACGATTACCGTCGCAGGACAGTCGTACACGCTGTGCGGCAAAGAGAATGGCAACTGCTCGTTCCTCGGAACGGGCTCTGTCGTGTTCGGCGCTGTGCCGCCTAACGCGCCGTCGGTGATGCTGACGGCGCCGCGTACGTTTACGAATGGCGTTGGCTGCTATGTCGGCGCGGTTTCGAATACGGACCCTGCGTACGGCTACGGAAAAGCATGTTGGGTGCGTGCGGTCGCGGCCGGTGCGCCGACGCCGACTCCGACGCCGACTCCTACACCGACGCCGACTCCTACACCGACGCCGACTCCCACGCCGACGCCGACTCCCACACCGACGCCGACCCCCACACCGACGCCGACCCCCACGCCGACGCCGACGCCGACCCCCACACCGACGCCCGCACCCGCACCGTCACCTTCGTCCAGCGCAGCGCTCTCATGCGGAACGCCGGTGCAAAAGGCTGGCGGCACGGCAAACGGTCTGATTACGGCCGACACGCCGACCACCGACGGCCTGCGCGTGTTCCAGAACAACGCACCGTTCAACCTCACGGTCACGACGAACGCGCCGAACGCGGATACCGTGATCTGGTCGATCGCCGATTCGAATGGCGCGATCAAGACGCAAGGCAGTTTCCCGGTCAGCGCTGGCGTGCAGACCAACACGATCTCGTGCAAGTCGACATGGTCGGGCTATGGCGCGATCACGGCCACGCTGCGCGCGAATGGCGGCACGCTGCCCCATAGCGGCACGCGCCCGACGGGTATCGCGACGTTCGGCGTGCTGCCGAATCTCACGTCGGCACTCGGCACGGTCACGTATGCGCACCAGGACCAGCACCGCTTCGGCATGCAAGGTTTCAACGGCAACATCGCGGCACTGCGCGCGCTGGGCATCACGTGGACGATCGACAATCGTCAGCAGTCGCAGATGGAGCCGAACGGTCCGAACACGTACACGCCCAACGTGAACGATCTCGATCCGTTCTATAAGGCCAATCCTGATCAGATGCGTATCGTGCGGCTCGACGGCATTCCTGCGTGGAATTCGAAGACGGGCCAGTTCACCGACAGCTATTACGCACCGAAGGATCTGACCGAGTACCAGAACTTCATGGCGAAGGTCGGTACGGACACGAGCCTGATCCGTGCGGCGAACTACCCGAACCAGCAGAAGAACTACTATCAGGTGACGTGGGAGCCGAGTCTCGGCTGGGCCGATAGCGATGCGAACTTCGTCGCGATGTACAAGGCTGCCTATGAAGGCATCCACTCGACCGATCCGAACGCGGTCGTGATGGGCACGGGCAATCCGTTCGCAGCGAACTGCACGACCTGCACGACGGGTTATCTGCAGAAGTTCGGCGCGCTCGGGCTGTGGAATTACATCGATGCCGTCTCGACTCACGGTTACTGGAATGCGGGTACGTACCCGGCGCATCCGCCGGAGCAATACGATTCGGACCCGAGTCCCGCGAACCAGGCCAATGCGCTCGACAATCAGATGACGCAGTTGCGTCAGGTGATGCAGAACGGCAAGCCGAACATGAAGCTGTTCTTCACGGAAGCCGGCACCAGCTACGATCCGGGTCTGGCGTATGGTCCCACCGTGCCGTCGCAGAACCAGCTGTTTGCGCATGCGGCCGTTGGGGTGCGCTCGCACATCATCGTGCTGGGCGGCGGCGCGCAACTCACGACGCTGTTCTACGGTGCCGACTATCCGGGCGAAGTGGGCTACGGTTCGTTCTTCGACCTGAACAATCCGCAGGGCGCGTTCGGTGCGTCGAACCTCTCGCCGAAGCCGGAAGCGATGGCGTTTGCCACGATGACGCGTGTGCTCGACGGCACCAATACGCTGGGCCGCGTGAAGAACACGCCTTCGGGCACGTTCGTATACGACTTCCAGCAGTTGAACAACGGCAAGGTCGTGACGGCCGCGTGGACGCACAACAACAGCCAGTGGCCCGCCAATGGCGTGTATAGCACGACCTATTCGACGAGCTATTCGCTGCAGGTCGATAACGCGGGTACGTCGGGCAACGTGACGAAGATCGACGGTTACGGCAACGTCACGACGCTTCCGTATTCGAACGGCCAGGTGTCATTGACGCTGACGGAAGTACCGCAGTACATCGTGTCGAACAACGCGACGGTCGCGAAGAACAATTCGACCGTGCCGGTTGGATACACGGGACAGTAAGCGTCGAAGCTAGCTGTCTGCAAAGGACCCAGGAGGGCAACTTCCTGGGTCTTTTTTTATGTCGGAAAAGACGTCGAATTCACAGCGGCCGTGGACTGTTCGCTCGGCACGACCAGAACACCACCGCGATTGGGATCGTGCAAGATATCGACCTTCACGCCATAGCACTGTTCCAGAAGATCGGAGCGTATGACTTCGTCCGCTGTACCTGCCGCGACGATCTTGCCATCCGCCAGTAGCACGAGCCGGTCGGCGTAACGAGCCGCGAGCGTGCAGTCGTGTGAAATCGCGAGTGCGCCGAGGTGCCATTCGCGTGTGAGTCGCGCGACAGTCGAAAAGAGACTGTGCTGGTGTACGAGATCCAGTGCTGCCGTCGGCTCGTCGAGCAATAGATAGCGAGGCGCGGCGCGTTGCGGTGAATGTCCGCTCGCTGATGGCCAGACCTGCGCGAGTGCGCGAGCGAACTGCACGCGCGCATACTCGCCACCCGATAACGTCGTGACATCGCGTTCTGCCAGACGAGCGGCGCCCGCCAGCGTGAGCGCGTGGCTCACTACGTCTTCCACGAATTGCGGACTCTCCGGTGCTCCCGCGTCAACGTGCGGATAGCGCCCGAGCCTGACGAGCTGCGCAGCATGAAGCGGATAGTTGTTGGCGGTGCTTTGCGAGTAGACCGCGCGCAGACGTGCGAGCCGCTTCGAATCCATTCCGTCCACACATTCGCCATTGATCGACAGATCTGCGCGATATGTAGCCCCCGTCTTGCCGTGCAACGCGAAGTCGCCCGCTAGCGCCTTGAGCAGCGTGCTTTTCCCCGCTCCGTTGCGACCGAGCACGACGACGAATTCGCCCGGTCGAATCGATAAGGACACGTCTTGAAGGATCGCGTTGTCGCGCCACGCGACCTGCAGGTTTTTTATCGACAGCATGTTGTTTTTGGTCAGTCGCCGAGCAGACGTCGTTGACGCACGATCAGCAGCAGGAAGAACGGCGCGCCGATCATCGCGGTCAGAATGCCGAGCGGCAACTCCGCGGGCGCCGCGATGGTGCGCGCAGCGAGATCGGCGAGTACTGTGAGAATGGCGCCCAGCAAGGCCGAGGCGGGCAGCACGCGTCGCTGGTCGGGACCCCATGCGAGCCGCACGCAGTGTGGCGCAACGAGACCAATGAAGCCGATTTGCCCCGCACAGGAAACAAGCGCGCCGACGACCAGCGCAGCCGCGAGCAACGTGATCCGCTTCACGCGACGCACGCGGACGCCGAGATAATGCGCTTCGCTTTCCCCAAGCTGCATCAGGTTGAGCGTCTGCGCGTTCATCGCGATCAACGCGATTCCGGCCGCCACGAACGGCGCGATTGCGCCGAGCGTTCGCCACTGGGCTGAGCCGAGGCTGCCGAGGCTCCAGAACGTGAGCGAGCGAAGCTGCGCATCGGAGGCAACGTAGCTCAACATGCCGATGATCGCGCCAGCCAGCGCGTTGGCCGCAATGCCCGAAAGCAGCAACACGGACAACTGCACGCGTCCTTGCGATGAACCAAGCCGATATACGAGCACCGTGACGGTCATTGCGCCGAGGAACGCCGCACACGCGATGGCCTCGTCAGCGCGCGTACCGAAGCGCGCAAACAGCGTCGATCCCGAGACGATCATCAGCGATGCACCGAGCGCCGCGCCGCTCGAAACACCGATCAATCCCGGGTCGGCGAGCGGGTTTCGAAACAGCGCCTGCAGCGCGCTGCCGACTGCGCCGAAGCCCGCTCCGACCATCACGGCGAGCGCGACGCGCGGCGCGCGCAACTGCACCAGCACCGCGACGGCGCGGTCCGTTGACGAAGACGCCGACAGGCTGTCCCACAGTATCGCGGGCGAGATCGGATAGGCGCCGAAGCAGAGCGCCGCGAGCACGGCAACAGCGAGCACGAGCAACAGCGCGGCCATGCCTGCATACGTGATGACGTGTGGCCTCGCGCGTCTGAACGTGGCGAATGCGCGGCGCATTCGATGGCCATGGGCATGTTGGAAATGCCTGTCGATTTCATGAGACATGGATGCTGCAGAGCGCTGTGGGCGGTTCGGTTCAGGAAGTGAACAATCGGCGATGGAGTTCGGCTACGGCATCAGGCAGACGTGGACCGAATCCCAGCAGGAACAGCGTATCGAGCGAAACGACGCAGCCGTTACGGCCTGCGGGCGTCAACTGGAACCCCGCGCCCGCCAGCAGATTCTGCTTGCCACCCGACGCCTGCAAGGTGTCGTCGGTGGTCAGCACCACGTCGGGCTGACATGCGGCGAGCGCTTCCGGCGACAAGGCCCGGTATCCGGCGAAGTCCTGGATCGCGTTGGTTGCGCCCGCATACGTCAGCATTGCATCGGCGGCTGTGTGCCGACCTGCGACCATCGGTTGATTGCCGCCTGGATTGAGCAGGAACAACACGCGCAAGGGCTTGCGCTGAGCCTGGGCGATGCGTTGCACCGTCTGCGTCCACTGGCTGTCGAAGCGTTCGAGCAAGGTCTGTCCGGCGGCTGCTGCATCGAGCGCACGCGCCGTGCCCTGGATCTTGTTACGCACGGACGCTACATCATGCGACTCGGCAAAGCTGACGATCCGCACACCCATCCTGCTCGCCTGATCGAGAGCCGATGGCGGCCCTGCCTCCGTCGACGCGAGAATCAGCGTCGGCTGGAAGGAGAGCAGTCCTTCGGCCGACAGCGTGCGCTGATAGCCGACCTTCGGCAGCGCCAGCGCCTGCGATGGAAACGTGCATGTCGTATCGGTGGCGACGAGCGTTTGTGCCTTGCCGAGCGCATAGATAACTTCCGCAATCGCGCCGCCAACGACGATCACGCGTTGCGCGCTGCTTCCCACGCGAGTCGTTTCAGCGGACCGCGCAGGTCGCGCGAACGATGCAAGCGTCAGCGCGCCGAGACCGGCCATCAGCTTTCGCCGGTCTGCGTTGAAGCGGTCGTTGCTCATGCTTCGCAGGCTCCCGCAGTCGCATCTGTCGTTTCGTCGCGCGTCAGTGTGTCGACGAGCGCGCGCCATGCGGGCAGTTCCGGATTGCCGGGTTTGCGCGCGCCGAACAGCAACGCGATGTTCTCGCCCTGCGCGTCGTAAAGCTCAACGGAGGTGACGATGCCGTCGCTGGTCGGCTTGCGCACGACCCAGATGCTGTCGATCAGATCGGTACGCAGATGCAGATTAAAGTCGGGGTCGAGCACATTGAGCCATGGGCCCATCGTGCGTATCGTCGAAACCGGGCCGGTGTGAATCTGGATCGTCCCGCCATTGCCGACGAACACCATGATGGGCAGCGACGTCTGCGCCGCCGACGTCAGCAGCGTGCCAATCGAATCCTTGCCGACGCGCCACGCGTAATCGGGCGGCGCGAACCGCAGCGCCTGCGTGCGTCCGACATTGAATTTGCGCAGCAGCGGAAAGAACTGATGCGTGTCCGTCATTGACGTCCACGCGTGGCGGAACGCGTCGACGTCGATCTGTTCGTCGGGCGTGGTCGCAGCGGGCGGTTGTGCCGGCGCGACCACGAGACCTGGCGTCTGCACGGAAGCCTTGTGCCGCTCGACGAGCGCATCGAACGCATGATGGTCGCTGTGCCCGCGCAAATAGATCTTCGTGACGGCGCGGCCCTGTGCATCGAAAACCTGGATGCTATGACGCGTGCCTTGTTCGAGCGGCTCGCGCACCGCGAATGCCGAGGCCCACTTGCTGTAGAACATCCGCAGATCGATCGCGCTGCCGAGCGCAAGTCCTGTCGGGCCTTCATGGCTCATCTTTTCGAAGGCGCCGTCCTTTTCGTGTACGGCGGCTTCGTTGCGCGTCAGGATCATCACGGCGCCGAGCGTCGGCATCGATTCGAATAGCTCGATCAATCTGTCGTCGAGGCGTACGACGTGTTCGCCGACGAAAGCGGCCAGCGCTTCGCCTTCGCTCACACCGAGCGCCGCAGCGGCTTCACGTTGACGCAGCTTCTGGGTCGCGCGAACGTGGAGGAAGTCGTGCCGAAGCGTGGCGAGCGAAGCGGCGTCGGTCGTATAGCGTTGCTGTGTAGCGTTCATTGTCGTGTCCTTGGTGTTCAGAAATCGATCTTCATGCCGACGTTGAAATTGCGGCCCGGCGCGGTGAGCGCGCTGATCTTCGCGTAGCCGTCGCTGTCGGCGAGGCCGCGCACGTCGTTCCAGATCCAGTATTTGCGGTCGAACAGGTTGTCGATGCCCGCAGTCACGCTCACGTGCTTCGTGATCTTGTAGCCCGCGTGAAGGTCGAAAATGGTGTAAGAGGGCGTCGAGTAATAGCTCGAGCTCGACATGTCCGACTTGTCCTTGCGCGAGTTGTAGATCATGTCCGCGCCGACGAACCAGCGCTCGCCATGCGTGTAGTTGACGCCTAGCACGACGGCGAGCGGTGGTACCGTGTCGAGGCCGGTGGTCGTGTCGTCGTTGGTTTCCGTGCCCTTGATCCAGGCCATCCCGCCTTTCACTTCGAGGCTGTCGTTGACGATCCAGTCCGCTTTCGCTTCGACGCCGTGAATCGACGCCTTCGAGTAGTTCACGTACTGCACGGTGTACGGATTGGTCGCCGACGTCATGCTGCCGCCAACCACCTTGGTATCGATGAAGTTCTTGTATCGACCTGCAAACGCGGCCGTGCTGTAGGTGACCTGGCCGTGGCCGACGCCGAGCTTGCCGCGCAGGCCGGCTTCGATGGAGTTGCTCGTTTCGGGCTTCAGGTTGGGATTGCCGACCTGCTGGTAATAGAGGCCATACGAGCCGACCGGGTTGTAATAGCTATTGACCTGATAGGCGGACGGCGCGCGGAATCCATGTGCGTATTGCACATACGGCACGAAGGCGGGCGTGACTTCATACAGCAGCGCGAGACGCGGCGAAACGGCATTGCCGCTCGACGTGGTGGTCGGTTCGGTCGAGCCTGCGCTGGCAGCGTCATACGTGGCGTCGGGATGCGGCGTCATCCGGTAATAGTCGAAGCGCAGGCCCGGCACGATGCTCAGCTTGTTCCAGCGTATTTCGTCTTGCGCAAAGATGCCGAGATTGGTTTGCGTCGTCTTCGGGAACGCTTCCGGATAACCATCCGTCGACGTCCATTCGGAGCCCGCGGAACTGGACGTGCTGTAGTGCGACACGCTGGCGTCGATGCCATACGTCAGGCGATGTTGCAGAACGCCCGTCCTGAATGCGCTATCCGCCGCGACGCTGCCGCCGACGATGTTGTCGCCATAGTTGTTGACGCGTGTGCGGCTTGCCGACGCGCCTGCCGTATTGGTGCCGTCGATGTCGAGCGTCTGCCGTGTGGCTGCGTTGCGGTAGTAGAGCGACGCGTGGAGCTGCTGGAACCACGGGTTCGTTGCATCGTGGTGATCGTAGTCGAGCTGAACGCGGTTGCTCGTCACCTCGTTTTCCGTGTAGTAACGGTTGGCGGTGTAGCCGCTCCAGGTGTAGGCGCCGTTCAGTTGCGAGAGGCCGTCGCTGGAGTTCGCGTTGTTGAGCGTTTCGGCCGTGAGCTTGAACGTGTCGCGGCTCGTCGGCTTGATGACGATCTTGCCGAGCGCGCTGCGATTGTTGTACGTCAGCGGATCGGGCGTCGAGCGGGTGGCGCCCAGCGTATTGCTGGTGCCCATGTTGTCGGTCTCGTGACCGTGGCGACCGCTCAGCGCGACGAGGCCCTGAATCGTCTCGCCGCCGAACGCGGCCATGGCCGTCGAACCCCAACTGCGGTCGGTCGAGTCGTAGCCCGACTTGAGCGAGAAGTAAGTCGGCTTGTTGTAGATGGAGAGCAGGTCATCGGGATCTTTGGTGACGAAGTTGACCGCGCCTGTCAGGCCGTCGCTGCCATAGAGCGCCGAAGTCGGGCCGCGCAACACTTCGATACGTTGATACAGGTCGGTGTTCAGATAGTCCGCGCGTCCCGCCGAGCCCGAGCCGAAGGCATACGATTGCGGCAGCGGAATGCCGTCTTCGAGCAGCAACACCTGGTTGCCTTCCAGGCCGCGGATGTTGATGCCTTCATTGCCCGCGCGCCCCGACGACCCGGTGATGCCCGATGGCCGATATGCCTGGCGCCGCACTTCGACGCCCGGCTCATACTTGAGTGCTTCCTTGACGTCCTTTGCGTTGGTGTCGTCGATATCGTCGCTGGTGATGACGGAAACAGTGGCGGCCGTCCGGTTCAGGTCCGCTGTGCCGAGGCGGTTCGCCGTGACGCTCACCGCCTTGAGGGCTTCGTCGCGGCGCGCCGCGCTGGTCTTGTCCGTGTTTTCGTTGTGCTGCGACGACGGGTCGGCCGTGGCCTGATCGGCGAGCGCGAGGCTTGCATAAGCCCCGCAGGTTTTGGCGATGACAGCCGGCACGACGTATTTGACGAGACATCGTTTGAAACGCATTCCATTCCCCGTGTTGGTTCGATGTTGGATGTTTGTTGCCAAACCGAAAGCGGGTGAATGCTATCTGTAGATGCGAATGATTCTCGATAACCATGCTAGTTGTAATTTTTTCGGTGTATTACGAAGGTGGAAGACCGAAGATCGCGAAGATTCGAGCGTACGAGGCGGTTTGTAGGGGGCGGCGGGCGCCAGATGGCGTGTCTGCGCGTGAATAGCGCCGCTTACGAGGTTGGATCGGATGACAGTGCGCCGTAAGGATCAGTAAGCCGCACGCGGGGAACAAGGCTCGAAAATCGAAGCCAGTCCACTGTGTGCGGAGTGCGCGCACGCTTCCCTATGCAATCCGATCGCGATGGCGCCGCCTGATGCGCGCTGCCGCGATCCATCAAGGAGCCGTTTCATGAGAGACATGCCTGTATCCACATCGCCCGTCAGTCCCATCAAGGACGAACGCGTCAATCAGGTGCTGCAGCGGTTGAACGCGTCGCGCCGCTTTCCTCGCAGCGAGGCGTTCGGCGGGCCGTCGGGCAACGATCCCGAGGCTTTCGCCGACTACGGCTTTTCGATTCATCCCGATCAGGGCGAGTTGATGTACGTGCTCTGTCGCGGGATGCGCGCCACGCGAGTCGTTGACTTTGCAACTTCAATCGGCATGTCCGCGCTGTATCTGGCGGCGGCCATGCGCGACAACGGCGGCGGGCTGGTGATCGGATCGGAGCTGGTTGCTTCGAAGGCGGAGATCGCGCGTCAGAATCTGACTGAGGCAGGGCTCGCGCAATATGCCGATATCCGTGTCGGCGATGCGCGGCAAACGCTGCGCGACGTCGGCGGTCCGATCGACTTCGCGTTGATCGACGGCTGGCCGCTGCCGGATGGGCCGTCGCTCGCGCGCACGGTGGTCGAACTGATCGCGCCGCAATTGCGCGTCGGCGGATACATCCTGAACGACAATGCCGAGCCCGATTTCCTCGAGTACATTCGTGACCCGGCCAACGGATTCATTTCGATTACTCTGCCGATCAAGCGCGGAACCGAACTGGCGCTGAAAATAAGTTGAGGCACCACGCTTCAAACTGTGGACGCGAAAGGCCGTGAGCGATGACAACGCAAAGTGGAACGGGGCTCGTTCATCAAACTGTGTCTTGAACCGTACATTGCACTGAGCCTAGACTCATCGCACTCAAACCCCTTTACTTTCGCATGCTCAAGATCCTTGGAAAGGCGTCATCCATTAACGTTCGAAAGGTGCTGTGGACTTGCGCCGAACTGAATCTTCCGTTCGAGCGGGAGGATTGGGGAACCGGGTTCCTGTCCACGCAGACCCCAGAGTTTCTCTCGTTGAACCCAAACGGTCTGGTGCCCGTCATCAAGGACGCAGACCTCGTTCTCTGGGAGTCGAACACCATCATCCGCTACCTCGCGTCGCGCTACGGCGGTGCGCATCTCTATCCGGCAGATCCACTGATGCGCGCGCCCGTCGATCAATGGATGGACTGGCAGGCAACGGATCTCAACCGCTCGTGGAGCTACGCGTTTCTCGCGCTGGTCCGGCAGTCGGCTGCGCATCAGGCGGAGAAGGAAGTCGCGACGTCGATCGCCAGCTGGACGGCGCACATGCGCATATTGAACGGGCAGTTGCTGGCAACCGGCGCATTCGTTGCCGGAACGCAGTTCTCGCTCGCTGACATTCCCGTGGGATTGTCCGTTAACCGCTGGTTCAGCACGCCTTTCGAACACGCGCAATTCCCGGCCGTATCGGAGTACTTCGAGCGTTTGAGCGACCGTCCGGGCTTCGAAGCCTATTGCGCAAACGGGTTGCCATAACCGGCGCGGAGCAGGGTAAATGTTGCGCTAAAATCGTGGCACCGCGGGAACGAAAAAGCGCCAGCGGTCTGGTACGAACACTGCTGCCAGTGCGACCGAGAACAACAACGCCGCTGTGCTGATGGGGAACGCGAGTCGCTTGACGACATTCAGGCAAACGTTGTCGGCCTGTTGGCTGAGCTTGCTAACTGAGCTTGTTTCAACCCGACCCGTCCAGCCTGCCGAGGAACAATCAGCGGCGAAACACACATAAGGCTTTATGTATTCGACCTTGCCAGCGTTCGTATCCGCGCTGTTCCTGGGCTTCGGTGTCTACGTCCTGTTGACTGAAGGCGTGACGCGTCTGTCGACGCCGTTCGCGCTGATGTGCATGGCGACCTTCGCGTGGCAGGGCACGTGGGCGTTCCTGTTTCAGACCACGAGCCCCGAAACGGCCGGCATACTGGTCAAGGCGGGCTACTTCTTCATCCTGTTCCTGCCAACCACGTTCTATCACTTCGTGACCGAACTCGTCGAACGGCGCGACGAGCGGCCTCTGCTGATGGCGTCGTATGCGTTGTGCGTAATCCTCGCGGTGTTGCTGGTGACGAGCGACGAGGTGGTCGCCGGTTTCGGCGTTCATTTCTTCGGCGACTATCCGCGTGCAGGGCGACTGCACCCAGTACACGTGATGCAGACCGTTCTGCTCGCCGCGCGCAGCGGATGGCTGCTGATCGTATCGAGGCGTCAGGCGCGTGCCCGTCACAGACGGCGCCTGCTGGGTCTCTGTCTCGTGAGCCTGTGCCTCTATTCTTTAGCGGCGAGCGACTATGCCGTCAATTACGGCTATGTGTTCTATCCGCCCGGCGTCATCTTTATTGCCATCAGTCTGGGTATTCTCGCCATCACCATTGTCCGGCATGGCTTGATGCGGCAGTACTTTCTCGCCGCGACGGTCGCGCAAGAAGTCGCGATGCCGCTCGAAGTGATCGGCATGCATGCCGATGAACTCGGCAACGCGCTGCCGGAATTGTTGCGCGGATATCAGCTGGCCGTGCGGCACCAGTTGCTCGTCAACGGGCTTTATCCGGGGCAGTCCGAGCGACTGCCCACGCTCACCCGGGCGATTCGCCGTCAGATCGACAGCACGAGTACCGTGGTCGAGATGTCGCTGGCGTCGTTCACACTGGACCGGCTCGATCGCCGGAGCTTCGGCCCGCAGTCGATCAGACACTGCGTCGAGTCGGCACTGGACCGCTATCCGTTCGTGCCGGGCGAGCGCGCTCGCGTCTCCGTTCTCCCGATCGACCCGCAGTTGCGTTTCTCCGGCACGGACTCGCTGTTCGTCTTCGTCATTTTCAACCTGTTGAAAAATGCGTTGTACTCGATCGAGTCGAGCGGCTCGGGCAGCATCACGATCAGCGCGGGGCGCGACGGAGGCTTTTGCGTCGTTCACTTCAACGATACCGGTCCGGGTATCGCGGCCGACGTGCTGCCGCATATCTTCGATCCGTTCTATTCGACCAAGCCGCATGGACACGCAGGCGGCATGGGACTCGATTTCTGCCGGCGCGTGTGCGACGCGTTCGGCGGCACGATCTCGTGTGCGTCGACACCGGGCGTGCTGACCACGTTCACGCTCAGATTGCCGGAGCCGGGTTCGGCGGCGGACCGCGCAATACACGATCCGCCGCCACGGGCCCGGCGCTCGCGCGCCGGGCAGGGTGGAATCAATTAGTTCGTGACGGACGGCAGGATCACTTCATATTCCTTGACCCGCTCGATGATTCCTTCCGGGAAACGCCGGATCCGCTTGTCCATTCCGGCAAACAGAATCTGCTGATATCCGTGCGACACAGGCCGTCCGTCCACGCAGAAACGGAACAGCAGATACGCCGAACATTGCCGAACCTGGAATGTGTTCAGGTAGCAGTCGACGCGCTGGAACGGAAACGTCTCCTGCACGTATTCCTGATGCGCGCGTTTCGTGACAAAGGTGCCCCCTGCGGCCAGCAGATTGTTGTGAATGCACTCATGGAACCAGCGTTCCCGACAGACGCCCTGCCACTCGAAGTAACGGGCGAAATACGTATTCATGAAGGCATTGGAATCCTTGAGATAGATGTCGATGACATGGTGAAAGGTTTTCTGGGGCGCTCCCTCCAGGTTATCGGCGGACAACAGTTCGGAAGTACGCGACAGAACTTGAGGGATGGCTTCGCGAGTCAACATGCATTGCTCCTTGGGATGCCGCTGGCGGCGGCCACGCATTCCTCCTGCATGAAGGAACGCCCCAATTCTGGCCCCTCGACTGGAGTTTCCATTTCGGCTGCCGTTAATCGACTAGTGGGACGGTACACCGGCGACAGTCGACTGGCGCGGGCGCGCGGTTCCATGCCGCATCCGTTTCCCCGCAATAACAGAGAGTTCAGCGATGAAAGTAGAAGATCTGATGACGAAGCGCGTCGTAACCGTCGGTTTCGACGACACGCTCGAAACCGTCAAGGACATATTTGAGCAATCCGGGTTTCATCATCTGCTTGTCGTTGAGGACAGGGAACTGCAAGGCGTGGTGTCCGACCGCGATCTGTTGCGCGCGTTGAGTCCGTTTATCGACAGTGTCGTCGAGACCCAGCGGGATATCGGCACGCTGAGCCGGCGCGTGCATCAGATCATGAGCCGCAAGCCCATTACGCTGCGCCCGGATGCCGACGTGAGCGAGGCTATCCAGTTGTTTCTGGCGCATCCCATTTCGTGTATTCCGATTGTCGACGGCGGGTCGAGGCCGGTGGGAATCGTCAGCTGGCGCGATGTACTGAAGGTCTGTTCGGAGATGCTGAAGTCGCCCGTCGATGAAGGCGGCGGCGTTGAGCCCGAAGCGCGCGCCTAGCCTTAATTCATTTGCAAGCCAAAGCGCGATATTCCTGCGGCGCCATCCCATAAGCGCGCCGGAACGCACGCGTAAAGACGGACGCGCTTTTGAAGCCCAGGCCGAAGGCAATCTCCAGCACCAGCGCGTGCGGATAGCGGATGAGGTCATCGGCCGCATGGCGCAGCCTGAGATCGCGGATGTAAGCGCCGAGGCCGCCCTCATGCTGAAACAGCCGATACAACGTCGAGCGCGGAAGCTGTAGCGCGCTCAATACGCTTTCGGGCGAGAGTTGATCGTCGCACAGATGCGCGTCGACATAGCGATGCACCCGCTTGACCATGGCGGCTTGCGATTCCGTGCAGGTGTCGTCGCGCGCCAGGCTTCGCGGCACGTAGCAAGCATCAAATGTGGTAGCGCAGTGGTCCATGCGGAATTGTTCTTTGCCGGAGCACCTCCGGAAGCTTCGGGGTGAAGCGACGCGCTTCTCTCTGGAAGCCATTCGTCGCCACCTGCATCTACAGCTACAACAACAGCACGGCCCTATCGATTGGGTGCTCGGACGCTGAAAATCAGCCCACCTTTTCAGCAAGCGTTGTGCCATGCAGCCAAAGCCAATGGCAGCGGGAAAACCCCCGTGCTCGATGCGAAGGAGTGGACGATTCCGGCCAGCGATCGAAATGGAGATGGACGATTTCGGCCAATGGGCGATCGTGGCCACGGTGATGCGTCGATATCGTCCATGCGCAAGGCGAGTCGGCAGGCGAGCGCCGTCAACCGGACGAAGCCGTCCGGCAGAGCGGGCAAGGAAAGGAGTCCGGCGGCACGGCCTACTGAGCTGTGCCGGATCGAAGCGCAGAGGCCGCAGCGCGCCGGTTACGCGTTGCCGAGAGAAACCTCGTGACGCAGTTCGGAAAGCAACGCCACCGCGCTGGCAATCCGGCTGGTCCGGTCCGTGGGCAACGCGCGCAATCCGCGTTCGAGCGTGTCGATTGCTTCCGCGCGGCGTCCCGTCGATCGAAGCAGGTCCGCAAGATAGCGCGCGGCATCGACGCGCGCCGGCACGGAGCCGAACGCGAGCGCCGTCGATAGCGCGGTGCGCAGACCCTGTTCCGCAGCCGTCAGATCGCCGAGCGCCCACTGCGCACGCGCCCGCGTGACCAGCAGTTCGCCGAGATAGACGCGTTCCTGGCGGGCCAGCGTTTCATCGACGGCGCCGGCGAGCATTGCCTCGCAGGATTGCGCGCGGCCCGCGCGCAGCAGCAGTTCGCCGTGCTGCCACGCCATGAACGAATAGAACAGCGCACCGCCATTGCAGACGACGTGATTGTCGTAACCGTCGAGCATGATGGTTTCCGCTTCATCCGAATGACCGAGCGTGCTGAGATGACAGGCACGCAGTATCTGGCCCACACCGCGATAGAACGCGAAGCCGTTTGCGATCGACACCGATTCGAGTTCGCTCGACAGACTCCCGAGCCGGTCCGCGTCATCGAACAGACACGCGAGCCACGAAGCGCCCTGCAGGTTGACGGCATGTGCGAACGCATGCGGACCCGGTTCCGACGAACGCAGGATCAGCATTTCCATCGCGCGCCGCGCCTGCCCGAATGCGCCGATCTGATACGCGGCGAGTCCTTCGAAAGTCAGCGCAAGACTGGCGAGGTCGATCCCCTGTGAGCCGGTGCGCGTGTCGTTGCGCCCCACACCGAGCAGATCGCCGCGCGCGAGACAGGCCAGCGCTTCCTCGCTGTCGCCGAGCCAGAACAGCGTGTTGGTCATCGCGACGTGGGCTTCGTCGAGCGAAACGCGGTCGCGGCTGTTCTGCGCACGCTGCAGCATGTCCTGCGCGGTGGCGCGCGCCTGTTTGAGTTGCAGCGTCGTCAGTTGCGTCGTCCAGACGCCGAACTGGATCGCGGCGATTTCGGCCGGTTCGCAGATGCCTTCGCCGATCGACAGCGCGGCCGCATAGCATGCGGTGGCTTCCGCATAGAGCCAGCCATGCACGCTGCGCAGACTCATGCCGAGCAGCCGGTAAGCATCGAACTGCAAGCGGCGCACCGAGTCCTGATCGGGGTTGGCCTGCAGCACGTCGAGGCAGCGGCGCAAAGGCGGAATGGCTTCCGCGAAGCGCGACTCCTCGATCAGCGCAGTCGCATGTTCGAGACACTTACGGGCCTCGCGATGATGCTCCTCACGCGATTTCAGTCGCCGCTCGATAGTCTTGCGGCCGACGCCGAGCAAAGCGGCGGCGGCGCTCTTGTTGCCCGCCGTCCTTTCGAGCGCGCGGTCGATCAGCAGATCTTCTGCGGCGGCCAGCTTGTCGCGTCCGTCGAGTTGCAGCAGCATGTCGGCGAGGCTCGCGCGCGAGACGGGCCCGGAGGCTTCGTTTGCGAGAAACGGTTCGAGCGTGTCGACGTCGATCAGGGTATTTTCGGCCAGCACACTCAACTGGCTGATCAGATTGCGCAACTGCCGGATGTGGCCGGGCCACGCGTGCTGGCTGAGCCGCCGCACTGCAGCGGGCGAAAACTCCAGATGCCGCGCCTGTTGCGAAGCGAAATGCGCAACGAGCGCGGGTATGTCCTCGACGCGCTGTTCGAGTCCGGGCACGGCGAGCACGAAGACGGCGAGCCGGTAGAACAGATCTTCGCGGAAACGACCTTCGCGCGAGAGTTCGCGCAGGTCGCGGTGAGTCGACGCGACGACGCGCCCTTCGAAACGAAGATTGGTCGAAGAACCAATCGGACGGAAGGTGCGCGTTTCGAGCACGCGCAACAGTTTCGGCTGAAGGGCGAGCGGCAACTCGCCAATTTCATCGAGCAGCAGCGTGCCTTTGCCGACCTGCTGAAAGAGTCCCTGACGGTTTTCCGCGGCGCCCGTGAAGGCGCCTTTCACATGCCCGAACAATTCTGCTTCGACGAGATGCTCGGGAATCGCGCCGCAGTTCACGTCGACGAACGGCTGGTCGTGACGCGCGCTGCGTATGTGTACGCGGCGTGCAACCAGTTCCTTGCCTGAACCTGTCGGGCCGAAGATGAGCAGCGCGTGATCGGTCGGTGCAACGCGATCGATCAGGCGGACCAGTTGGCGAAATGCAGGCGCGGCGCCGATGAACCCGCCGGAATTCGTCTTGTTTTGGGCGAACGGGATGACCGGGGAAGAACTCATTGGCAACTGGGCTCCAGATAAATCCGCGCATGGGGTGCCGGGACCGTCCGCGGCGAAGATGGAAGTATGACGGGTTGTTGGAGGTCTGGTGCTTTTGAAATTAAACGTTATGCCCGTGTGTGGCGGCGCGTTGCTGTTAACGGCATTGATTCGACTACGCTTTAGTGCCTGAGAATTAGCATGCTATGACGGTGCCTGAAAGCTCAGACACCGCCACTACGACCCGAAAAGTACTTACACAGTTCTCTAAGCTTTCGAAGAAGAACGTGTCGACACCTTGTCGTACCACGCCTGCAGCGCGTCGAATTCCGCGGGAATGGTCATCTTCATGCCGCCCGCCGCAAAGTCGATCGTCACGAGCGTCGTGATGTCGGCCGCCGAGAATTCGTCACCCGCGACGAACGGCACTTGCTTGAGACGATCGTTGAAGTCGGCAAAGAAGTTGGCAACACGCAGCTGGCTGCGTTCGACGATCTCAGGAATCTGCTCGTAAGCATGCGGACCTGACAACGCGCGACCTTTCAGGCCGGCCACGGCATTGCGCACACCTTCCATCACTGCCGTAAATCCGTCGAGTTCGGCGCGTCGTTCCCACATTGCAATCAGCGCTTTCTGTTGTGGTGTCGTACCAAGCAAAGCGGGCTTCGCAGGATACGCTTCTTCGACGTAGCGCCAGATTGCCGGGACTTCACCAATCGTCGTGCCGTCTTGCAGAACGAGCGCGGGAACCTGACGACGAGGATTGATCGCTACGTACGCAGCTGAGAATTGCTCTTTCTCGCCAAGGTTCACTGTTTTAGTCGGAATCTCGAGGCCCTTCTCGGCAAGAAAAATACGCACGCGGCGAGAGTTCGGAGAAGCCTTTGATTCGTAAAGCGTGAGTTCGGTATTCATGTTCTGTCCAATCAGATAGAAAGTACTGGACCCGCCCTCGAAGGTTTAAGCCTGAGGGCGAGTGACCTGGCGGAATTCAGCCCGCCGTTTTGCCGCCGTCGACGGTAAGGATCTGGCCGGTGACGAACGCGGCGCCTTCGGCTGCGAGATAGAGGACGGCTGCGGCGATGTCATCGGGTTTGCCGATGCGCGCAAGCGGCACCTTGGACGCGAGCGCGGCCTTGTTTTCCGGTGTGCTGGTGAAGCGGTCGAGCATGCCCGTGTCGGTTGGACCTGGCGCGACGGCATTCACACGAACGCCCGTCGAAGCAACCTCAAGCGCGGCCGACTTCGTGATGCCCTCGACCGCGTGCTTGCTGCCCGCATACACCGACGCGAACGCCGCGCCTTCGTGACCGTAGGTCGATGAAATATTGACGATGCTGCCTGCGCGCTGCGCCGTCATCACGCGCAACTCGTGCTTGAGGCTCAGCAGCGTGCCGAGGACGTTGGTGTCGAACGTGTCGGCATAACTGTCGGCCGTCTGCTCGACCACGGGACCCGGCCGACCTTCCGTTCCAGCATTGTTGACGGCTACATCCAGCCTGCCGTATCGCGCGACGGTCTGGTCGACCAGGTTGCGGACTTCTTCATCGTGGCGCACATCCGCCTTCACGAAGAGGGCTTCCGCGCCCGCTTCGCGCAATGCGGCTTCGAGCGCTGCGCCTTCTGCGGCGCGACGGCCCGACACGACGAGGCGCGCTCCGGCACGAGCGAACGCAAAGGCGGTTGCACGACCGATGCCCGTCAGGGCACCTGTGATAAGGACGACGGGTTGATTCATTTGAGGCTCCAGTCAGGTACGTGTACGACACAACGCTTGTGTCGTTCTGCTCGGTGAGCATGATGGAGCCAACTTTAGCCGTCGCTTGCGGCTATGAAAAAGACTTTCCAGGCTGGAGGGCATGCCTGTCGAGCATGCCGTGTCGAAGAGTCAGGCAGCTTCAGTCTGCCGCTTCGCGATACTTCGCAAACCTCGAAGTCTGCCCGATGCCTGGATTGAAGCAATTGCACGGATCGAGCTTTTGATAGAACGCCGCGAGCGCGGGCTTCGCGTAGACATGCTTGTCGTGCTGCCCGAAGGCCAGCGTCTGAACCGGCGGCGCGTCGATCTTGCGGATCTGGCCGGCGATCCGTTCATCATCTTTCCGCGAACGATTGGCCCCGATCTTTACGATTCGCTTATCGGCCCGTGTCATGCAACTGGTTTTGCGCCTTCGATCAGCATGGAGTCGCCGCAGATTTCGTCGGCGGCGAACCTGGTGTCAGCAGGGTTTGGTGTCGCGGTGGTGCCGTCTTCGATGCGACAGGTGCAGGTCGAAGGCGTCTCGTACCACGAGCTTCAGGGCAAGCCGCTCGCAACGGGTATTGCGTTGATCCATCGGCAGCGCGAAGGGTCGCCAGCCGTGACGAATTTCGTCAGGATCGTGCGGCAGTATCGTGCGGCGGCGCGGCGTTCGTCGGGACAATGACGATCGCCGCGAAAGGATCGATCAGAGCTTCGATCCGCCATCCACACGCAGCGTGTCGCCTGTGATCCAGCGTGCGTCGTCGGAGGCGAGGAACACGGCGGCGCCCGCGATATCGTCAGGCTGCGCGACGCGCTTGAGCGCCTGCATGCCCAACGTGAAGTCGCGGCCGGCGTCCGTCCTCGCGAAGTTCGACATATCCGTTTCGACGACACCCGGCGCGATCGCATTGACGCGAATGCCGCGTTCGCCGAGCGCGGACGCGAAGTGACGCACGAGCGTGTCGACAGCGCCTTTGGTCGCTGCGTACGCGGACAGGTTGTTGACGGACGCGCGCGCCGCAAGCGACGACAGCAACACGACGCTGCTGCCTTCACCCAGCACGGGCAGCAACTGCTGCACGAGGAAGAACGGCGCGCGCACGTTGACGGCGAACAGGTTGTCGAAATCTTCGACGGTCGTTTCTTCGATCGGCGCGGCCTTCGAGATGCCCGCATTCGCGACAAGGATGTCGAGACGATCGCCCGTCAGCGACCGCACGCGCTTCGCAAGTTCGTGCGGCCCGTTCGCGTCGCGCAGATCGGCGGCGACCTTGTCGGCCTGTCCGCCCGCTGAGCGGATCGCTTCGACCACGGCGTCGGCGGCCTGCTCTGCGCTGCTGTAGTGGACCAGCACGCGTGCGCCTGCTTGTGCGAGCGCGATGGCCGTGGCGCGGCCGATGCCGCGGGAAGCGCCTGTCACGAGCGCGGTCTTGCCTGTCAGCTTGTTCATGATGAGATTCCGTTGAATGTGATGAGAGCGCGTTACGCGTTGCGTGCGCCGGCTTCCGAGAGAAACTGATCGACGTGTGCGACGAAGCGTTCGGGGTACTGGTACAGCGAGCCGTGATTGGCGTCCGGATAGATGATCAGTTGCGCGTTCGGGATGTGCTGCTGCAGGATCCACGAGTTGATCGAATAGATGATCACGTCGTTGTCGCCGTTGATGACGAGCGTCGGCTGCCTGAGCGCGTCGAGATAGTCGTACGGGTTCTCGCGCGGCGCGCCCCACTTCGCGAGCGCGGCGAGTTGCGCGGGCGCGACCTGGTCGCTGGCTTCGGGGTCGCGGTTCTCCGTGCGCAGACGGAAGCGCTCGACGAAGCCACGGCCCGCTGCCTGGCTCGCTTCGGACGGTGCAAAGTGAACGCGCAGCCACAAGTCATCAGGATGCGCATACGATGCGCCGAAGATCTCCTGCGCTTCGGGCGTGAGCGACACCATGCCTTCGCCGCTGCGCGGACCTGTGCCGACGAGGATCACCTTGCGCACCAGTTGCGGCTTCGTAATCGCGAGTTCCTGCGCGATCAGGCCGCCCATCGAAAAGCCGAGCACGTCGACCTGCTTCAGCCCAAGCGCTTCGACGAACGCAGCAGCATTGGCGGCCATTTCTTCGATCGACTCCGGTACGGCGCCCGAGCTGCTGGAAATCCCGGCGTTGTTGAACAGGATCACTTCGCGGTTTTGCGCGAGGCCGTCGGTGACGGCAGGGTCCCAATGGTCCATCGTGCCCGTGAAGTGAATGTTCATCACGAGCGGCACAGTATTCGGGTTGCCGAAGCGGCGATATGCGAAACGGACGCCGTTGGCCTCGACGAACTGGGTCGGCGCGGTTTGATGAGTATGGCGGGTCATGGCGGTTGTCCTTTGGGAAATCCGTTGCAGTTCATTGCGGCGTGATATAGCTGAAACGTATGGGATACCGCTGGTGTGCTGCCGCTGTCCCGTCCGTATGCGCTTCGTGTATCGCCGTCCTGCAACGTAATGTAGGCGCGTCGAACTCTTTCGAAAAAGACTTTGTAGGCTGTGCGGCATGCCTAAAAAGCATGGCTCAGGGCGCTGTCCGGCCACCGTTCACGCGCAGCACCCGTCAGGCCTTCGCGACGGCATGCTTGCGGGCGTGATAGATGCCCGCTTTCGTTTTCACATACGAACTCGGAGATCAGTTATCCGTATCAGCCGGCGGCCAGGAATGGACGGTGACGGGCCGCCTGAGATCGTCGACAATGCCGACATTCCTGGATCGGTAGGTAGTAGAAAAATGCGCGTTATCGGCGGGCGAGGGTCCAGGGCGATGACGGTGAGTTGTATCCTGCGCAGCCTTGATCTGCGCGCCGCAATCAGGCGGAACCGCTAGAATTGCGGTTTTAGCCGGAATTCGCCCATGTCTTTTGCCTCGCTTGGCCTGATCGATCCCTTGCTGCGTAATGTGCAGGACCTCAATTACCAGACACCTACGCCGGTGCAGGCCAAGGCGATTCCTGCTGTGCTCAGTGGCAAGGACGTCATGGCTGGGGCACAGACGGGCACTGGCAAAACGGCGGGTTTTGCGCTGCCGCTGTTGCAACGGCTAGTGCAACACGGCCCGGCGGTGTCCAGCAACCGCGCACGTGTTCTGGTGCTGGTGCCCACGCGTGAACTGGCCGAACAGGTGCTGCAAAGCTTTATCGCTTACGGCAAAGGCCTCGACTTACGATTTCTGGCCGCCTACGGTGGTGTGAGTATCAACCCGCAGATGATGAAGTTGCGCAAAGGCGTGGATGTGCTCGTTGCCACGCCGGGCCGTTTGCTCGATCTCAATCGCCAGAACGCAGTGCAGTTTGACCAGGTGCAAACGCTGGTGCTGGATGAAGCCGACCGCATGCTGGATCTGGGTTTTGCGCGCGAACTCAACGCCGTCTTTGCTGCCTTGCCCGCTCAGCGCCAGACCCTGCTGTTCTCTGCCACGTTTTCCGACGATATCCGCGCCATGGCGGCGGGCATTCTGCGCGGCCCCGTCCATATCAGTGTCAGCCCGCCCAATGCCACGGCCAGCAAGATCAAGCAGTGGGTGGTGACGGTGGATAAAAAGAACAAGCCCGACCTCTTCATGCACCTTGTGGCTGAGAACAACTGGGAGCACGCGCTGGTGTTCGTCAAAACCCGCAATGGCGTGGATTACCTGGCGGCCATGCTGGATGAAGCGGGCTATGCGGTCGACACCATCCACGGCGACAAACCGCAACCCGCGCGCCTGCGTGCGCTGGAGCGCTTCAAGACGGGCGAAGTCAATATGCTGGTAGCCACCGATGTGGCTGCGCGCGGGCTGGATATCGACGACCTGCCGCTGGTGATCAACGTTGATCTGCCGATCGTGGCGCAAGACTATGTCCACCGTATTGGCCGTACCGGCCGCGCGGGCGCCAGCGGCGTGGCGGTGTCCCTTGTGTGTGCCGATGAAGCGCCGCAACTGGCCGCGATTGAAGCGCTGATCCGGCAAACGCTGCCGCGTGAAGAAGAGCCGGGTTTTGAAGCCGAACACCGCGTGCCGCAAACCAGCGCGACGGGCCAGATCATCAAGAAACCCAAAAAGCCCAAGAAGCCCAAAGTGCCGCAAGCTGCGCCGGGCGCGACGCAGGTGCCCAGCAAAAAACCGCGCCCGCAAAGTGGCGAAAACAGACACAAGCCTGCGGCGCAGCGCGCTGTGGCTGCGGGTAAGGGCACAAGCTTGTCTGGCGGTAACCCATTCAGCGCGCAAAAGCCACGCAGCAAACCCGCCAGCAAGCCTGCTGCGGGTTCGCGTAAGCCGGCTGGCAAACCCGCTGGCGGCCGCGGAAAACGTCAACCCTGATCCGTTGGGATAAGTAACGCCCGCCCTGGAACAGGCTAGTCAGTATGACTTCCGTGAGCCCGGGGCTGGCGCGCCCTGAGGAATCAAACAATCGACCGGTGTCGATTCACCTGGCGGGCAGATAATCGAATGCGCCCTTCGATGTCACGAAGAAGATGCACTCAGTCTGCGAAATGCACTTCGTGACGTGCTGCTCACCGCCCTTCTGGTACCAGTACGATCCTGCCGGCAGCGGGTGATCCTGCTTCGAACCCGGCGGTTCATTGGCAACGACGCCAGCAATGACGACGCCATAGTAGGAGTGGGTGTGCGTGTGTACGCCACTGGCTGTGCCGCCCGGCATCTTGATGTAATTGCTGTGCGCGCCGTTTGCCGGATCGCCCCAACCATTGGCGACCGTCAGGCCTTCCTTGTCCTGATAGAACTTCAGTTCAGTAACCGGCACGACCTTGGAGCTGTCCGCGTAGAGGTCCGGGTTTCCTCCGGCTGCGGCGGCGAGCACGGGGATCGTGGCCACAATCGCAGCGGCGATCGTCATGCGTTTGACCTTGTTCGTAAAAAACATTTTCAGTTCCTTTAAATCTAAGTCGAATAAAATCAGTATTACGAAATTGATGATTGGCAGAAAGATTTGGGCGCGTGTGTCATCCGTCTTATCTTTAGTGAATCATGCTGTCGGCTGCATCTGGGCGTACAACTGCTTGCGATGCTCATCTGTCAGTTGCGCGGGGCGTACTGCTTCAGCCAGCGCATAGGCGCGTTTGACGGCGGGTCGTTCGGCGACGCGTTCTAGCCAACGCGCGACATGTGGAAAGCGATCCATCGCGATTCCCTGCGCGGCATGCTGCGTTACCCATGGATAAACCGCCATATCCGCAATCGAATATTCCCCCGCAATGTACTCACGGTCGGCCAGTCGTTTGTTCAGAACGCCGTAGAGCCGCCCCGCCTCCCTGGTGAACCGTTCGATTGCCAAAGGCAGTTGTTCTGATGCGTACGTACGGAAGAAGACCGTTTGGCCCAAAATCGGCCCGAGACCGCCCATTTGCCAGAACAACCATTGCAGGACTTCGACGCGACCATTCGGGGTGGCAGGAATGAACTGCCCCGTCTTTTCCGCGAGATGCAACAAGATTGCACCGGATTCGAAAACCGATGCGTCGAGTTGACGGTCTACGATGGCCGGCATCCGGTTGTTTGGCGAAATCTTTTCGAAGTCGGCGGTTAGCTGTACTCCTTTGCCGATATCGACGGGGTGTATCTGGTAAGTCACACCGGTTTCTTCGAGGAAGATGGCGACTTTCTGACCGTTTGGCGTGGGCCAATAGTAAAAGTCGATCTCGGTCACGTTGGTGGTCGCTGCAGTAGTCATGGAAATCTCACTGGTGATATTCGAAATCACTTAGTTCGTGATTGATGGCGCCGAGTATGGGCGATCGCCAGGATTCGAGAAACGAGCTCGACCAGAAAAGACCATTCTCGTAACGCGAACGCTGACATGGGCGGGTGGCCGTGTTTTTTTCGGACGAAAGGAGGGCGTTGCTGGAATCTGACTGGCTACGTTCTGTGTCGCCTGTTTCGCACTTCCGACATTGCGGATTCGACAACGCCGATCCACTCATCTCGTTACGCGAACGGTGCATTCTTCATTCGTGTTATTCCGCCAGTTCGATGAATCGGGCAGTATCGGGTTCGTTGCGCCACGGTCACCTTCCATCTGGTCGGGGCTTACATGCGCTGCAGCTACGTATTCGGCCTCCTATGGAGCCCGAATCTTTGTTCACCGTTCGAGGTAGAGGAAACATGACGAAACAAGCACTGATAGTGGTCGATATTCAGAACGATTACTTCGCCGGAGGAAAGTGGATATTGGATGGCGTCGACGCCGCCGCGGATAACGCACGCAACATCATCGAGTCCGCAAGGACGAACTGCGATCTGGTCGTACATATCCGCCATGAAACGCTGTCAAAAGATGCGGCGTTCTTCGTTCCGGATACCGACGGTGCTCAACTTCATCCGAAGACTGCGAATCTGCCTGGCGAACTTGTGATCGTCAAACACCATATGAATCCGTTCCGCGAGACGGACCTGAGGAAGATTCTCGATGCTCAAGGTATCGAGACGGTGGTGGTAGTGGGAAATATGAGCCACATGTGTATCGACGCGGTTACCCGTGCTGCGGTGGACTTTGGCTACAGCACGACGGTGATCCACGATGCCTGCGCCACGCACGCTCTCGAGTTCAACGGGGTAAGTGTGCCGGCATTGCAGGTACATGCGGCGTTTATGGCAGCGTTGAGTTTCGGGTACGCGAAAGTCGTCTCAGCCGCGGACTTTTTGAATGCCGGGCGCCAACGCGCTAATTGACGCAGGCAACACGAGATACCGCACGCTTCCCGTGCGGTTCAATGGAGCCTCGGCTTGTACGAGTAGAAACAAGATGCCGCATCACCTGCGGCGTCGACCTCTGTGTCGATCTGCCGGCAGCCACTCGGCAAGTTCAACTGTGAACCGCTATGCGCGCCACAGGGAAGCCTTCGCCCTGAATGTTTCGATTGCGAGGTCGAGGAATGCGCGCACTTTCCGATTCGCACGTCTGCCTTCGCGGTGCAACACGTGTACGGGGAGCGTCGCAAGCTCATATTCTGGCAGCACGATCCGAAGCCGTCCTTCTGCCAGCTCGGATGAAATCTGACAAGACAGCAGGCACACGATGCCTAGTCCGGACATGGCGGCTGTCATCGCGGAGTCGTTTGTCGTGGTGATCAGGCGTGGCTGGATTGGCACGACAACGGGCTTCCCGTCCACGCGAAAGCGCCACTCAGGGGATGACGTTGAAGGCGTCGACTGGATAGCGACATGAGACATGAGGTCACTGGGACATTGCGGTTCCCCGTGTGCCTCCAGATAGGCGGGCGAGGCGCAGAGTACGCTCCGCACTTTGCCGATTGCGACAGCTTGAAGTGAAGAATTGGGCAGTTCCCCGATACGAATCGCGACATCGACACCTTCGTCGACGAGATTCACAGTTCGATCCAGAAACCAGCAACTCACAGTTACGGCCGGATAGCGCGTTAAATACTCTTGAACGATTGGCGTGACATAGTTCTTTCCGAAGACTACGGGGGCCGTCACTGTCAGTTGGCCGCGCGGTGTGCTGTGTGCGCTGACCGCGGCCAGCTCCGCCGCCTCCACTTTCGCAAGGATGCTACGACAATCTTCGAGAAATTTCTCGCCGGCATCGGTCATTCTGACGATACGGGTTGTGCGGTTCAGCAGGCGCACGCCGAGATGCGCTTCGAGTTCGTTGATCAAGCGACTGATGACGGATGGCGAGATTTTGAGCTTGCGTGCTGCAGAAGCGAAGCCTTCTGTTTCGACGACAGTCACGAACGTCGTCATTGCCTGAAGTCTGTCCATGTTCAAAGAGACTATCGCGAAAGGAAAAAGCGGAGCGTGCAGGTCCGCATCCGGTATCACGGTTTATCGTGACGCCTGCTTATTCGAGAGCGCAGTGTAGTCATACATTGGGCTGGTCAGAATCCCTCGGCAGGTCAATTCATACTTCGCGAAACGAGAACAGTCAGGAATTCTTCTGTCCAAACGTCGATTCCTTATTCACGTTCTTCGATCGAATCGACACGGTCGCTGTAGAACGCGAGGTGCTCGCGAATCGGCTCGACAGCGGGATATGGCAACTCGTAAGTCCAGATCGCGTTGACAGCGCGTTCGCCACCCGACGGGATCGAGAAGTACGCGGCGTCGCCCTTATATGGGCAGTACGTTGAATGTTCCGTGCGTTCGAGCAGCGCGATGTCGACATCCTTTCTCGGGACGTAGAACACGGGCGGATAGTGCGCTTCGCGCAGCGTCAGCGCGTCGCGTGTGTCGGCGATGATGCGGCCCGCGACCGTGACGACGACGCGCGAAGGATTGCGTTCGATGGTGATGGGGTGATCGGGACCGGGAATCTTCACGGTCCTTGTGTTCGGCGTGTTGTTGCTGGACATGTTTAGCTCCTTGAGTCAGACGGTTTCATCGTTCGATGCTTCGGCGGTGGTGTCGTCGTATGCGGGAAAATCGATGTACGCGCGTTCGCCGCCGCCCCAGAACGCGTCACGTTGATAAGGCGCGAGCGGCAGGTGGCGTCGCAGGCGCTCGGGCAAATCCGGATTCGACGAGAACCAGCGGCCGAACGCGACGAGATCGGCGTCGCCGCGTTGCAGGATCTGCTCGGCGCCTGTGCGGTCGAAGCCGCCCGCGGCGATGATCGGGCCGTTGAATATCTTGCGCAGGAACGACGACGCGACGGGCGCCTGGCCTTCGACGAGCGTTTCCGTGCCCATCACACGCGGCTCGATCACGTGCAGATACGCGAGGCCATATGCATTGAGCCGTTCGGCGAAATAGCCGAAGGTTGCTTCGGGGTTGCTGTCGGATATCGCGCCCCAACGGCCGCTCGGTGACACGCGCACGCCGACGCGGTCCGCGCCCCACACGGATGCAAATGCATCGACGAGTTCGAGCGAGAAGCGCGTGCGTTTTTCGATCGTGCCGCCATAGGCGTCCGTGCGCTTGTTGGTGCCGTCCTGAAGAAACGTGTCTGCGAGGTAGCCGTTCGCGTTGTGCAATTCGACGCCGTCGAAACCGGCTGCTTTCGTACGCTCTGCCGCACGTCTGAACGATTCGACGATGGCGGGAATCTCGTTGGTTTCCAACGCGCGATGCGGCGAATTGGGCACCCAGCCGTTCTGCGTGAACACGGTCGTTTCGTACGGCACGACAGACGGCGCAATGGGCGCATTGCCCCAGCTCAGGTCGACGTGCGACTGACGCCCGTCGTGCGCGATCTGCATGAAGATGTGCGCACCTTTCGCGTGAACGGCGTCGGTGATTTTCTTCCAGGCTTCGATATGTTCGTCGGTATAGATACCGGGCGCGCCGAGATAGCCGCGGCTGTCGTAGGAAGGATGCGCGCTTTCCGTGATCAGCAGGCCGCCTTGCGATGCGCGCTGCCGGTAGTACTCGATCATCATCGCGCTCGGGCTGTCGTCCGATTCGGAACGCAGACGCGTCATCGGCGCATGCACGATGCGGTGTGACAATTGTATCGGGCCTACGTTTGTCGGAGAGAACAGTTTCAGATTCTTGTCAGTCATTTTGGATGCCTTATCAATTAGTATGGATCGAATGCGTTGCGTGTGTTGCTTGCTTGTCAGAGCTTCGATCCGCCGTCGACGCGCAGCGTGTCGCCCGTGATCCAGTTCGCCTTGTCGGAAGCAAGGAATGTCACGGCGCCGGCGATGTCGTCGGGCTGCGCGACGCGCTTGAGCGCCTGCAGACTCAGCGTGTAGTCGCGGCCTGCATCGGTTGTCGCGAAGCTCGACATGTCGGTTGCGACGACGCCGGGCGCGATCGCATTCACGCGTACGCCGCGCTCGCCGAGCGCCGATGCGAAGTGCCGCACCAGCGTATCGACGGCACCTTTTGTTGCGGCATAGGCGGCCAGCTCGCCAACCGATGCACGTGCCGCCAGCGACGACAGCAGTACGACGCTGCTGCCTTTGCACAGCATCGGCAGGAGTTGCTGAACGAGGAAGAACGGCGCGCGCACGTTGACGGCAAAGAGTTCGTCGAAATCTTCGACCGTCGTGTCTTCGATGCTTGCAGCCTTGGCGATGCCCGCGTTCGCGACGAGCAAGTCGAGCCGTCCGCCGACGATGGCGCGCACGCGTTGGGCGAGCATGCGCGGGCCGTCGGCGGCGCGCAGGTCGGCGGCGATTTTCTGCGCGTGGCCGCCGGACGCGACGATCCCGGCGACGGTCGAGTCGGCGGCTGCTTCATTGCTGCTGTAATGCACGAGCACCTGCGCACCGGCGCGGCCGAGTGCAAGCGCGATGGCGCGGCCAATGCCACGGGAGGCGCCCGTGACAAGCGCGGTTTTTCCAGCGAGGTCGTTCATGGCAAAGCTCCGGTTAATTGATCGGCGGGATCGTCCCAAAATAACAGGCAGGCATGACTGCAAAACTGTCTCGCCGGCGTCCGCACTGCTCGATGTGACTGCTGGCATGTAATCTAGCCTTCGCTTGCGCAAAGAAAAAAGACTTTGTAGGCTGGCGGGCATGCTCTGGAAGCATGGCTTGTGAAGCGTGCAAAACGGACGAACCCAGGAGGAAGCATGGAGTTACGCCATCTGCGCTATTTCGTTGCCGTAGCGGAAACGGGCAGCCTGACGGTCGCCGCGGAGCAACGGCTGTTCACGTCGCAGCCATCGCTCAGCCGGCAGATCCGCGATCTCGAAGACGAGGTCAAGGCGGAGTTGTTCAGCCGCAGCGCGCGTGGCGTCGAGTTGACCGCGTCGGGCAAGGCGTTCCTCGATCACGCACGGCTTGCGCTCGCACAGGTCGACGCCGCCATCGAAGCCGCGCGTCGCGCGTCGCGTCCGGCCAAACAGGTCTTCGCGCTCGGCTTCCTGACGGGTCAGGAAATGACGTGGCTGCCGCGCGCCATGCAAGTGTTGCGCGACGAGTTGCCGAACATCGACGTGACGGTGTCGAGTGGCTACTCGCCCGATCTCGCCGACGCCGTGGCGCGCGGCAAGCTCGATCTTGCGTTTGTGCGCAGGGAGCCGGGGCTCGATCTCGAGTACCGCGTCGTCTATCGCGAGAAGCTTGTCGTGCTGATGCCGAGCGATCATCGGCTGACGGCGAAGCAGGCGATCCGTCCGTCGGATCTGAAAGGCGAGACGTTCATCATGGCGTCGAACAAGGCGCGCGTGCTGCACGATGTGGTCGCGCGATATCTGCAGGAGAATGGGCTCGATCCGAAGCCTGAGCATGGTGTCGATAACCTTGCGATGGCGATGTCGCTGGTTGCGTCGACGCGCGGACTTTCGTTGATGCCCGAGTACGCGAACAATCTGTTGCCGTGGTCGGTGGTCAGCCGTCCGCTGGTAGGCGAGGCGCCGACCGTCGATCTCGCGATCGGCTACAGTCGATCGAATGCGTCTCCTGTGCTGAAGCTGTTTTTGTCGAGGGCGGATGAACTGGTGGACGTTAGCTGAGCGAGCAGCGGACATATATTGGCAGGATGTGCCGGACATTCACCCGGCTTCGCACAGAACGGGAGTCAGCGCGATGGACCGCCTTGCGGCGATCGAAATCTTTATCCGTGTCGTCGATACAGGTTCTTTTTCGGCTGCGGCGCGACACTTCGATATCGGCCAGCCGGCCGCGTCGAAAGCTGTCGCACAGCTCGAAGAATGGCTCGGCGTCAAGTTGCTGCTGCGCTCGACGCGCGCGCTCACACCGACGGAAGCCGGTCAGAACTTCTATCAGCGCGCGAGACGCGCTGTCGAAGAAGCGGACGAGGCCGTGCTCGCGGCGCGAGGCACGGCAGCGGGGCTGACGGGCAAGCTGAGAGTCTCGGCGGCCGTATGCTTCGCGCGGCTGCACATCGTGCCGCGCTTGCCGGCCTTCCTCGAACAGCATCCGGAGCTCGATCTCGAACTCGTGCTCGACGATCGCAACATCGATCTCGTCGAAGAGGGCATCGACCTCGCGTTGCGCATGGGTGAACTGGCGGACTCGAACATGACGGCGCGCCGCATTGCCGTCGCGCGCCGGCGCGTGCTCGCGACGCCTGCCTATTTCGAACGGCACGGCATGCCGCAAGCGCCCGCCGACCTGCACGCGCATCGCGCTGTCGTCTATACGCGCGACTACGGTGGCGGAGAAGACTGGACCTTTCGCAGGGAAGCGGCGGAGTTGCCCGTGCGGCTGCAGGGCCGCGTACGAATCTCCGCGACAGAGGGTCTTCGTGCGGCCGTCTTTGCGGATATGGGCCTTGCCGTCGCGTCGGAATGGGCCTTTTGGCCTGAACTGAAATCGGGCGCTGTCGTTTCGGTGATGGATGACTGGATGCTGCCGGCCATTCCGTTGTCCGCTGTTTATCCGACGGGACGGCTGGCCAGCAGCAAGGCGCGTCAGTTCACTGCCTTCGTCGAGGAGTGCCTTGCGCCCGAGTTCGCGCCCGAACGCTTCATGGGCCGTGGCAACTCGCAGGCTGCGTGACGCATCCGTTTCGAACCGGGATGTGCGAATGCGTCAGCGTGCGCGGGTTGCTCAGGCGTTCTCTTCGGTACTTTCCAACGCTTGCGACTCTTCATGCGTGAGGAAGTCCGAGTAATCCGCTTCCGTGCCGCCCCAGAACGCTGCGCGCACATACGGCGTGAGCGGCAGGTCATGCTTCAGGCGATACGGCAGATCGGGATTCGATGAGAAGTGGCGGCCGAACGCGACGAGATCGGCATCGCCCGATTCGACCGTCGCAATGGCGCTCGCACGATCGAACCCACCCGCAGCGATGATCGGACCCGAGAAGTGCTTGCGCAGATACTTCGTCGCGACGAGGGGATGGTCGTGATGCAGCGTGTCGTCGCCTTTGACGCGCGGTTCGATCACGTGCAGATAGGCGATCTTGTACGAGTCGAGCAGCCGTGCCACGTAGCTGAACGTCGCTTCGGGATCGCTGTCGGAGATACCGCCCCATTCGCCCGAAGGCGAAATCCGTACGCCGACGCGCTCCGCGCCCCACACCGAGATCAGTACTTCGAGCGTTTCGCGCAGGAAGCGCACGCGGTTTTCGATCGGGCCGCCATATGCGTCCGTCCGCTGGTTGGTGCCGTCCTGGATGAACTGGTCGACGAGATAACCGTTCGCCGCGTGAAGTTCGACACCGTCGAAGCCGGCATCCTTTGCGCGTTGCGCGGCGGCGCGGAAATCCTCGACGATCGCGGGAATTTCTTCGATGCCGAGCGCCCGATGCGGCGAGGCGGGGACGAAACCGTCTTTCGTGAGCGCCACGCCATCGAACGGCACGACGGAAGGCGCCACGGGATCGACGCCGCCCGTCATCTCGACATGGCTTTGACGGCCGCCGTGAATCAGTTGCAGGAACACGCGTCCGCCCTTTGCGTGGACGGCTTTCGCAATGGCGCGCCAGCCTTCCATCTGCCCGTCGTGGTAGATGCTTGCCGCGCCGAGGTACGAGCGCGCCTGCACCGAGACGCTCGCGGCTTCGACGATTTCCAGGCCGCCTTCCGATGCGCGCTGTCCGTAGAAGTCGGCCATCATCGGGCTGGGGATGTCGTCGGGTTGAATGGTGCGCAGACGGGTCATCGGCGCGAGGACCACGCGGTGTGAGAGTGTGTATGCACCTACCTGGATCGGATTGAAGAGCTTCGCCATGATGTTTCCTTGAATGGATTGGAGCATCGGGGGTCCGGTGCTCTCGCGATTGCGTTGATCCGCAATGTATCCATTCCGGTCGGGCGCGGGAACGGGCGGAAAGGGATAGGGGTTATTCCAGACTGGGATAGGTGGCTGAATCGAACGCCTGTCAGCTACTTGGCGAGACTGCCGACAAATCGCCCGATGTGGTCCAGGACGGGCTGCTGATCGCCGGCAAAGGCCCAGTGATCGGCGCCATCGAGTTCGATGAATCGCGCCTGCGCGATGTGACTGGCGAGATGCCGGCCAGCACCGATGCGAACGGCGCGGTCGTCGTGACGATGCAGCACCAGGGTGGGCACGGAAACCCGGCCGAGGAGCTGCCGCACATCCATATCGCGCAACGCTTCGAGCACACCCTTGAGGGCTCCCGGGCTCGACGCGGCCCGAAGCAAGCCCGCCCACCATGCTCTCGCCTGTGGATCGCCAGACAGGCTCGGCGCGAATGTTTCGATGCCTGCAGGTCCGCCCCAGACTGCAATCAGCTGCTGTAGCCACAAGTCATACTGACCAGCCTGAAGTGCATGGGGATAGTCGTGCGTTGCGGTCCCCTTCGCCAACGAGGCGAACAGAATGAGGCCAGCGACACGAGCGGGGTGATCGACGGCAAATTTGATGCATGCCGGTCCGCCCTCGGACGCGCCGAACAGCACGACGCGGCGGCTGCACGCGGCGTCAAGCACGGTGCCGATGTCCTGCGCGGTCGCCTCGACGCTGGGATTGAACCCGACCCGGTCGGAAAGCCCGATGCCGCGACGGTCGAGCAGGATCAGACGGCCCATCCCGGCGAGCGAGGACAGGAACGCCCGGCACCGGGGCTCCTCCCACACCCGTTCGACGTGAGACACGAAACCGGGCAGCAGCAGAACATCGATATGGCCGGCACCGTAGGTCTGGAACGCGAGATGGACGCCGCCTCCGCTGACGTAGCGCGTCGGCGGCGGTGTCTCGATGGGCAAGGTTGCGCCGGCATCCAGCAGCGCGCGAGTCTCGGGCTCGGGTGCCACATCGAACTCGTCGCGAAGTCGCTGCGTCAGGGCCTCGAGATGCCGCTGGGCCCTGGCCCGGTCTCCGGCGAGCAGAAGGTTGCGGATGAGGTGCCGGCCGTACACTTCGCTGAGCGGATCGAGTTCAACGAGACGGCCGGCGTGCGCGGCCGCGGCCGCGTAGTCGCCGGCCGCATTCCTGTCGCGCACCACTCGTTCCAGCGCCTGGATCGCCCGGCCCCGCAGGGCCTCCCGGTGAAAAAAAGCCCATTCGTCGAACTGTGGGCAGTCGCCGGGCGAAAAACCTTCGAGGAAGTCGCCGGGATAATGGCGGCACGCCCGCTCGAACTCGCCGCGGTCGCAGGCTTGCTCGAACAGTTGGGAGTCCACCTCCAATTCGATCGCTGCCGACCATCGAATGGTTGTCCGGTCGGTGGTGAGAACGTCGTCGCCAAGTGTGATCTGGAGGCGATGCAACAGACGCCGCAGCCGCGCCCGTACGACATCTTCAGCGCCCTCCGGCCACAACATCGTAGCGACGGCATCGCGCCCGACGGGGCCCTTCGCTTCAGCCAGGTAGACCAGCAGCGCCACGCCTTTGCGCAAGGCCAGATGGCACAGCCGGCCGTCCTGACGGATCTCCGGAAATCCAAGCGTTCTCACGCTGAACAGAGCCATGGCGAGGCGGCCCTCGATGACGGCGTCCGGGGGACGCTCAGGGGACGAGGCAATCCTACCATTGCCTGCAAGCGATGGTCGCTGGACGCATTGCGATGGATTGAACGGAGGATTGCCATGAAGAAACTGGGTGAACATGCGATCGTGATCGGCGCCGGCATGGGTGGGCTTCTGGCCGCCCGGGTACTGTCGGATTTCTATACTGTCGTCACCGTGCTCGAACGCGATGCGTTTCCGGCAACAGATACGCCGCGCAAGGGCGTGCCGCAGGGTCGCCATACCCATGGGCTCCTTGCACGCGGCAGCGCGATACTCGAGGAATTCTTCCCTGGATACAACATGGAAGTCGTCGCGCAAAGCGGCGGCTTGATCGGCGATGTCGCCAACGATGTGATCTGGATTGGTCGCAACGTCAGGCTTGCTAACGGCACGAGTGACCTGACGGGGCTGCTTGCGAGCCGTCCCGTGCTCGAAGGCCATCTACGGCGGCGGCTGCTGGGCTTGCCGAACGTGCGCACCTTAGAAAGCTGCGCTGTGCGGGGACTTGCCACCGACCCCGTTCGCAAGAGCGTGACGGGTGTGCGTATGTGTGTCGAGGGCCAGCCGGAAGAGACCATCGACGCGGACCTTGTCGTCGATGCGACTGGCCGTGGCTCATCCAGTGCGGCGTGGCTTGAAGAACTCGGCTACCAACCTCCCGCCAATGAGAAGGTCGAGATCGGCATCAGCTACATGACCCGTTCCTATCGGCGCCGGTCGACTGATCTCGATGGCAAGCAGGGTATCGTTGTCGCCGGTAGTGCGCCGAACTGGCGCAACGGCGTCATGCTCGCGCAGGAAGGCGACAGCTGGATCGTCAGTGCCGGCGGTTTTCTTGGCGACGACGCGCCCGACAACGACGATGGCTTTCTCGCCTATCTGGCGACACTGCCGACCATGGAGATTCACGATGTGGTCGCAAGAGCCGAACCGCTAGGCGAATTCCGGCGCTACCGCTACGCTTCCAGCCTGCGCCGGCGGTACGAGAAGCTTGCCCGCTTCCCCGAGAATTACCTGGTTTTCGGTGACGCCATCTGCAGCTTCAATCCCGTCTACGGACAGGGCATGACCGTCGCGGCAGAGGAAGCGCTGACGCTGCAGCAGTGCCTGCGCACGGGCTCGAACGATCTTGCGCGGCGATTCTTCAGGGCGGCCGCGAAGATCGTCGATATTCCGTGGGACATCGCGGTTGGCAACGACCTGCGCCATCCACACGTCAAAGGCGTGCGCCCGCCGATGTTGCGCTTCATCAATTGGTACATCGGCAAGCTTCACCTGGCCGCGACACGCGACAGCACACTGGCGACTGCGTTTCTGAAGGTCGTCAACCTGATGATGCCGCCGTCGACGCTGCTCAGCCCTGCGATCGCCAGGCGGGTCTGGCAGGGCAACCGGAAGCCTGGGCTATCGGTTCCTTCACCTGCAATCGAAGCAGCGAGGCGCAATAGCGCATCGTCATGATCGGGCGTCGCGGTGCGGACCGGCGCAGGCGTCTGGCGCGCATTTCAACATCGTGTTGCCTTGCTTCGTGCTGGCTCCTACATTGTGAAAGTATCCACGGGACGCAGGTCGGCACCGTCGCGTGCTTCGAGAGCAATTCAGCAATACCTCCAAAACGTTCCGCGATCAAGAAGAACACAACGCGCGGAACACCACGCATGCCGATATGCCGCAGTTGCCTCAATCGCGCACGATGATGCGTCTTCGTGCATGTTGAGATCGAGTCCATGCGCCGTTATGGAGGCGAACCATGTGCCCTGCATTCGTCGATGTAGCCGAACAGAAGCGCCTGAACGACGCGCGTACCGCGCAAGTACCTTGGAAGAAGTGGGGGCCGTATCTCAGCGAGCGGCAGTGGGGGACGGTCCGCGAGGACTACAGCAATGACGGCGACGCCTGGAACTATTTCACTCACGATCATGCCCGCTCACGCGCCTACAGATGGGGAGAGGACGGGCTCGGCGGACTGTGCGACGACCGGCAGCAATTGTGCTTTGCCCTTGCACTGTGGAACGAGCGTGACCCGATTCTGAAGGAACGCCTCTTCGGCCTGACCAATAGCGAGGGCAATCATGGGGAGGATGTGAAGGAGTATTACTTCTACGTCGACAGCACGCCCACTCACTCGTACATGAAGTATCTGTACAAGTATCCGCAGCGGGAATACCCGTACCGGGATCTGGTCGAGACCAACCGGAAACGATCACGGGGTGAATTCGAATACGAATTGCTCGATACCGGCGTGTTTAATGAAGACCGGTATTTCGACGTGTTTGTCGAATACGCGAAGGCGGGTCCAGAAGACATCTTCGTGCGCATTTCCGTACACAACCGGGCACGGGAAGAGGCACGGCTTCGGGTCCTGCCAACGCTATGGTTTCGCAATACCTGGTCGTGGGGCCACGACGATCGCAGGCCATCACTATGCGAAGCGGGTCCAGGCGTCATTCGTGCGACGCATCATGAGCTGGGTGAGTACTGGCTTTACTGCGACGGCGCGAGCGAACTGCTCTTCACGGAAAACGATAGCAACGCAGAGCGTCTGTGGAATCAACCGAACGCGTCACCCTATGTGAAGGACGCGTTCCACGCCTACGTCATCGCCGGGCAGCGCGAGGCTGTCAATCCCGCCAGGACGGGAACCAAGGCGGCGCCCCATTACGTGTGTGACGTACCCGGCGGCGGCAACGCCACTATCCGGTTGCGCATGACGGCAGTCGAGCAGTTTAATCCCTTCGACGACTTCGAGAACACCTTCCATTCCCGCATTGCCGATGCGGATGAGTTCTACGAGCGCGTTGCCCCAAAATCGCTGACCGAGGACAAGCGCCGGGTGCATCGTCAGGCTTTGGCGGGCATGCTGTGGAGCAAACAGTACTACTACTTCGATCTCGAACTGTGGCTGCGCGAGCACGGGAGTCATCCATTGCTCGAAGCCGCCCGGCGCGATGTGCGCAATACTGAGTGGTTCCATATGTTGAATGCCGACGTGATTTCCATGCCGGACAAGTGGGAGTACCCGTGGTACGCGGCCTGGGACCTGGCCTTTCATACGATCTCCCTGGCGCTCGTCGATTTCGATTTCGCCAAAGAGCAGTTACTGCTGATGCTGCGCACGCTGTATGTCCACCCGAGTGGCCAGATCCCAGCCTACGAGTGGAACTTCAGTGACGTCAATCCGCCCGTGCATGCCGCCGCCACGCTCTGGCTCTACAAGTATGAGAAAGCGCTGGGACGCGCTGATCCGCGTTTTCTTGAACGCTCGTTTCAGGGGTTGATGCTCAATTTCAACTGGTGGGTGAACCGTAAGGACCCTTCGGGCCGCAATGTCTTCGCCGGTGGCTTTCTGGGACTGGACAACATCGGCGTATTCGATCGCAGCGCGCAGCTTCCGACAGGCGGAACCCTCGAGCAGGCGGACGGAACAGCGTGGATGGCGTTTTATTGCCAGACCATGCTGGAGATGGCAATCATCCTGACTGAGTACGACCCGATATACGAGGAGATCGCCTTCAAGTTCGTCCAGCACTTCATGTGGATTGCCTATGCGATGGACCGGCGCGGCGAACATCCCGACGAGATGTGGGACGAGCAGGACGGATTTTTCTATGATCTGCTGCGTCTCCCGGACGGTCAGACCACGCGTCTGAAGGTGAGGTCGATGGTCGGGTTGCTGCCGCTGTGCGCGTCGACTGTTTTCGAAGCCGACACTGTCTCGCGCTGTCCGAAACTGCTGGAAATGGTCGCGCAATTTCGAAGCCGTTACCCGGAGCTGATTGCCCATGTGGCGCCGACCGATGCCGGCTTCATCGGCCATAAGGAACGCAGGCTGCTGTCGATCCTGAACAAGCGGAAACTCGAGCGCGTGCTCGGATACCTGCTCGACGAGAACGAATTCCTGGGGCCGCACGGCATTCGTTCGCTCTCTCGCTACCATCTCGACCATCCGTATGTACTGAATGTCGGCGGGGTGGATTACAAGGTGCAGTACCTGCCCGCTGAATCGAATACCGGGATGTTCGGCGGAAACTCCAACTGGCGCGGTCCGGTGTGGATGCCGGTGAATCTGCTGATCGTCAGGGCGCTGATGAATCTCTACGGCTTTTTTGGCGATGATTTCAAGGTTCAATGCCCGACAGGCTCGGGGCCGCACATGACGCTGTTTGAGGTGGCGCAAGAGATCGTCAACCGGTTGACCGGTACGTTTCTGCGTGACGCGGATGGACGCCGCCCCGTCTACGGCGGGACGGACAAGTTCCAGGACGACCCGCACTGGCGTGACCTGATCCTGTTCTACGAGTATTTCCACGGCGACAACGGTGCGGGGCTCGGTGCCAGTCACCAGACAGGCTGGACGGGTCTCGTCGCACCGCTGCTGGACCTGTTCGGGCGTATCGACGCTCAAACCGTTCTGGAAAGCGACCGCTGGCGCGTCATGGCCAGCGTCGTCGGGCAGCAAGTGTGGGGAGAACAGATGGACGGGAAGTGAGGGAGGAAAGGCCGCGCACTGAGCTTCATAGCAAGTGTGAAATGGCGGGGCCCATTATTTTTCCTGTGCGTTTCCGAAGCATTGCTGCATCACACCGAGAAGCGCCCGCTTGGCCGGATTATCGAGGTCGGTGTACGCGAGCCCGATGCCAGCCCGGTAACCGCCAAGTTCGAGCGGACGGGCTACGACTTTCGGCGGCAAGGCGATGGCCGCCTCGGCCGGGATCATGCCAATACCCATACCTGCCGCGACGAGCGCCAGCATGGTTGTAAATTCCCCCAGTTCCTGAGCGATATTGAGTTGCGCGCCCTCGCGTTTCAAGGCGACGAGCATCTCGTCGTGAAAGCCCGGCGCGTAACGCCGCGCAAGCACGAACGAAGGATAGTCCCGAAGATCCGCCGGCCGGATCAGCGCCTGGGCGGCTAGCGGATGGTCGTCAGGAAGCGCGACGACAAAGGGTTCCTCGAGCACGACGCAAACTTCAAGTCCCGCGCCCGCAACGGGCAGGCGTATCAGGCCGAAATCGAGCTTGTTGTCGTGAAGGGCGGCAACCTGGTCCGGCGTCGGCATATCCTTCAACTCGAGTGTGATGAGCGGATAGCGCTCGTGCATGTTGCGAATGAGCGTCGGCAAGAGCTTCGGCAGCACCGACGACACGAAGGCGATCCGCAGCGTGCCGATTTCCCCGCGAGCCGACAGCCGCGCGGTTTGCTCCGCGCGTAGTGCCTGATGCAGCGTGGCGCGAGCCTCGGGCAAAAACAGCGTGCCCGTTTCGCTCAATGCGACCTTGTGACGGTCGCGCTCCAGCAGCCGCACGTCGAGTTCATCTTCCAGCGCCTTGATCTGCATGCTCAGCGCAGACTGCACGATGCAAAGCCGCTGCGCGGCTTTGCCGAAATGCAGTTCCTCGGCAAGTACGACGAATGCACGCAGATGCTTCAGTTCCATGACCACTCCCGCTGACGGGCCGTTCGTCCCGTGTAATCACGAATCATGATAACAGCGTCATGAATGATCATTGGCGCAATCGCGGCAATTGGAATGAACTACGGATATCGGAGACAACACGGGCGCGCCTGGCGGGCGCCAGCAAACATGAACGACACATTGAAGCTCTTCAGCCTGAACGGAAGGCGTGCGCTGATCACCGGCTCTGGGCGTGGCATCGGCCTCGCGCTGGCGCGCGGACTGGCAGGCGCGGGCGCGGCTGTCGTCATCAACGATCGCAACGAGCAGAAGGCGGCAGCCGTCGCGGCTCAACTGCGCGACGAAGGCCTCAACGCGGATATCGCGGTTTTTGATGTCACCGAACGCGCGGAAGTTTCCGCAGCGATCGATGCATTCGAGGCGCGCGTCGGCGCAATCGATATTCTCGTCAACAACGCGGGCATCCAGCGCAGGGCACCGCTCGAAACCTTCAGCGCCGACGACTGGAACGACCTGATGCGCGTCAACCTGGACGGCGCGTTCCATGTATCGCAAGCCGTGGCGCGGCACATGTTGCCGCGTGGGCGCGGGAAGATCATCAACATCTGCTCGGTGCAGGGTGAACTGGCGCGGCCGGGCATCGCGCCCTATGCGGCGACCAAGGGCGCCATTCGCATGCTCACCAAGGGTATGTGCGCGGAATGGGCCGGCTCCGGCATTCAGGCCAATGCACTCGCACCCGGCTACTTCGCGACCGATCTGAACCGCGCGCTCGTCGACGATCCCGATTTCTCCGACTGGCTTTGCAAGCGCACGCCGGCGGGGCGCTGGGGCCGAGTGGAAGAGCTATGCGGCGCTGCCGTGTTTCTGGCCTCGTCGGCTTCGGATTTCGTCAACGGACAGACGCTGTTCGTCGATGGCGGCTTGACGAGCGTGGTCTGAGACTGGCGCGCACGCAGTATCACAACAAATCCTGATAAAGGAGACACCGACATGCGTTCACCCAATGCGAAACGGAGCCGCTGCGCGCAAGCGCTTGCCGGTCTGACGATCGCCGTCATGGCCTGCACGTCGTACGGCGCCGACTGGATCGTCTCGGGCAACGACGGGAAATATCAGCGGGTCGAAGGGCGCGATACCTACCCTGACAATCCGAAACCCGACACGCTGACGCTGCTGGACGCAAGTCGCTTTCCGCCGCAGGTCAAGCTGCAGGTGGAGGTCGAAAACGGCATTCAGGGGCCGCCGCAGGCCGTCGCGATCACGCCGGACGCAAACGTCGCCCTGGTCGGTGCGCCGACACGCTACGACTACGCGGCCAAAAAACTGTTGATGGTTTCGTTCGTACAGGTGGTCGATCTGCAGGCTTCGCCGCCCGTCGTCTCCCGGCTCGACATTGGCAGCCATCCGCAAGGCATCGCCATCGACAGAAACGGCCGCCTCGCGCTCGTCGCCTGCGTCGACGGTAGCGTGGCTGTGCTCGGTATCGACGGGAACCGCGTGACGCTTCAGGACACGCTGAAAATTGCACAGAAACGGCTCTCTGGCGTGAGCTTCACGCACGACGGACGGCACGCATTGGTGGCGTTGCGCGACGAGCAGGGCGTGGCCGTCCTGAACGTTGACGACGGTCGCGTGACGGATAGCGGTCTGCGCCTCGCGAGCGGCGTCGCGCCCTACACGATCGACGTATCGAGCGACGGCAAATGGGCCGTCGTCAGCGATGTCGGGCTGGCCGGGCTGCCGTCCTATGCGGGCAAGCTCGCAGGCGATGCCGATGCCGTGACGCTCATCGATGTATCGCGTGAACCGTTTCGCGCGGTCCAGCAGATCACGGTGCCGTCGCTGCCCGAGGGCGTCGCGATCTCGCCCGACGGCAAGTGGATCGGCGTGCAGGCAATGGATGGCTCGAACCTGACGCCGGATAACCCTGGACGCCACGCGCGCGGCAAGGTGGTGCTCTTCGCGATCCGCGACGGTCAGGCCGTGAAGGTTTCCGAGGCGCCGGGCGGAGAGGCGGCGCAGGGCATCGTGTTCACCGCGGACAGCAAGTATCTGATCGTGCAGTTCAACGTCGAAAAGCAGCTTGCGTTCTTCGCCGTCAATGGCGGGCATCTGCGCGATACGGGGCAGAGGATCGCGTTGTCGGGCGGCCCTTCGTCGCTTCGCACCTTGCCGCGCTGAACATCAGCCCCATCAGAAAGAGGACAACGAGCATGTCAACGAACAGCACAGCACGCAGGAACGTCGTGGTCTTTCGCAAGATGCCAGACGATCTGCTCGGGCGAATCCGGACCTTGCACGACGTGACGGTCGCCGATCCAAGACGCGCCGATGAACTGCCGCGCTTTCGCGAGGCGCTGTACGACGCGCACGGCCTGATCGGTTCCAGCTACCGACTGGACGCTGAAGTACTGGCACGCTCGCCGCGTCTGCAGGTGATCTCGAGCATTTCAGTCGGCGTCGACAACTACGACCTCGCGTACCTGAAGCAACGCGGCATCACCCTGTGTCACACACCTGGCGTGCTGACGGAGACCACGGCGGACACCGTATTCGCGCTGATCATCGCCGCGTCGCGGCGTCTGGTCGAACTGTCGAACCATGTGCGCGACGGCCAATGGACGCGCAACATCGGCGAAGACCTGTTCGGCTGGGACGTGCATGGCAAGACGCTAGGCGTGCTGGGCTTCGGCCGCATCGGGCAGGCGGTGGCGAGGCGCGCGGCGCTCGGGTTTGGCATGCCCGTGGTGTTCCACGATCCATTCGACGTGCAGGTGCCGGCATCGCTTGCCGGACACGCGGTGCGCGCATCGTTCGATGAAGTACTGGCGCGCTCGGACATCGTGGCGTTGACGCTGCCGCTTTCCGACGAAACACGCGGTCTGATGGACGCAAAAGCGTTTGCGTCGATGAAGGCGGGTGCGATCTTCGTGAACGGCTCGCGTGGCGCGATCGTGCGCGAGGACGCTCTCGTTGACGCACTCGATAGTGGCCACTTGCGTGCTGCCGCTCTCGACGTGTTTGCCGTCGAACCGCTCGCGCAGGATTCGCCGCTGCGTACGCATCCGAAAGTCACGCCGTTTCCGCACATCGGCTCGGCGACACACGAGACGCGGCGTGCGATGGCCGAACTCGCGACCGACAACTTGCTACGCGTGCTCGATGGTGACGCGGCCATCTCCGCATTCGATCTCTCCAAAGCATAAAGCGACCATGCCACATTCCATTCCATCGCTGTGCGGCTCGCTTGCGGGCCAGCCGTTCACGTTCAACGTCAAGGTACACAACGCGGCCTACCAGGCGCTCGGCGTGGACTACACGTTCGTCAGCTTCGGCGTAGAGAATGCCGCGGGCGCGATCGATGCGATGCGCACGCTCGGCATCCGTGGACTGAACGTGACGATGCCGCACAAGCAGGCCGTCATTGCCCACCTCGACGCACTCGACGAAACCGCGCGCGAAATCGGCGCGGTCAACACGATCCAGAATCGCGACGGGCATCTCACGGGCTACAACACCGACTGCGCGGGCGCCGTGCGTGCGCTCGAAGAGGTGACTTCACTTGTGGGACAGCGCATCGCTTTGCTCGGCGCGGGCGGCGCGGCACGCGCGATTGCGTGGGGCGTGCAGCGCGCGGGCGGCCACGTGACCGTGTTCAATCGCACCGCGTCGCGCGGGCAGGATCTCGCGCGTGATTTCGGCCTCGCTTTCGGCGGCGATCTCGGCGACTTCGATCCTCAAGCATTCGACGGCGTCGTGAACGCGACGGCTGCGGGTTTCCGCGCGCCGGACGTCAATCCCTTACGCGACGAGCAACTGGCGCCGCATCTGTTCGTGATGGATGCGGCCTTCATTCCCGTGCGCACGAAGCTGATCCGCGATGCTGCTGCGTTGGGATGCCGCGTGATCGATGGCACCCGCATGCTGCTGCATCAGTTTTGCGGACAGGTCGAACTTTACACAGGCAAAGCGGCGCCCATCGATGTGATGAGCGCGGCCTTGCTCGACGAGATCGCGCGGGTCGGCTAGGGCGGCGCGCGGGTCGAACAGGCAACACGACGGGCAACACGAAGGGCAACGCAGCCAGCTCCGGCATCTCGCGCCAAGACGAGGACGGGCCGATCGCAACGCAATCGCAGGAACCGGAGGAGACACCATGAAGCACCAGCCAACCATCGCGGCCGCCGAAGGCGGCATCGCGAACAACGCCAGCACTACCCGCAACGAGGTCACGACCGCTGATCTCTATCGCGCCGCATGGGCCGCATCGCTAGGCAGCGCACTCGAGTACTACGACTTCGCGCTGTATAACCTCGCGTCGGCGCTGATCTTCGGGCCGCTGTTCTTCCCGTCGAGCGATCCCGCCATGGGGCTGATCGCGAGCTTTGGCGCGTACTTTCTCGGCTTTGCGATCCGGCCCGTGGGCGGCATCGTCTTCGGTACGCTCGGCGACCGGTATGGACGCAAATTCGTCCTGATGGCGACAATCCTGCTGATGGGCATCGCGAGCACGCTGATCGGCCTGCTGCCCACCTATGCGAGCGCGGGCATCTGGGCGCCCATCCTGCTGGTCGGCTGCCGATTGCTGCAGGGACTCGGAGCGGGCGCGGAGCAGGCGGGAGCCGCCGTGCTGATGGCCGAGTATGCGCCTGCCAAACGTCGTGGATACTTCGCCGCGTTGCCATTCATGGGCGTGTTGCTCGGGACAGTGATGGCGGCTGCGATCTACTTCGCACTGGTGCGTGTCGAGGACATCTCGCAAAGCTGGCTCTGGCGCGTGCCGTTCCTGCTGAGCGTCGTCATCATCGCCGTGGCGATCTGGATTCGCTTGAAGCTCAAGGAGTCGCCCTCCTTCGCCAAGCTCGAAGCGCGTCAACAGGTCAACGATAGTCCGTTGAAGCACCTCATCCGGCATTCGAAACCGACGCTGCTGAAAGTCATCGGCATGCGCATGGCGGAGAACGGTGGTTCGTCGATCTATCAGTCGCTCGCCATCAGTTACATGGTGACCGCGACGGGCCTCAAAGGGCCGATCGGCCCGATTGCGCTACTGCTTGCCGGCGTGTCGGGGGCAGTCATCATTCCGATGACGGGCATGCTGAGCGACCGGTTCGGCCGCGTTCCCGTCTACCGTGCCTTTGCCCTGTATCAACTCCTGCTGGCCTATCCCACCTGGTGGGTGCTGAGCCAGGGCAATGCGGCGGCGAGCATCGCCATGCTGTGCGTCGCGCTGGCCGGCGTTTGGGGCATGTTCGCCACACAAGGCGCGCTGCTTCCTGAACTCTTCGGTGCGCAACATCGCTACGCGGGGGTCGCGGTGGGCCGTGAGGTATCAGCCGTCATCGCTGGCGGTGTGGCACCGCTCATCGGCGCATCGATCATCGCCTGGGCAACTGCGCACTGGGGCGGTGCGGAAGGCAGGGTCATGGCGTGGATTCCGCTTGCGACGTACGTCGCGATCCTGAGTTTGATCGGCGTGGTGACGACCTTCTATACGCCTGAGACGCGCGGCCGTGATCTCGACGATCTACGTGACGCAGCAGAGGATCCCGTAGCCTTGAGTGGGGAACGCGCGGCTAGACCCTCGTAGTTGTTTTGCACGTTGCGAGCAAACGACGCGACTGTGCTGCGGCCCGCTACGAGACCGAGTAACAGGCACAGCAAGTTCGCCGGCTAGCGACGCCCGCTGCGCCCCCACACATAGCGCACCCAGCGTTGCCACCTGGTGCGCTGCGTGGCAACAGTGTTGCGCGATGCCTGTTCCTGGCGGTCGCGCTCCACGCTTTTCTGAACCTGCTCGTGGATCTGACGCAACGTCAAGCCACCGGGGCCTTTCAGCTTGTCGGGATCGGTGTCGTCTGTCATGGGAATGGCCTGGTCTGGATGAGTCGATTCGATCTTGATACAGACGGATAGGCGTGGCAAGCACATAAAAGCAGTCTGCCGCCCGGTGAGTGATTGCATAGGGCAAGTCTTTAGTTTTGTGGTCAGCGGGGTCGTTCGCACACAAAGCTCGCGGCATGCTCGACCAGCCGCACCAGGTCTGTCTGTCGTCGTGTGCGCGTCCCGGCAAAAACAGGGTGGCGCGTTCGCCCGCGCTCGCCCGCATTCACCCGCGGCAGGCGCCCTGCGCGTCGCGTCTACTTCACGTCCCTGTTGGGTCAACCCTACCGCAAGTGTAGGGAGGTGCCCCATCCCGTCGCCCGGTCCTCGTCTGCAAAATTCAAATACGGGACATTGCGACGATGAACCCGCACTCGTCATCGCAGTGTCCGACGGCAGCGCGTCCCCGCGCTGACTGACTCCTCAGCGGAGGTCCTATGTTCAGTACCCTCGCATACCGCAGCGGCGTGGCGGCGCTGTTGCTGTCGTTGTTCGCGTTGCCGTCGTTCGCGCAATCGTTCCGGGTGCAATGTCCACCCACTACCACACAGCATCCGTCAGCCCTGCCGGCAGGCGCGGGCGAGCCTGCCTATACGGGCCCGTCCTTCACGGGGCCGAACTCGCAGGCGACGGGCGTCGTGAACGGCGCGATCAAATGCCAGCAGATTTCGGGTGGTGACGGCTATGCCACCATGGGCGACGGCACGCAGACCTATCTGTTCGCGTTCGGCCCGCTGTCAGGTCTGGCAGATATCAAGAAGGGCCTGCCGGGCACGGAGTTCGCGTCGGTGTTCAATGTCGTCGGCACGGCGGCTGACCCGAACTACAACGGCGCGATCGGCCTCGTGCCCGATCCGGACTCGACGCCGCCCGGCCAGCTGACGGGGCATGTCGATCCGCGCCAGATCATGGACGTCGGCGTGATGAACGGCAACATGCCCGCGCCGACGATGGCCATCGACGAAGACGACGAGTTCTTCCTCACGTTGACCAACGTCGGGATGATCATGCGGCCCGACCTGTTCGAGCAGCACACGGTCCACTTCCACGGCTATCCGAATGCGTCCGCGTTCTATGACGGTGTGCCGGATGCGTCGGTGGCGATCAATATCGGCGCGAGCTTCACGTACTACTACCTTGCGCCCGATGCGGGCACGTACTTCTGGCACTGCCACATCACGCCGCCCGAGCATCTGCAGATGGGCATGGTCGGCCAGATTTTCGTGCGTCCGCGCCAGAACCGCGTGACGAACGGGACGCTGTACCACGCGCTGATCCAGCAGCAGAGCGATCCGCGCACGGCATGCGGCAACGACGTTCTCTGCTCGACGCCCGTGCCGCCGCAGAACAGCGTGCTGCACGTCAAGAACAAGAGCAACACGCCGACGCTGTATGCCTACAACGACGGCGACGGTTCGACGGCTTATGACGTCGAGTATCCCGTGCAGATTCACGGCTTCGATCCGAATTTCCACTTCGTGGGCATGACGTTCAATCCGGAGCCGTTCACCGACATGAAGGACAAGTACTTCATGCTCAATGGCCGCAGCTATCCGGACACCGTGTCGCAAGGTCCGATGCAGACGCCTGTTGCCGACGGCTCGCAGCACTTCTCGCAGCCGCTGCCCGCGCTCATCAATATCCCGGCGGGCGGCAAGGCGCTCCTGCGCATCTCGGATCTCGACGTCAGCGAGTTTCAGACGCTCGCATCGCTTGGCATTCCGATGCATGTGATCGGCGTCAACGCGCGGCTCTTGCGCGATCTCGCCGGCAACGACATGACCTATCTGACCAACTCGATCACGCTCGGCGGCGGCGAGTCGATCGACGTGATTCTCGATGCGAGCGACACGACCCGCTACTCGGCCGGCCAGATTTTCTATCTGTACACGCCGAACCTCGACCACCTGTCGAACGATGCCGAGAACTTCGGCGGATTGATGACCGAGGTCCACATCTGCCATTCGGTGGACCCGACCACGAAGTCCTGCACCTAGGAGATGAGCCGTGGGCAACATCACCGACAACTTCCGACGCACACGCTACGCGCGGCGTGGCTCGGCGCCACGTTTCACGCTGTTCCACGCGCTGCTCTGCGCGGCTGTCGTTGCGCTGCTCTACTGCATCAACGCGCACGCGGCCGCGCCGGGCATCACGGGCACGAATTTCGATCTGTCGGCCGAGGCCAACCGCATCAGCCAGCCTGACGGAACGAGCGTCTACTCTTGGGGCTACGGCTGCCGCACCGCGCCGTCGGGCTTTTCACCCGCCAACATGCCGGGCGCGAACTGCCCGAGCATGCAGGTGCCGGGGCCGACGCTGATCGTCAGGCAAGGCGACAAGGTCACCGTCACGTTGACGAACAACCTGCCCGAAGCGGCGGGCAATACGTCGATCCTGTTTCCGGGCTTCCAGGTCTGCGCCGCCGCGTTGAATCCGGATGGCACGTGTCCAGCGACGCTCACGGGCGTGCCGGGGCTGCTCACGCGCGAGGCGACACACGGCAACAGCGTGACCTACAGCTTCATCGCGTCGACGCCGGGCACGCACAGCTACTACAGCGGCACGCAGAGCGACCTGCAGGTTGAGATGGGCCTGGCGGGCGCGATCATCGTGCTGCCCACGTCGACGCCCAACACGGCGGGCGGCGCGCTCGCCGTCCCCGCCGGCTGTCGCGCGGTTCAGTCGACGCTGCCCGACGGCCAGCCCGACTTTCGCAACGCGGCTGCCGCATACGACCATCCGCTGGCCTGCTACGACCGCGAGTACCTGTTCCAGTTCTCGGAGATGGACCCGCGCATCCATACGCAGGCCGAGCAGGAAGCGAGCAAGCCGTGCTCGCAGGCCACGGGTTGCATGAGCGTCGAAACCGAGCCGTACCGCCCCGCGTACTTCATGATCAATGGCCGCTCGATGCCCGACGACATGGACCCGAACTACGCGCAGCAGTATCCGCATCAGCCCTACAACGGCAATCCGCACATGCATCCGGGCGAACTCGTGTTGCTGCGCGTAATCGGCTCGGGCCGCTGGCAGCATCCGTTCCATGAGCACGGCAACCACGTGCGCGTGCTCGCGCGCGACGGCAATCTGCTGTTGAGCAAGACGGACGCGACGAAGCTCGCCGGACCGCTGCTCTTCACGACGACCACGACGCCCGGCCTCGCGATGGACGGCATCTTCTACTGGACGGGCAGGGGTCTCAACTGGGACGTCTATGGACACACGGCGGGCGACGGCAGCGTCTGCGTTCCGGATGCAAACGGCTACTACACCGTCAACAGCAATCCACCCGCGCCCGCGAACGCGCCGAACTACTACGAGTGGTGCGCCGATCACAACAAGCCACTCGAAGCGCATCCGTTCGGCAATGTCGGCAGCGGCGGCCCCGTGACCTTGCCCGATGCGCGTCTGCTGACTAACGGCCCCTGGTACGGCGGCAGTCCATACCTCGGTCCCGACGCGACGATTCGCGCGACCTCGTTCACGGGCACGACGCCGCCGAGCGGCACGATCGCGAATTCGCCGACATCGGAAGCCGGGTTCGCCTACATGTGGCATTCGCACAATGAGCGCGAGATTACGACGAACAACATCTTCCCAGGCGGAATGATGATGATGATGCTCGTCGATCCGCAGGCGTTCACGATCAACGAAGGCAATTAACGAGACGGGGAGAATCGCGATGAGATCCTGCGATTTCAAAAGGACGCTTGCCGGCCTCGTGAAGGCGGGTGTCGTGGCGTCGATGCTGATGACGGCGAGCGCGATGGTCTGCGCGCAGAGCGTGACGCTGACGGCCAAGGCCCAGACGATTGCACTTCCCGATGGACAGGTCGTGCCGATGTGGGGTTACAACTGCTCGGCCGCAGCCGTCGCGCCCGCCACCTGCGCGGCATCCAATTCCGCCGCGGGCTCGAACTGGTCGCCCGTCGTGATCACGACGCCACCCGGCTCGCTGACGATCAATCTCACGAACAGCCTGCCCACGCCGGTGCCGACGTCGCTCGTGATCGTCGGGCAGCTCGGCGGCGGTCTCGGCAACACGGCGACCACGTCGCCAAGCCCCGTACACGCGACCCAGACGGCAACGACCTGGCCGATTGCCGGCACGGGTAGCGGCGCGAGCTTCACGCCGCCGACGCAAGGCCCGCGCGTGCAGTCATTCTCGAGCGAAGTGAACACGGGCAGTTCGAGCACGCTGACCTGGAACAATCTGCGCCCCGGCACCTATCTGATCGAATCGGGCACGCACCCGTCGATCCAGGGGGCAATGGGTCTGTACGGCGTGCTCGTCGTCACAACGCCGCCCGCGGCCGGTTCGACGCAAGGGCAGGCTTACCCGGGCATCAAATACGATGCGGATCTGCCGCTGGTGCTCAGCGAAATCGACCCTGTGCAGAACCAGGCCGTCGCTACGGCGGTTGCCACGCCGGGCTTCAACGAAACGCGCGTGTGGTCCGGTCTCTCGGGCGGCTGTGGCGATCCCGCATCGGCGACTTACGGAACCTGCTATCCACCCGCGGTGAACTACGACCCGCGCTACTACCTGATCAACGGTGTCGCATTCGACCGGTCGAATGCAAATGGCTCCGCGTTCCCTGTCACGGCCCCCGCTGCAACGGCCAACTCGACGGGCCAGATTCTGGTGCGCTTCGTGAACGCCGGTTTGCGCATGCATGTGCCGTCCGTAGTCGGCGCGCAAACGGGCCTGCCGCCCGTGTCCGGCTTCTCGCTGATCGCGGAGGACGGCAACGTGCTGCCCGGCAATCCGCGCGTGCAGAGCGCCGTGTTTCTGGCCGCCGGCAAAACCTACGACGTGCTGATGAACTCGGTCGCTGCGGGCGCGCTCGCGTTGCCCGTGTTCGACCGTCAGTTGAGCCTGTCGACCAACAACCAGCGCGACGGCGGCATGCAGGGCTACATCAGCGTGAACGGCGGCGCGTTGCCGACCTCCGCGGCGGGCAACGCGAACGCGAAGGCTAACCCGGATTCGTATTTCCTCGTCGCGGGCAATACGCTGACGGTCTCGGACCCTGGCAAGGGGCTGATCGCCAACGACGTGGGTGTCTACGGCGTGCAGATCAAGACGCAGCCGACGGGCGGCACGCTCACGCTGAATCCCAACGGCACCTTCACGTATGTACCGAATGCAGGCACCACAACGGACAGCTTCACCTATCAGGCAAACGGCAACGCCGCGCTGACCGCGACAGTCACGCTTGCCGCATGCTCGGCGGGCTCGAACTGCCTGTCGGGGGCGCCCGTCGCGTCGGATGACGCGTTCAGCAGCAACATCGCGTCGCAGTTGCACATCGGTGCGCCGGGCGTGCTTGGCAACGATCGCGATCCGGCGGGGCTGCCGCTGACGGCTTCGATCGTCGGCAGCGCGTCGGGCGGCACGGTGACGCTCAACGCGGACGGCTCGTTCAACGCCGTGCCGAGCGTGGCACCCGTCGGCAACGCGACGTCAACCGTCACGTTCAAGTACAAGGCCGCAAACTCGCAGAATACGGCGAGCGGGGCCGCGACTGTCACGGTGACCTTCAAGGGCGGCAGCGGTCTCGCCGTCGCCGTGAAGGATGCGAAGACGGGTACGGCAATCAACGACTACCGCTGGATCATCGAAGAAGACCGTACCTTCCAGATCGATCCCGCGTGCCAGGTGAACTCGTCGACGCGGCCCTCGACGTGTCCGCCGCTGCCCGTGCCGAGCCTCGGCACGAGCTTTCACACGAGCTATATGCCTGTCGTCGCGGCGGGATGCGTCGGCACGGTGTCGTGCGAATCGGGGCAGACCGTGTTCGATCCGGGCACGAATACGCACGTGCCCGCCGTGTGCGACGTCGGCAACGGCGTGTGCCGCACGGATTCGGCCCAGCAAACGGCTGTCGATCCCTCGCAGGTCGCGCTCGATCCGACGAAGCACTACTACCTGTCGATCCTTCCTGGCGACGCCGGCAACACCTTCACGAACGGCGCGGGCGCGCCGCAGCCGGTCAATCCTAATAACCCGGACGGTCCGCAACGGCAGTTCGACATTGCGAAGGATTGTCCGTCGGGTCCGGGCGGCGCGGACTTCGCGCCCGGCACGGGCGCCTGCGGCCACGCAATGGGCGGCGCGCCGATCGCGCCAACGCAACACGCCGTCAACGTGCTGCTTCAGCAGACCCCGCTGCAGACGGCGAAAATCTCGGTGTTCGTGTTCGAAGACGATGCACCCGTCAATGGCGAAATCGATGTGAGCGGCGGCTCGGACGGATTCGGCACCGCGCGCGAGCCGGGTCTGGGCGGCTTCGAAATCAAGCTCTTCGACGACGCGGGCGGCACGGGCGACGCCACTGGCCAGATGACCTACGACATGTTCAACATGCCGCTGTCGAATTCACTGCAAGGCACGATCGATCCGAACACCGGCCTCGACGCGTGCCCGATCACGAAGGCGGCAAACGACGGACTGGTCGGCATGATTCCGACCTGCCCGAGGTTCGAGTCGGACGGCAAGACGCTGTCGCCGCTGGTCGGCCAGGCGATCATCGCGAACCTGATGCCGGGACGTTATGGCGTCGTCGCGACGCCTGCGGCGGACCGCATCGCGAAAGGCGAGGAGTGGCTGCAAACCAATACGCTGGACGGCCAGAAAGCGCACGACGCGTTCATCAAGGTGGGCGGGCCTTCGTACTTCCAGGAGTTCGGACCCGCGGGCTTCCACGTGACGATCGGCTTCGCGAATCCGAAGATCATCAATGCGCGGCTGCCGGGCATATGCAAGGGCGTTGCGTGCAACAACGGGATCACGGGCAAAGTCACGAATCTGCACTACAGCCGTCCGCCTAACGAGAACCTCTACAGCAGCGGCTCGCGCGATTCGCTGAGCTTCACGCAATGCTATGTGAGCGTCGGCGATCCCGATCTCGAAGACGTCGCATTCACGAAGTGCAACGCGGACGGCACGTTCAGCATCAACGGCCTGCCGGATGGTCTGTTCCGCATCACGGTGTTCGATCAGTGGAACGACCAGATCGTCGACGGTCTCGCGACGGCGGTGCAGCTCAAAGGCGGACAGACGCAGAACGTCGGCGATCTGGCCGTGCTGCAATGGCACACGAACCTCTACACGCGCAGCTTCATCGATACGAACGGCGATGGCGTGTCGCAGGACAGCGAGCCGGGTCTCGCGCTCGTGCCGACCAATATCCGCTTCCGCGACGGCAGCTATTCGAACTTCAACAACACGGACCTGAACGGTTACGCGTCGTTCAACGAGGTGTTCCCGCTCTTCAACTGGTACATCGCGGAGGCCGACACGACGCGCTACAAACAGACGGGCGTGCATGTCGTCTACGACGCGGGCGGCCCGCCTGACGGCACGCCCGGCGGCGGTGGCTCGTCGATCGCGGCGAACTACGCGAACACGCTGGAATCGTCGACGGCGCATCTGCCGGGCGCGTTGCGTGTGCCGGGCGCGATCTACTGCAACGACGCGGACTGCAATGACCGCACGGGCACCAATCCGTCGACGGGCCGCATCGATCCGCCGTGGGTCACGACGATGGGCTGGCAAGGCTTCTCAGGCCAGAACTCGTTCATCGAATTCGGCAAGGCGCCGTATGGGGCGAACGAGAACGGCGGCATTCATGGCGAAGTGATTTACGCATCGACGCGTCCGTTCGACGATCCCGCTCTGCTGATCCATACGAGCTGGACGCCCGACGTGCCGAACGTGACGGTCAACCTGTACGCCGAAGGCACGGCTGCCGACGGCACGCAGAGCCTCACGCTCGTCGATACGACGAAGACCAGCAGCTGGGACGACTGGGCACAGGGTTTCCGTTCGGATGGCGTACCGAACATGAACTGCCCGGGCCAGGAAACCACCGATCCGTTCTTCTTTACGCTGAAGGACAGCTCGCAATGGCTCGACCCGCAAAGGCGGACGCTGCCCATGCACTCGCAGTTCAAGTGCTATGACGGCATGCACGCGTTCAACCAGCTGCAGCCCGCGCCGTACGACGGGATGTACCAGTTCCCGAGCGTGACGGACCGCGATCCGCAGAAGGGCACGCCGAAGGGTTCGAACTGCACGATCTGCAGCAAGCTCGCCGACGGCTCGTACATGCTGCCTGCGGGCAAGTATGTGGTCGAAATCATCGTGCCGCCGGGCTATGAACTCGTGAAGGAAGAAGACAAGAACATCCTGATCGGCGACAACTACATTGCGCCTGTTACGCAGCAGTTCGGCGGATTGGGCAACATCTTCATCCTGCCCGACCAGGCGGCTGTGAACGCGACGTACAACCGCAACAACGCGCAGAACCCGACCACGGATCTCGGCTCGTCGCCGCGTCACGAAGGCGACACGGGCAGCGTCGAGACGTTCTGGCCGTGCGTCGGCGCGCTGCGTGTGGTGCCGGACTACATCAGCCTGTTCCCGGGCTCGCAGGAAGTCGCGCCGTTCGCGGGCGCTTCGCGGCACCTGTGCGACCGCAAGGAAGTCGTGCTGACCAACCAGATGTCGGCGCTCGCGAAGTTCTGGGTGTTCAGTTCGACGCACGTGGCCGCGCACTTCACGGGCTTCATGCTCGATGACTTCTCGTCGGAGTTCGATCCGTACTCGCCGCAGTTCGGCGAGAAGTTCGCGGTGCCGAACGTGCCCGTTTCGCTGAAGGATTTCGCGGGCAACGAAGTGAGCCGCGTCTATTCGGACCAGTGGGGCATCTTCAACGGGATGAACTATTCGACGTGGGAAGTGAACCCGCCGAACCCGACGGGCTATGCGCCGACGATGATGGTCGCCTGCATGAACGATCCCGACATGCCCGACCCCGCGCATCCGGGGCAGACGATCCGCGATCCGCTGTTCAACCCCGCGTACAGCCAGTTCTGCTATGAGATTCCGTTCATGCCGGGGCAGACGCAGTACATGGATACGCCTGTCGTGCCCGTGTCCGCATTCGCAGATGGCTACAACCCGCCCGATTGCGCGTATCCGGACGCGACGCCCGCGATCTCGTCGGTGACGGGCGACACGAGCAACGGCGGCGCGGGTCCGTGGGTGAGCCAGGCTGGCCATACGCTGACCATCAAGGCGCTGGGCGACCAGCAAGTGCCGAATCATGCCTACGGCGGTCCCGCTGCGACCACGGCGCCCTATAACCAGAAGTTCGTCTCCCGGCACTATGGTTTCGGCGCGTCGCAGGGCACCGGGACGGTGACAGTTGGCGGCGTGAATGCGCACGTGAACTCGTGGTCGGATACACAGATCAACGTCACCGTGCCGACGCTCTCCGCGAACCAGTCGAGCTGCACGATCCAGCAGCGCGGCGTCAATACACAGACGCGCTGCGGCGAACTCGTCATCACGTCGGGCAACGGCAAGAAGTCGATCGATACCGTGACGGTGACGATCGGCGGCAAGGCGCCCGCCTATGTCGGCGGCGAGAACGGGACGAGCAGCGCGATCCAGACGGCCATCGACAAGGCGACGCCGGGCGATCTGATCATCGTCGGTCCGGGCACTTACAACGAGATGCTGCTGATGTGGAAGCCCGTGCGCCTGCAGGGTGTGGGTGCGCCCGCTGTCGTCGTGAACGCCAACACGCATCCGTCCGGCAAGGTCGACCCGTGGCGCAGGCAGATCGATTGCCTGTTCGGCCTCGCGCTCAACGGCGGTGCGATTTCGTCGGGCAATCCGTACGACCCGTCGGGAACATACGCGTGTTCTACCGCGATGCAACGCAAGGTGGACCCGATTCCGCTCGAGCCGACGTTCGGCTGGGACAGCACCCTCAACGGCAATCTCGGCGAGCTGCTGATGGAGCCGACGCTGATGGGCGCGTACGAAGGCGCGGGCATCACGGTGCTCGCCAAGGGTGTGCGCGACGTGCGGGTGGGGGGCGTGCTGCAGCCCGATCCGAACTGCACGGCCAACGGTATCTGTACGCCGCTGACGGCCAGCAACACGGACTGCAACACCTATTCGAGCAACTTCCTGTGCAACCCGTCGCGTGTCGACGGCATCACGTTCACAAACAGCTCGCAGGGCGGCGGCGGCATCTTCCTGCACGGCTGGAATCACTACACGGAGGTATCGAACAACCGTGTGTTCAGCAATGCAGGCACGCTGACAGGCGGGATCACGATCGGCCAGGTCGAAGTGCCCGACGGCACGATCGCCAACGATGGCTTCACGCAGGAGCCGTTTGCGTACAACACGCATGTCAACGTCCACCACAACTCGGTGACGTCGAATGCTTCGTACGGCGACGAGATCAACTCGACGACGCCTTCTTCGGCAGCGGGTGTGACCTTCTGCTCGGGTGCGGACAACTATCACTTCAACTACAACTGGGTCTGCGGCAACATGAGCAGCGGCGACGGCGGCGGCGTCGCGCACTTCGGCTTCAGCTACAACGGCGATCTGTCGCACAACTGGATCCTGTTCAACCAGAGCAACAACCCGACGCTGCCAACCTACGGTGGCGGGCTGATCGCCCAGGGCGTTCCGCCCGACGGCACGTTCTGCGAGAACTCGCCGACCGATATCGACTGCGCGCCGCAGCTCTCCGATGGCGTCGGGCCGGGTCTCGTGATCGACGGCAACCTGATCGTCGGCAATACGGCCGAAAGCGGCAAGGGCGGCGGCCTGCGTCTGCAGAACATCAATGGCACGGACGTGCAGCGCAGCCCGCGCAACCGTAACCGCTGGTACGAGGTGAGCGTGATCAACAACATCATCGCGAACAACGTGGCGGGCTGGTCGGGCGGCGGCGTGTCGGTGCAGGATGCCGTGCGCGTGAACTTCATCAACAACACGGTGGTCTCGAACGACTCCACGGCATCGGCGGGCGTGCTGTTCAACACGGCGCTCGCCGCGCAGGCCAACGTCGGTCCGCCGAACTGCACGACGGTCGGCTCGGAAACGACGTGCAGCCCGATCACGACGTCGACGATGCAGCCTTCCGGCCTCGAAACCGCGAAGCATACGCAGAATTTCCTGTCGGCGTTCACGGCGGGCGGCGCGGGCTGTCCTGCAGGCGAGGACTGCAGCCACTACTCGTTCCCCGTGCTGAGGAACGACGTGTTCTGGCAGAACCGCACGTTCTATATCACCGTGGGCGGGCTGAACCCGAACATCCCGGGATTGCAGAACACCGTCGCGCTGAATCCGACGTTGAACCAGGCGGGTCATCAGACGGGCTACTGCGATCCGAAGGCCGTGTACTGGGATCTCGGTGCCTATGGCGATACGAAGCCTTCGGATCACTCGTCGGGCATGAGGCTCGCGCCGCAGTATTCGATCATCACGGATGCGGGTGACTATCCGAACGCGCACAACAGCTCGGCGAATCCGAATGTGGTGAGCCAGTACTGCAACGGCGCGCGCGTGCCGCCCGAAGGCGGCGGCAACGGCTTCGCGGTGCCGCCCGGCATTGCAGATACCGTGCTACCTAATCCGCTGTTCGGTCTGCTGCCGTCGGCGACGCCGGATGAAGGCAACCAGTGGATCAACATGTCGTACGGACCGCTGTCGCTGTTCAACATGACGGTGAGTTCGGGCAGCACGAACTATGGTGTGCCGCTCGGTAACTACTCGATCAAGACGGGTTCCCCTGCCGTCAATGCGGGCACGAACACGGGCGCACCGAATCACGACTTCTTCGGCACGCAGCGTCCGCAGAGCGGCAGCTACGACATCGGCGCGGTGGAGTTGCCACGCACGGGACTGTTCGCAGGCGGCAACCTGCCGTTCGCGCCGGGCGCGCTGCTCGATCTGCTCAATCAGGTGCTGGGCAGTGGGGCGACGGGCACGGCAGGTCCGCAGGCCAATGCGCCTTCGACGGGAGCGGTGCAATGAGACGCGTAGTCACAGCGGCGACGTGGATTTGCTGTGCCGCATTGCCGGCGATACCGGCAGCGGCGCAGCAGGCACAGCCGGCGGCAGTGCATGGCAGTGCGCCGCACGCGTCGCGCTATGAGCCGATGAAGCTGCCCGCGCACGCGCGCACTTTTTATCAGTCAATGCGGGGCGTCGACAACCTGAGCGTGCGCCGCACCGCGTCGGGCAATCTGCTGCGCTTCAGTTACCGCGTGACGGACCCGGCGCTCGCCAAGCTGCTCGGCGACAAGAGCACGACGCCTTATCTGTACGGCGAAGCCAATCATGTGCTGCTCGAAGTGCCCGTGATGGACAACATCGGCCAGTTGCGGCAGACGGGCGCGCTCGAGGTCGGCCAGCAGTACTGGATGGTGTTTTCCAACAAGGGCAATCTGGTGAAGGCGGGGGATCGCGTCAACGTACTGATCGGCTCGTTCCATATCGATGGGCTGGTCGTTCAATAAGGCGTGTGCGCGGCACGACATTGAGGAGATCGACATGAACCGGGGCTTTCGGATAATTGCTTCGATGACGGGCGTAGTGGCCGCGAGCTTCGCTGCGCACGCCACGCTGGCAGCGGGCGGCGGCGGGATGAGCGCGGCGCAGGTGGTCGAGCGCAACGTGGCCGCGCGTGGCGGATTGCAGGCATGGCGTGCCGTCAACACGATGACGTTGAGCGGACAGATCGACGTGGGTGGCACGAAGCCCGTCAAACTGCCGTACGTCATGACGATGAAGCGGCCGCACAAGAGCCGCTTCGAACTGACCTTCGACAACCAGATCGCCTTCCAGGTCTACGACGGCAGCCAGGGGTGGAAGGTGCGTCCATTCCTTGGCCGCAACGTCGCAGAGCCTTATACGCCTGCCGAGGCGAAATCGGCGGCGGAAACGGCCGATCTCGACGGGCCGCTGGTCGACTATGCTGCCAAGGGCAGTCAGGTCGCGTTGCAGGGTATGGAGACGATCGACGGGCATCGCGCCTACAAACTCCTGCTGACCACCAAAGATCACGCACAACGGCATGTGTGGATCGACGCGTCGAGCTTTCTCGAAGTCAAGGTCGAAGGCGATCCGCGCAAGCTCGATGGACGCATGCATGTCGTTTCCGTCTACTACCGCGATTACCGGCGCGAGGGCGGATTGATGGTGCCGCATCTGCTCGAGACACAGGTGACGGGTGTGAAGCAGAAGCATCAGATGACGATCCAGCATGTCACCGTGAACCAGCCCGCCGACGACGCGCTCTTCGCGAAGCCGCAATTGCCCGCGCAACCGCAATCCGCGCCCGCCAGGGTCGCCGCGAAATGACGCCACGTCGATGAGGTCACGATCATGAAACGCATCGCCTCATGGCTGCTGGCGGGCTGTGTGTCCGCGCTCGCATGGGCGCAGATGCCCGCCGCCGGGCAGCCGCTTACAGTCGACGAGATCATCGCGAAGAACGAGGCCGCGCGCGGCGGCGTGGACGCGTGGCGCAAGGTCCGCACGATGATCTGGATGGGGCATGTCGAAAGCGCGAACGCGCCGACGCCGAATGCGCCGTTCGTGCTGGCGCTGCGGCGGCCCAACAGCACGCGCTTCGAGATCACGGCGATGAACCAGCGGATCGTGCGCGTGTTCGACGGCAAGGAAGGTTGGAAGATTCGGCCTTCGTCGGGCGGCGCGCCTGATGTGCAGCCCTACACGCCCGCAGAAGTCCGTTATGCGCGCGACGAACAGGTGATCGACGGCCCGCTGCTCGATCACGCGGCGAAGGGCATTGCCGTATCGCTCGACGGCATGGATGCCATCGAAGGAAAGGACGCTTACCGGCTTGCCGTCACGCTGCCGTCGGGCGCGCATCGTCATGTATGGGTCGACGCCGCGTCGTTTCTCGACGTTAGATACGATCGCGAGGCGCCGGGTCTGTCGGGCGCGCCTGTGAAGATCGAGGTGACGTATCGCGACTATCGCGAGGTCGACGGCGTGCAGGTGCCGTTCGCGATCGAAAGCGGCGTGGCGGGCGCGGCGAAGAAGGACCGGCTCGTGCTCGAGCGGGTGTCGCTGAATCCGCCGCTCGACGACGCGATGTTCGTCAGGCCGATGGTGCCGGGGCGGCGCGCATCGGTGGCAGTCGGCGCGGGTGGTATGCAGGCGCCGCGTTCCGCATTTGGTCCGGCGCAGTAACGATCATGCCCGGCCTCGTCGCAATGGCCACTGCGTTTCCACGGCGGCTGCTCTTTGCGAGCGCGTTGGCCGCCGCGTTGCTGGTGTCCGCGCATCACGCGCTCGGAGCGCCGCCCGTCGACGTTGGCGAAGCGATCTTTCGCGACGGCATCGCCGGCGACGGCCGCCCCGTCGAAGCGACGCATCAGGGGCAACTTGCGATGCGAGGCGCAACGGCCGCCTGCATGAATTGCCATCGACGCAGCGGGCTTGGCGCGAAGGAAGGCAACACGGTCATTCCGCCCATTGCCGCGCAGTATCTGTTTCATCCGCCCGCGAAAAACCCGGATGAATTGACGGTGCCGTTCATCGACGGCATGCGCACCAGTCGCGAACCATACACGGAAGCGACGCTCGCACGCGCGATCCGCGAAGGCATCGATTCCGAAGGCAAGCCGCTCGGCTACCTGATGCCGCAATTCGATCTGAGCGACGCGGACATGCATGCGCTCATCGGCTATCTGAAGACGCTCGACAGGCGCAGGGCGCTCGGCGTCACCGACACCGTGCTGCACTTCGCAACGATCCTCACGCCCGACGCCGACCCCGTGAAGCGGCGCGGCATGCTCGATGTGATCGAACATTACTTTGCCGACAAGAACGCTTCGCCGTTGGGCGCGACGCCCGCGTTGCGCTCGTCGCGCAAGATGATGTTCATGGTCAACAGGCGCTGGGAACTGCATGTATGGGAACTCCACGGCCCGCCGGAGACGTGGCAGGCGCAGTTGCAGCAGTATCTTGCGAAGCAGCCGGTGTTCGCCGTGCTGTCGGGACTCGGCGGCAGGAACTGGGCACCTGTCCACGATTTCTGCGAGCGAGAACAGGTGCCGTGTCTGTTTCCGAACGTGGAGGTGCCCGTCGAAAGCGAGCACGACTTTTACTCGATGTATTTCTCGCGTGGCGTGCTGCTCGAAGCGGAACTGATCGCGAAACGAATACGCGAGTCCGCCAGATCCGTTTCGGCTCGACCGGTCAAGACAGTGCTGCAGGTTTATCGGGCGGGCGATAGCGGCGAGGCCGCGGCGCAGGCGCTTGCCGCAGATTTGAAGAAGCAGGGCATCGCCGTCGAGAATCACGCGATGCCCGCGAACGCGCGTGTCGCGGCGGCGCTGCGAGGCGCGTCGCACGCAGATGTGCTCGTGCTGTGGCTCAGGCCGCCCGACATCGCCGCGCTCGGCGACGCGCCGGCTGCCTCGGTGGCCGTGTATGTGTCCGGGCTGATGGGCGGGCTCGACCGCGTACCGCTGCCAGCGCACTGGCGTGACAACGCCCGGCTTGCGTATCCCGTCGATCTGCCGCAAGGCCGTCGCGTGCGTGTCGACTATGCGTTTGGATGGTTCGCGATACGGCATATTCCCGTCGTCGACGAGCGTGTGCAGGCCGATACCTATCTGGCGTGCGGGCTGCTCGCCGAAACGCTCAGCCATATGGTCGATGCCTTCGTGCGCGACTACCTCGTCGAACGTATCGACGACATGCTCGAACATCGCATTCTCACCGGCTACTATCCGCGCCTCACGCTCGCACCGGGCCAGCGTTATGCATCGAAGGGCGGGTACATCGTGCGCTTCGCAGAGCCGGACAGACTGCGCGTGGTCGCGGACAGCGACTGGATCGTGCCGTAGCGCGAGGCGCTGAATGCTCGCTATTCGAAGTGATCAACTCAACTGCTCGCAGGCAGCAACCGCCGGTATTTATCGAGCACGCGCGGCACATACGAACGTGTTTCGGGAAACGACGGAATCCTGTAGCCCGCGCGTATCACGGCATTCTCGCCGGCGTTGTACGCGGCGAGCGCCAGTTCCATATCGTCCTTGAAGAGATCGAGCAAAAAGCGCAGATAGCGGGCGCCCGCAAGCACGTTGTCGCGCGGATTGAACATGTCGCCATCGGAGAAGCGGCGCGCCGTGTCCGGCATCAGCTGCATGAGGCCCAGTGCCCCTTTTTCGGAGACGGCGTTGGGGTTGTAGCGCGATTCGACGTCGATGACCGCGCGCAGGAGTTCCGGCTGCAAATGGAAGGTTTCGCTGGCCTCGACGATCACGGGTTCGAATTGCGCGGCGTCGGCATGCGTCGATTGCACAGGCTGTTTCGCGCGGGCTGGTGACGGCGGCGACGCGACGATCAGCGACATGCCCGTCTTGCCCGGCATATCGGTCAGCACGATTGCGCCGCTGCTGTCGACCTTGCCGAAAATATCGGCGTGTGCGGACTGCGCCAGAACCAGACCGAGCACGACGGCCGACAGAACGGATGGCGCGGAGGCTGTAGGTGCCGGTCGTGTCGCTGCATGCACGCGCATGATGGATCTCCGCTCGTGCTCTGATTGTGGTGCGCGGTCCAGAAGGCGGCAATGGGGCGATCTCCCCTTTTTCTGAGGCGGATGCGGAGGGCTTTCACCCACTGTACAGAAACGTTACAGGTGAGGCGGTTGCGGCAAGAGCGAATTCGTCGGGTGTTTTGGCGCGCAGGCACGCGCAAAGAAGGAAACGCAAAGCGGAGCATGCCGCGTGGGTGAAAACTGCCGGATAACGTGCCTCTCGCTGTTGAAAGGGACTTTTTTCGAAATATTACGGGCGCGTGAAACGGAAAGAAACCGATCAGGAATGAAACATTTTTGCGCGCAAAAATTACCGATCTTTGACAGTTTTTAAGTGGTCGGGCATGCCTACAGGTTCCGCGAGGATGGCAAGCTCCTTGCTCCTTCTGAGCCGGACGCAGGCCTGGTAGGGTTTTGCCGCCATGCGTTAGCATAACGAAATATATACGTAATGTTCAAGAAAGTAACAATCGAAAGAAGAAGAATTTTGTGCTCGCCATGTTATGGCACGCACACTTACACGACACGAGGAGCCGACCGTGAACATCAAACATCGCGTGATCATCGCAGAGGACCACGACCTGCTGCGCAACGGGTTGCGCTCGATGCTGTCGGCGCAAAGCGAATATGAAGTCGTGGGCGAGGCGCGTGACGGGAAGGAAGCGTGTCAGCTCGCCATGTCGCTGGCACCTGACCTGATCCTCATGGATCTGTCGATGCGCGGCATGAACGGCATCGACGCGACGGCGGCAATCAAGCGTCGCTCGCCGCTCGTGCATATCATCGCGTTGACCGTGCATCAGAGCGAGGAATATGTGCGCGAGGCGTTGCGTGCGGGTGTCGACGGTTACGTGCTGAAGGATGTCTCGTTCGACGAACTGCTCTTCGCGATGCGCACTGTCATGCAGGGCAAGAAGCATCTGAGCGCGGACGTCTATGGCTTCATGGTCGATTCGTTCGTGACGGGGCGCGAGATCGCCGCGCCGAAGAAAGCATGGGACCTGTTGACGGCCCGCGAACGCAGCGTGTTGAAGCTGATTGCGGAAGGGCGGACGAACCGGCAAGTGGGCCAGTATCTGAACCTGAGTCCGAAAACGATCGAGAAGTATCGCGCGAGCGTGATGCACAAGCTTGCGATCGAGAACGTGACGGAACTCGTGCTTGCTGCGATCAGCATGGGCCTGCTGACTTCACTCGCGTCGAAATGCGCGGAGCCTGAGACGGACGACGGGCTGTATCGTTTGCCCGTTGCCGGCGCGCAGGTGGACGGCGCGGCGGGCGAAGCGGAGAACGCCGCGTTGCCGCGCATGAGCGGCACGACGGCGGCCTAGCCAGGACATGCGTGCGCGCCGCGCGGCATGACATGCGAGGCGCTACAGAGGCCAGCATGCCGAGACTTCGGTGCCGTCGTCCGGGATTGCACTCACGGCGAACGTGCCGCCTTGCGTTTCGACGCGATGCTGCATGCCCGTCAGACCCAGGCCGTTCGAGCGGGCGTCGTCCGTGCGAAGTGGGTGTCCCTCGTAGCCAGTTCCATTGTCGCGTATGGTCAGCAGCAGATGCGATGCATTGCGCTGCAACTCGACGCGAATCTCCGAAGCAGCAGCATGCTTGACGATGTTATTGAGCGCTTCCTGCACCACGCGAAAGATATCCGCCTTCAGATGATCGGGGATTTCGCCGTCTTCGATGCCGCATGAAAACATCACGCGCAGCGTTTCGATGCTTTGCCCGACGCGCCGGCAGAGCGCGCCCAACGCGGCGGGCAGGCCGAGGCGTTCCAGCGCGAGCGGCCTCAGCTCTCCGCATATCTGCCGCATTTCACCGATCGTGTCGCGTATCTGCAGGACGGTTGCATCGAGCAGTTGCGCGGCGTCGTCGGCCTGGCCGCGCCGCAAGCGCATGCGCGCGTCTTCCACCATCAGCTTGATCAACGTCAGCGCCTGACCCATGCCGTCGTGAAGCTCGGCGGCGAGACGCTCGCGTTCACGCTGCTGGCCCATCATGAGCCAGGTTGTTGGTTTGCGCGCGTCGTCCGCAGGTGGCTGGGCGCTTTGGGACTTCTTCCTTCCCAGCGACGCGAGCGGCTCGGCGAGCAACATCAGCCGGAGCAGTGCGCCGCCGTGGCTCGGTGCAAAAGCCTGCTGGTACACATGCAATGGCATTCGATGGCCGGTTCGGCCCGTGAGCGTGACGTCGAACGTGTGGAACACATGGTCTGCGGTGTCGTGCAGTTGCTGTTCGACGGCCGCGTGATCTTCTTCATGCGCGAGGTCCGCGAGAGGCTTGCCGGCGAGATCGGCACTCGCATAACCGAGCAGCGCGGCGGCGCTGCGATTCGTGCTGACGATCGCGCCTTCGGCGGTCGTCAAGGCGAGCGCGGCGCCGCGCGCGTCGCTGATGTGCGCCGTCTGCTGCGTGTCGCGCATGGCGTTGCCCAGCTTGCGCATCGCGTCGATCAGATCGCGCAGCTTGACGGGCGGTTCAGGCGACGTAGTGGCATGCATGGGCGCTCCCGTCTGGTTGACCCGAAAAACTCTGAAGCCGCTGTGGGATTGTAGGCCGCGCGCCGCGCGCACGGCAACGGGGCACGTGCTGCGTTTCGCACGGGGAACACCCGTACCGTCTGGCGCGGGGTATTACGCAGGTGGAACTCCCCTACTGTGCTTTGGGGAGCTTCATCCAATGACGTCCCACAGACGATTGACGAGACTGGTCGAGCAAGGGCGAATTGCGCGCCGTGCCCTGGTTCGCAGCCCGTTGCTTCATGAAGAGGAGGTCGCGATGAACACCCACAGGCTCGTAATCGGAGCGCTCATTCTGACGGGCGCGGGATTCACGGCGCTACCCGCGTTGAGCGCCGAGGACGAACAGGCGCCCGCAGCCGATGCGGCGATGGCGGCGCAACATCACGACGCCTCGATGAACATGGACGAGGCAAAAAGCGATGACCCGATCGCGGAGACGGCTGCAAAGGCAGCACAAGACAACGCGCCGACCAGTGCCGAGCTGCAAGGCATGACGGCAAAGCAGCGCGTGATGAAGGAAGCGGCAGCAGCGCAGGCAGCAGCGAAAGCCACGGAAGAAAAAGACGTCGCGACGGAAGAGGCGCCCGCGCACGATGCCCACGCGATGCCGGCCGACATGCCGATGGACAACATGCCGATGCCCGCCGCGCATGACACGGCCGCGCCCGCGGACGCCATGCCCCCGCACGACGAACAGTCGAAAGACAAGCTTCACTCCATGTCCGGCGAGCACGAGATGCACACGCATCATCACGACATGGCGCCAGGCACGACACGCACCACGGTGGACTACGCGTTGCCGCCCATCACGCTGGTGCGCGACGACGGCGAGTCCGTTTCGCTCGTCGACGAACTGAACGACGGCCGCCCCGTGGTGTTGACGTTCATCTACACGTCATGCACGACGATCTGCCCGATGGTCAGTCAGACCTTCGAGCAATTGCAGGAGGAACTCGGCAGCGAGCGCGACAACGTGCATATGGTGTCGATCTCGATCGATCCCGAAGAGGACACGCCCGCGCGCCTCAAGGCCTACGCTGAGCGCTTCGGTGCGGGCCCGGAGTGGCAATACTACACGGGCACGGTGGAAGCGAGCGTCGCCGCGCAGCGCGCGTTCAACGTCTATCGCGGCGACAAGATGAACCACACGGCCGTCGCGTTCTTCCGCGCCGCGCCGGGCAAGCCGTGGCTGCGCCTGGATGGTCTCGCGACTCCCGACGAACTGTTGAGCGCCTATCACGAGATCGTCGCCCGCAACGGTTCGTGAACGCACCGCGCGGAGGTGTCAACGTGGAGAAGATCCACCGGGTGCTGATCGCCGAAGACCAGCCGCTGCTGCGCGGGGGGCTGTGCTCGATGGTCCGCGCGTTGCAGCACTACAGCGTCGCGGGCGAGGCGGGCGACGGCGTCGAGGCGTGCAGCCTCGCCGTGACGCTGATGCCCGACCTGATCCTGATGGACCTGTCGATGCCCGGCAGAAGCGGCGTCGAAGCGATCGCGCACATCAAGCGGCAAGCGCCGCAGATCAGGATCATCGCGCTGACCATCCACGCGAGCGATATGCATATGCGCGAGGCGCTGGCGGCAGGTGTCGATGGCTATGTGCTCAAGGACGCGGCGTTCGACGAGCTTGTCGAGGCGATGCGTCTGGTCATGCTCGGCCAGCGCAACGCGACGCTCGACGAATATGGCGCGCGACAGGGCGAGCCGCGCGGCCAGCCTCCGAACGGGCAGCATGCGCAGATGTGGAGCGCGCTGACCTGCCGCGAGCGCGTCGTGCTGCGTCTCGTTGCCGAGGGCTGCACCAATCGCGAAGTGGGCGAGCAGTTGCGCCTGAGTCCCAAAACCATCGAGAAACATCGCGCCAGCCTGATGCGCAAGCTCGGCGTATCGAATGCGGCGGGACTCGTGCATGCGGCGCTCGATCTCGGCGTGCTCGCGCTGCCCGAAGACACGGGCAATGGGTTGAACTACTTCGTTTGAACGGTAAAGAACGGGAGGGTCTTTACCCATCTGTTTGCACGAGTCTCCCTACTTCGCGCGCGTGCGGGCCTGAACAACAATTCACACAGGCGTGCGGCCTGCGCGACACGCGCGGCATTCCACAGGGAGGACCACACCGTGAGCGACATTCTGTTCACGTCCACATGCGGCAGACGCATCGATACGCATGCACGGCAAGCTGCGCGCGAGCGAGGCTTCACGCTGCTCGAACTGCTGGTGGTCATGGTCATCATCGGATTGCTGGCGGGTCTCGTCGCTCCGCGCTATTTCGAGCAGATCGGCAAGTCGAACACGAAGATCGCGCGCGCGCAGATCGAATCGCTCGGCAAGGCGCTTGATCAATACAGGCTCGATGTCGGCGCATACCCGACTACGGAAGAGGGCCTGCAGGCGCTGATGACAAAGCCGCAGGACGCGCCGCACTGGAGCGGTCCCTATCTGCAGAAGGCCGTGCCGCCTGACCCGTGGGATCGCCCCTATCAGTACCGGTCTCCCGGCGAGCATGGCGACTACGACCTGTATTCGTACGGCAAGGGCGGTCAGCCAGGCGGCTCGGGCGAGAACGCGACCGTGTCGTCCTGGTGAACGGTGCGAGGAGAAGCGACGTGAAGTATGTGCTGCGGGTCTTCGATACGAACGGGGCGGTGCAGACAGTGCGCGTCGAGAGCGATTCGACGGCAGCGGCCGCGTCTCTCGCTCGCGCGCGCGGGCTGCGTGTCGTATCGGTGCGCGGCGAGCGCGGCAGCGCGCGTTTGCGTCTGCGCACACCCGCGCTCGCGCGCGGCAAGTTCAATGTCGAACTCTTCGCGCGCGAACTCGCGGCGCTGCTCTCGGCGGGCGTCGGCGTGGTCGATGCGTTGCGCACGCTCGCGAGCAACGAGCGCCGCGAACGCTCCGCCGCCGTGTATCGCGGGCTGTTGCGGCGGCTCGAAGAAGGCCAGTCGTTGTCGGCGGCGCTCGAACAGGCCAGCGACGTTTTCCCCGCCGTGCTCGTCGCCTGCGTGAAAGCGAGCGAGCAGACGGGCGGTCTCGCAGACAGTCTCACGCGCTATTCGCGCAACAGCGCGATGCTGCATGAACTGCGGGGGCGGGTCGTGTCCGCGGCGATCTATCCGACGGTGCTACTGGTGGTTGGCGCGGTAGTCGTGCTCTTTCTGTTGGGCTTCGTCGTCCCGCGCTTCGCGACGCTGCTCGAACATAGCGGGCGCGAACTACCGCTTCTTTCTCAACTGCTGATCGCGTGGGGCAGCATGGTTCACGCGCATGGCAAGGAACTCGCAATCGCCTTCGCCGTGCTCGCGTTCGCTGCGTCGATCGTGCTGCGCCGCCCTTCCGCGCGCGACTGGATTGCCGACCGCATGCTCGCGTTGCCGGGCATCGGCGAATACTTTCGGGTGTTCCGTCAATCGCAGTTCTTCCGCACCACGGCGATGCTGGTCGACGGCGGCATCCCGGCCATCCGTGCGTTCGATCTTGCGCGTGGGCTCGTGGGTCGTTCCGATCAGGCATCGCTTGCGCGTGCGCTCGATCAGGTGCGCAACGGCGCAAAGATTTCGGACGCGTTCCAGCAGGCGTCGCTGGCTGATGCGATCACGTACCGGCTATTGACCGTCGCGGAGAAAACGGGCGGTCTCGGGCCCGTGCTCGACCGGATAGCGGCGTTTCAGGAATCACAGGTGGCGCGCGCAATCGATCTGATCTCACGGCTGATCGAGCCTGCGATGATGATCTTCATTGGCATCGTGATCGGCGGCATTGTCGTGCTGATGTACATGCCGATCTTCGAAATCGCATCGAGCGTTCAATAGCAGGCGAGGATGTCATGGACACGGCGAGCATGGCGAACGGCATCGGCGGAACGGGCGGCGTCGATCTGCGCGATGCGCTGCGCACTCTCGCCGAGCGTCATGGATCGGGCCTGCGCGCGCTCGAAGATCTGCTTACGCAAATGCCCGTCAGCCCCGACGAAGTGCTCGCGCAACTCGCCGTGCAATGTCACATGCAGCCGATCACGATGCATGCGCTGAACGCGCTGCAACCGGATTTCGACGTCGTACCGTTCGTCGAGGCGACGACCCGGCTGTGCATATGCTTTCGCGATACCGAAGATTCCGCGGCGGGACGCGGCCTGTTGTTCGTGATCGCCGATCCGCTCGACCGGCGCACGCGCGGCAGTATCGAGCAACGCATGCGCGCGCGGCCTGCCGTGCCGTATCGCTGGGCGCTCGCGAGTATCGGCGACATCACCGCGTGGCTGGCGGTGCGCGAGAAGGACGTGCGCGCGATGGACTCGCTAGCGTTCGACCAGACCACCCAGCATGCCGCTGATCCCGCGTCGCTGGCGCTGACGCTGCAGGGCATCAGCAACGACGACAGCGCCGTTGTGCGCCTGCTGAATTCGACGATCTACGACGCCCTCAAAATGATGGCGAGCGACATCCACCTCGAATGCCGCGCGCATGGGCTGATGATCAAATGCCGTGTCGACGGCGTGCTGACGGTGGTGGGGCGCGTCGAAGGGCGCGACGTCGCGGATCAGGTGCTGTCGCGCGTGAAAGTCATTTCCGAACTCGACATTGCCGAGCGCCGCGTGCCGCAGGACGGCCGTTTCAAGGCCGTCTATGCGGGCCGTGAGATTGATTTTCGCGTGTCGATCATGCCGAACCAGTTCGGCGAAGACGCGGTGCTGCGGATTCTGGATCGCTATCAGCTGTCGCAGGCGTCGGGAGGACTCACGCTCGAAGCGCTCGGTTTCCAGCAGGAAGACACGCGCTTCATGCGCACGGTCGCCGCGATGCCGTACGGCATGCTCCTCGTCACGGGGCCGACGGGCAGCGGCAAGACGACGACGCTCTACGCGATCCTCACGGAGATCAACGACGGACTTGAAAAGATCGTGACCATCGAAGACCCGGTCGAGTACCAGCTGGGCGACATTCTGCAGATTCCCGTCAACGAGGCAAAAGGGCTGACATTCGCGCGCGGCCTTCGCTCGATCCTGCGCCACGATCCAGACAAGATCATGGTCGGTGAAATCCGCGATCCGGAGACGGCGCAGATTGCGGTGCAGGCGGCATTGACGGGCCACCAGGTCTTCACGACCGTACACGCGAACAATGTGTTCGACGTGATCGGCCGCTTCACGAACATGGACGTCGACCCGTACAGCTTCGTGTCGGCATTGAACGGCGTGATCGCGCAACGGCTCTTGCGCCAGTGCTGCCCGGACTGTGTCGCGGAAGATACCGTCGATGCCGATGCGCTCGCGCGATCGGGCATCGATCCGGATGCGGCGGGCGGCTATCTGTTCCGGCGCGGCATGGGATGCGCAGCCTGCCGCGGTAGCGGCTATCGCGGACGGCGCGCCGTCGCGGAAGCGTTGCGCATGGACGACGAACTGCGGCAACTGCTGTCCGAACGCGCGCCGCTTACGCAGATCAAGGCGGCCGCATTCCGGCAGGGCATGAAGACGCTGCGAAGTGCGGCGATCAAGCTCGTGCGGCAGGGCGAGACGACCCTCGAGGAGATCAACCGTGTCACCATGGTCGATTGATTCGCCCGTCGCGGACATCAACATCGGCATCGGCACGCGCGAGGTCGCCGTGGGGCCGCGCCGGCCGCACTGGACGCCGGCGCGCAAGCCCACTTCGCCCGCCGGGCCGCGCAGCGTGCCGATGCCCGAAACGCAATGGTTCACGCAAGCGGGTGTATTCGACGCACTTCGCGCAGCGCTCGAACCCACGCCGGATGGCGTCGTGCCGCAAGCGCCTTCCCGAACGCGCGGCGTCCATATCGTGCTCGACGACTTCTGGGGCAACCACGCGATACTGCGTGGCGACTTCCGCACGTTGCGCGCGCGAGAAGTCGACGAGATCGCGCGTGCGCATTTCGTCGATACGTATGGTGTCGATGGAGAGACCATCGTTGTGCGCGCGTGCGTACAGCGTGGCGGACGCGCTATGTTTGCCAGCGCGTTGCCGCGCGCGCTGGTGGATGGGATGGGCGAGGCGAGTGCGTCGGCCGGCGCCCGCATGCTGGCGCTGAAACTGTGCCTGCCTGAAATGCTCAACCGGACGCTGCCCAGCATGCCTCGCGCCAACGCGATGATCGTGTTCGCCGCCGACGCATTGATCCAGGCTGTGCTGATAGAAGCGGGCTGCTGGGCCTGTTATGACGTGCAGCGCCTTTTCGCAGGCGACGCATGCGATCCATCAAAAGTCACGCTACTCGCGGAACAGGCGTTCGAGCGCTGCGCGGAACGCACGACGCTCAGACGCGAGGATTGCGCGCTGGGCTTCTACGGCCCCGGCAATGCAATCGATCTCGCCGCGCTGCAAGCGCGCTTTGCGAGCGTGACTACGCTGGCTCCGCCGAATGCCTGTGATGAACTCGAGGGCGGCGAGAGCTTCGCGCGCCATCTGCTGGAGTACGCGCAATGATCCAGCGGCTCGACATCGACTTCGCTCGCCGCCGGCCGCGCCTCGCGCCAGCGGGACTCATCGTGCTGTGCATCGCGATTTGCGCGCTGCTTGCGAGCGGCGTGCGGCTGTGGCAGGCATTCGATGGCAACGAGCAGGCGCAGGAACGGCTGGACGAGGCGCGTCATCGTGTGCTCGCCAAAGCGCATCTCGTCAGGGCGCAACCAACGCCTGCAGCGATGCATGCGGAAAAGCAGAGTCTTGCGGTGCTGAGTGAACTGACGGTGCCGTGGCAAGACCTGTTGTCGATTGTCGAGGACTATCCGGACCATGATGTCGCGCTGATCGGCATCGATCAGAATCCGGTGCAGAGCCAGATTCGCATTACGGCAGAAGCGAAGAACTTCGACGCGATGATCGCGTATCTGCGCTATCTGCAATCGAGCAAGCTGTTGCGCGAGGCCGTGCTCAACGATCACGAGATCGAAGCCAATGTTCCGGGCACGCCCGTCCGGTTTCAGGTTACCGCCGTGTGGAGCCGCTCATGAACGTCGAGCTTCTGCGCGAGCGCTGCCTGACCTTGCGTTTCGAATTGATGCGGCGCTTCGGTATAGCGGGGCTCACAGGCATCGCGTTGTTGTGTGCTGCTGTCGTCGTGGCCGATAGCGCGATACGCATGCAAAGGGACACGATCGCGCTGTCGAACGAGGTTCGGCCTGCGCGTGCCGCGAAGACGGCAGACGTTGCCCGCGACACGGGCTCGTACGCGGATACCGCCGTGCTCGCGAGCTTGCCCGATCTGTTTCCGCGTTTCGCGCATAGCGCGGACGATATCGCGGCGATACTCGCGCACGCCCGCGACAGCAATCTGGCAGTCGGCTCGGCGGAATACGTCATCGTTGCCGATCCGGGTGGACGTTACGTGCGCTATCAGATGCTGCTGCCCGTCAAGGATCAGTACGTCACGATTCGCCGGTTTCTTGCGTCGGTGCTCAACAGCGTGCCGAATGCGGCGTTGCGTGAGATTCACGTCGAACGGCCCGCCGTGGACGGCAGCGTGCTCGATGCGCGCGTCCGGTTCGAACTCGTCTACGGGACGGCGCGGCCATGAGTTCCGTTTTCGTTCGCCGCTCCCTGCTGGGCATGTGCCTGATCGCGACGATTGCGCTTTCGGTGAAGGCGTGGCGCGCTCCGGAAGGAACGTCGGCGATGGCGGCTGTGAGTGTCGCGCGTCATGACGCCGCGTTGACGGCTTCTTCGGGTCGCGCTGCGGCAAAACACGACCGCGCGACATCGCCCGGCAAAGCAACGCAGGCAGCGAGCGAAAAGACCGCGAACGAAAAGCTCGCGGCATTGCGCAAGCCCATGTCGCTCGAATCGCGTAACAACCCGTTTGCCGCGTCGTCGTGGCTGCCGCCTCCGCCCCCACCCGTACAGGCCGCGCCCGAGCCTCCGCCGCCGCCGACCGCGCCGCCCGTGCCGTATGTGTACCTGGGGAAACTGGACGGCTCGACGCTCAAGCCACGTGTCTTCCTGAGCAGTGGCGATCAGTTGGTGATCGTGTCTCAGGGCGAAGTGCTCGATGGACAGTATCGCGTCGAGTCGATCTCCGACGCCGACATCGTGCTGATGTATCTGCCGTTGAACCAGAGGCAGGTCATATCCATGCAAAGCGAAGGAAAATGAGCGAAGGAACATAAATGACAGCCGCATGCAGCCGCGATCGGAGCCGCAACGGGGACAGCGGCTCATCTACGCGCTATCCACCGCATTCCGCGCCCCTCACGCATGGCTCGCCCCGCGTGCTGCTCACGAAGCGCCAGGCCGCGTGCATCGCGTTGGCCGTGCTGGCGTTGGGCGGTTGCGTGACACCGCCCGCTACGCGCCAGAACGATCCCACCAACGCGCAATTGCAGATCGACTATCTGCATGATCGCGACGCGCGCGTGAATGCATTGCTCGACGATGCGGACGCGTACCGCGCGAGCTATCAGTATGACCTCGCGGTCCAGGCGCTTGGCCAGGCTTACCAGATCGACCCGACGAGCGAGCGCGGCCGCAAGATCGGCGCCGCGCTCGACCGTGACCGGCGCGACCTCACGAGTTTGCAGGAAGCGGACCGCATGATGCAGCGCGGCTCGTATGCGCTCGCGGAAGAGCGCGTGCATCGGGTGCTGGCGCAGAACCCGACCAATCCGATGGCGCAGCAGATGCTCAGGAATATCCAGGACAAACGTAATCAGCAGCGCGCGCTGAAGGAGGAAAAGATCACCGCGTCGTCCATCATGCGAACGCCTGTCACGCTGCAGTTTCGCGACGCCAATGTGCGGATGGTGTTTGAAGCGCTGTCGAAAACGACGGGGCTCAACGTGATTTTCGATCGTGACGTGCGCGCCGACCTGAAGACGACCATCTTCGTGACGAACGCGACGCTGCAGGACACCGTCGACATGATCCTGATGCAGAGCCAGCTCGACAAGAAGCAACTGAACGCGAATACGCTCTTCATCTATCCGGCGACGCCGGCGAAGGAACTGGAGTATCAGGAACTGAAGGTGCGCACGTTCCAGCTGTCGAATGTCGATGCGAAGCAGATTCAGGGCTTGCTGAAGAGCCTGCTGAAGCTGAAGGAAGTGGTGGTCGACGAACGGTCGAACACCGTCACGATACGCGGCACGCCGGATACGATCCGCGTGGCCGAGGAAATGATCGCCGCGCAGGACATTCCCGAGCCTGAAGTGATGATGGAGGTTCAGGTACTGGAAGTCTCGCACGATCGCATGACTGACCTTGGCATCGAATGGCCGAACACGTTCACCATGTCGACACCCGCCACGGCCAATACCTGGGGCGAGTTGCACCATCTGCCTATCAATGCGCTCAACGTGAGCGGCCTGTCAGCGACGGCCAATTTCAAGCTGAGCGACACCGATGCCAACCTGCTCGCCAGTCCGCGCATTCGCGCGCGCAACAAGGAGAAGGCGCGCATCCTGATCGGCGACAAGGTGCCCGTGATTTCGAGTTCGAGCACGCCGAGCACGAGTGGACCTTCCTATACGCAGATGGTCCAGTACCTCGACGTCGGCATCAAGCTCGAAGTCGAGCCGCAGGTCTATCGGGACGGCGATGTCGGCATCAAGCTGAATCTGGAAGTGAGCAACATCACCAAGGTTATCCAGAGTGACAGTTCGCAGGCAGGGCTGACGACACTTGCTTATCAGATCGGCACGCGTAACGCGTCGACGAGTCTGCGTTTGCGCGACGGCGAAACGCAGATTCTCGGTGGCCTGATTTCCGATCAGGACAGAACGACGGCTGACAAGGTGCCGGGCCTCGGCCAGTTGCCCGTGCTCGGTCGGCTCTTCTCCAATCACAACGGCGACCACGTGAAGACGGAGATCGTGCTGCAGATCACACCGCATATCGTGCGCCCGCAGATCGCCGCTGACGCGGATACGCAGGAAGTCTGGTCGGGCACGGACGTCAACGTACACTCGGAGCAGTTGCGGCTCGACCCGGTCGTCGCGGAACTGGAACCGGCGGTGCCGCGTCCCGTCGTCCGTACGCCCGGCAGCGTGGGCGGCGGCACGACGGGTGGTGCGGCCTCCACGCCGCACAGCAGCACGCAGGGCCGGCCAACAACCCAGCCGCCCGCGAGCGCGTTCGGTCAGTTGCCTCCGGCGCCACGCACGGCGCCGCCGCAGCAACCGTACGGCGGCCGCTATTCGACCTTGCCTGCGCCGCCCGCTAACGGCGTCACGCCGCCTGTCGATCAAGGGGCCGCCGAGGCGCAGTCGAACGGCGAGAACGGCAACGGCAGCACGCCACAGACCCCGTCCGCAGCACCCGGTGCGCAGATGGCGCCTCCGCCTCCGCCCGCACCCGCGCTGTCAGCGCCGACCGCACCTCCGTCGAATCTCGTGATGCCGCCAGGCGACATGCCGAGCGACAACCCGCTGCGTCCGATCCAGAACGGCGGGTACTGAACGATGTCTCGCCTTGTGCGTCCAGACCGTTGCCGCATCGCGCGCCGTGCGAGGCCGCGTGGCTTCACGCTGGTCGAACTCGTGATCACGCTTGCGCTCGTCGGCATTCTGGCGCTTGCTGTCGTGCCTTTTTCACAATTGATCGTGCAGCGCGAAAAGGAACAGCAACTAAGCGGCGCATTGCGCGAGATTCGTACCGCCCTCGACGCGTACAAGGAAGCGAGCGACGCCGGTCTTGTCGAGCGGGAAGCGGAAGCTTCCGGCTATCCGCCATCGCTTGCGGTGCTGGTGGACGGCGTGAAGAACGTGAAGGACCCGAAGGGCGGCCTGCTGATGTTCCTGCGCCGCGTGCCGCGCGACCCGTTCTTCGCAGGCGACGCCGATACACCGCCCGAAGACACCTGGAGCCTGCGCGCGTTCGGCGACCCGCCCGCGCATGCCGACGGCAGCGATGCTTCGGAACGCGGCAACGCGGGGAAGGACGTATTCGACGTTACGTCGAAGTCGGATCGCGTCGGTATCAATGGCATTCCCTATCGACAGTGGTGAGCGCGACCATGAAACGCATCGATACGCGCCGGCGCGATGCCGGCTTCACGCTGATCGAACTGGTGGTCGTGATGGCGATCATCGGGCTGTTGCTGACCATCGCGCTGCCGAGTTACATGCACAGCATCGATCGCGGCAAGGAGCAGGTGCGCGCGCAGAATCTCGCTGTGATGCGCGATGCGATCGACAAGTACTACGGTGACAACGCTGCCTATCCTGATACGCTCGACGAACTTGTGACGCGCCACTATCTGCGCACGATTCCCGTCGATCCCGTCAACGGTGACGACAAATGGGCGGTCGTCGCGTCGCCGGATGACACGAAGCCGGGTGTCTACGATATCGTGCCTGCCAGCAGCCCGCAGGGCGCGGCTTCGGGTGACGCGGGAGCAGGCAAATGAGGTTCGGCGCAGCGTGTGGCCGCCGAATGACTGCGCATGTCGGGCATGTCGCGCGCGATCGCGGTCTCGTGATGTTGACGTTGCTGATCGCGTTGATGCTGCTCTCCGTCGCGCTGATGGGCGCGCTCGATGTCTGGTCGCTGCAACGCAAACACGAAAACGAACAGCAACTGCTGTTTGTCGGCAACCAGTACCGGCTCGCGATATTGCGCTACTACCGCGCTGGGCGCACGCTGCCCGCTTCCGTCGATGAACTGCTCAACGACACGCGTGTTCCCGAGTCGCTGCATCATCTGCGGCGCGCGTATGCCGATCCCATCACCGGGCAGAACGATTGGGTCTATATTTATCAGGCGGGACGGTTGGCGGGCTTGCACAGCAATTCGATGGATGCGCCGATCAAGCGTGCCAACTTTCCCCGGCAGTTCGAAGACTTCGAAGGGCAGCAGACCTACGCAGGCTGGCAGTTCTTCTATTTGCCGCCGATGCAGCGCGGCTATTCCAACAGCGATACCCCGGCGAAGCCAGCGAGACCGGGTACAGCAGGCGCGCCATTCGATCCGATGAACGACGGATTGACGCACTACACGCCCCGTCCCTTCGGCGCATCGCATTGACGATCAGTATCAAGCCGACTGAAATCCACCTGTTTGCATCTTCATCGTTGCAGGTCCAACGTCAAGGTTGTGTCATTGATTCTCATTACCTGGATGTTCACTGCGGCTTATGAGGTGTACCGCACACATGGCGAATGATTGATACGCAAAAGAGCCGTCGTCTTCTGAATAGAAAACAGATCTTAAGGCGTTCTTAAGCTGCACTCGCCGACACTTCCATTACGGTGCAATTTCGCTTCCTTGTCAGGGCGATCAGCTTTTCTTTCGAATCAGAATCAAACAGAGAGGCTTCATATGGACTCTGTGACGAGGAAGCTCTATCACGTTTGCCGCGTGAACCGCGCGCTGCCGGATGCGCTGCTGCCGACAAAGGGATGGGCGATCGACCGGATCGACATGAGTGCGCGGACGAAGCATCGGACACGGCTTGCTGCGGGCGCAGGTGGATTGCTCGATATTGCGTCGATGAAGTTTCCGCGCGACATGGAGCCGCTCTCGGAGGTGCTGGCGACGCGGGACGTAGGCTGGGTCGCGGCGCTTCAGCAGGGGCAACTGGAAGATGCCACCATCCGTTCTGTTGTGCGTAGTCACTGCATCAGCTACATCACGCTACCGACGACGGCCGTCGAACTCGGACATGCCGTGGGTCACGCGCGCGGCATGTGCTCACTGGGCGGAACCACGACGGCTGAATCGTTGACCGTTGTCGATGGTGACATGATCGGCTCGTGCGATGCGATGCTCCAGCTATTTCGCACGATGCGCAAGGTCGCGATGTGCAACGCACCCGTTCTTATCCAGGGGGAGTCGGGTACGGGCAAGGAACTGACTGCATTCGCCATTCACCGGCACTCGGATCGACACCATGGGCCGTTTGTCGCGATCAACTGCGGCGCGATCCCTGTACATCTCGTTACTTCGGAACTCTTCGGCTATGAGCGTGGCGCCTTCACGGGGGCGAATGAGCGGAAGACGGGACGCATTGAGTCGGCGAATGGCGGTACGGTGTTTCTCGACGAAATTGCCGATCTGCCGATGGAAAGCCAGGTGACGCTCCTGCGTTTTCTGCAGGAGCACAGCATCGAACGACTCGGAGGCCTGTGCTCGGTCGATGTGGACGTGAGAATCGTTTGTGCGACGAACGTCGATCTCGAACGCGCGGCGCGTGAAGGACGGTTTCGCGAGGATCTTTATCACAGGCTGAGTGTGCTCCAGATCGAAGAGCCGCCGCTGCGGGCACGAGGTGCCGACGTCGAGCTTTTGGCGCGGCATCTGCTTGATCAGTTGCGCGTGGATTCGCGCCGCCGGATTCGCGGCTTTTCCGACGACGCGATTCGGGCACTGCGTGCGCACGACTGGCCCGGCAATGTCCGCGAATTGAGGAATCGCGTGTGGCGTGCGGTTGTACTGTTCGACAACTCTGTCATCACGGCAAGTGACCTTGGCCTTGCGCACTATGTCGATGCGCGCACGATGTCGCTCGACCAGGTGCGGCGGCGTGCGGAGCAACAGGCAGTTGAAAGGGCCTTGCTGCGTCATCGCGGCAGAGTCGCGGACGCGGCGCGCGATCTTGGTATTTCGCGCGTCACGCTGTACCGGCTGCTCGAGTCGTATGGGTTCGATATTGCTTCGTTTCTGAGGGGCTTGCGCACCGATCGCTCGCTAACGGTGGTTCGCTAGGTTGCGCCGATGCATACCTGCGCCGAACGGCAGCCGCGAGCGTCTCGCCAACGACTTGCGATGACGCAGCGTATCCCTCCGGGCGCTGGAAGCAACACCTGCGGATCACAGGCACCCTCCCTTTTACCAACGATGCCGTAGACCTATCACGGCCGAGACTTGTGATTTAGTGGTCGATGGCGAAAGCGTATAGATCTGGGCGAATTTTGCATCGCCTGCGGCTTTCTGATAAATGCCAACCAGATACACATCCGTCCGCTTGCTCAGGAAGTAAATTGCGCCAGCGTTGACCTGATGCCATTTCGGACTTGTTTCCTGGGGACGGTATTGTCCCGTAGTGAAGACATATGCCGCCCCGAGCATCAGGTCCGGAAGAACATAATCGGTCAATGAGACTTCGAAGTTCTGCAGCGTCAGTCTGGATTCGTCGAGATATTCGAAGCGCGCGTTCGTATAGAGCAGCGACAGGTTCGCATTTCCAAACGCGTAGGCGCCACCTGTGCCGAACATTCGCTGCTTACTCACGCCTGCATTGGTCGCAGGGTTGGTAATGAACGGTGAAGTGAAGCCGTAGTCCCCGACCACCGCGCCATTGGGATTGGCGGGGTCATTCGGCATTTTGACCTGAAGGTAGGCTACTCCGAAGGAGAACGGTCCCCTGTGATATTGAGCAGCTGCGCTGATGGCGTTGTTGTCCGAGAAATCCCCAGCCTTGTTCGAAAAACCGTAGAGCCCTTCGAACTGGAATCCACCATATTCGACGCTCTTGTACTGCACCGCATTGTTAATGCGGAAAGTATCGAACACATTGTCGCTGTCGCCGATATGCGCGCCATATGCGGCAAACTGGCAGGCCGACGAAAAAATGCACAGCGTGACGGCCTCGTCATACTGGCGGCCGATCGTGACCGTACCCAGACTGTTCGATGACAAGCCTACGAAGGCTTGCCGTCCGAACAACCGCCCGCCTTGCGACAGGGCGCCAGTGCCGATGCTGTAACCGCCTTCCAGCGTAAAGATGGTCTTGAGTCCCCCGCCAAGGTCTTCGACCCCTCTCATGCCCCAACGCGGCGTCTGCATCGGTCCGCTTGCGAACTGCCAGGTCGAATGCCCCTGTTTGTCGGCTCCCTTCTGGTTGTTCGCATACACGATTCCGCTTGAGATCAAACCGTAGAGCGTTACGCTGCTTTGGGCGAATGCCGTCTGACAGGCGAGAGCGGTTGCCGCAATGACGATAGCGCGTCGAATCATGATTTCCTTGAGTGCTGGCTGATTGTTTGAAGTACAGCTCGATTAATTTAGGAAAACGAATTGGATGGTCTGCATGACGGACCTTGACGTACCGGCATGACGGATCTGACACGGATTGCATGAGCGAGGCCGTCTCTTGCCTGCCTCACTAGCGACCGATTCTTGCGGAACAAAAATCGCGTCGGCTAGCACTTAATTTGACCCGCAGTGAGCGAATTTTCAGAGCGGGTGATCGTGCAACGTGCGCGTCAGGTGCGCAGTGGAGATGTTGCACCATATCGGTGCATTCCGATGGGGTGAGCTAAAATCGGCATCACTCGTCTTCAAAATTGATGCTTGCGGGGACACTTTCGGCTGCTGAGAATGCACTTAGCCGGCAGCACTCGGAAAGCAACAGACCGGTTCCCCCTTGAATCCAGGACCATCGGAGGAGTGAAACATGTCAGTAGTCGAGAATGCGGGGCGCAGGCGTTTGCTGCGAATGACGCTCGCGGCGGGCGGCATGGCGGCGACAGGCGCACTGCTTTCGGTGCGCGCCCTAGCAGGTGAGAAATCGACCGTCAATATGCAGTTGGGATGGGTCCCGGGCGGCAATCAGGTTGGTGAGGTGGTCGCGAAGAGACTGGGTTTTTACCAGCAGGAAGGCATCGATTTCCAGATTCAACCAGGTGGCCCCAATATCGATGGCGTTGCGATCGTCGCCTCGGGGCGCTTTGAGACGGGCGAAATTTCATCGAGCCCATCGATCATGCTGGCCGTCTCGGAAGGGCTGCCGATCAAATGCATCGCCGCCGGACTGCAGCAGCATCCGTACACATTTTTCTCGTTGAAGAAGAACCCGATTCGCACGCCGCACGACATGATCGGCAAGCGCATTGGCATTCAGGCGACGGGAATGGTACTGCTCAAGGCGTTGCTGACCAAGAACAAGATTCCCGAAAGCCAGGTCAACATCGTGCCGATCGGCGCTGACATGATGCCGCTTCTGAGCGGGCAGGTGGATGCCGTCACCGGCTGGCAGACCAATACCACTGCGCTCAAGCCGCTTGGTGCGGATCGCGTCGATCTGCGGCTGTGGGACACGGGCGTGCGCCTCTATGCATTGCCGTACTACACGACAACGGCGACGCTGAAGGATCATCCCGATACGGTCAGCCGCTTCATGCGCGCAACGGCACGCGGATGGATTTATGCGAACACCCATCGCGATCAGGCCGTCGATTTGCTCATCAAGGAATACCCGAATCTGAATCATGCGGATGAGCGCATCGCGATCGATTCTTTGATGAGCTACGCCTTCAACCAGACAACGCAGACGCAAGGCTGGGGAGCGATGGACCCGAAGGTCTGGGAAGAACAGATCTCGACCTACGGACAGCTCGGCCAGTTCAGGGCGCATCAACCCAAGGTAGAGGACGTCATGACGATGGACGTGCTCAACGCTACCCGTTCCTCACGACTTCTGGTGTAACCCATGCAAGCTGCCACCTTCAATCCGCCGCGCGCGGAGCGGGCAAACTCGCCCATTGCGGCGCCGAACGCCGGCGCCTTGTCAATCAGCTGCCGGAATATCAATGTCCGTTTCTTCACCGACCGGCGCAGCGTCACTGCGATCGAAGGCCTGAGTCTGGACGTTGCGTCGGGTGAATTCCTGACGCTTCTGGGACCCTCCGGTTGTGGCAAGTCGACGTTCCTGCGCGTCGTCGCCGATCTGGTCAAGCCAAGCCGGGGCGAGATCAGCGTGCTCGGCTCGCCACCCAATGTCGCGCGGGAACGACGCGATATCGGTTTCGTGTTTCAGGACGCGGCGCTCCTGCCCTGGCGCACGGCACTGCAGAACGTGCAGCTGCCGCTGCAAGTGGCGAACGGAAAGAATCGCGCTGGCCGCGCCACACCCCGCGAACTGCTGGAACTGGTCGGACTCAAGGGGCGCGAGGACGCTTATCCCCATGAGATGTCGGGCGGCATGCGCCAGCGGGTCGCCATCGCCCGCGCACTGGTCAGCGATCCGAAGGTGCTGTTGATGGATGAGCCATTCGGCGCGCTCGACGAAATCACGCGTGACCGCCTCAATGAAGAACTGCGCCGCGTCTGGAAAGAGATGGGACTCACGACGCTGTTCGTCACGCACAGCATCTACGAAGCGGCGTTTCTCGGTCAGCGCGTATTGATGCTGGCTGCCAACCCCGGCCGGGTGAAGGAGATCGTGCCCGTCAACCTGCCTGAAAACCGCACGCTCGATATCCGCGAGACCCGTGAATTCGTCGAACTCGCCGCGTATCTGCGACGTGTACTGGAGACCTGCTGATGGCTACGTCTGAAATCCACCTGAATATGTCTTCGCCCACCGTCGACGACGAAGCACTGGCCTGGGCCGCACGCCGACGCCAGCAAATGTGGCGCGCGCGCATGTTGCCGGCAATCGGTGTTGCTGGTCTTCTGTTCACCTGGTGGGCTGTGGTTGCGGGCTTTCATGTCAAGCCGTTCATTGCACCGTCGCCGATGCTCGTGCTGGAGACCTTTGTCAGCAAGCGCGATGTGCTGATTCAGAACCTGCTGCCGACAGCCATCGAGGCATCGCTCGGCTTTCTGCTGGGGAACCTCGCGGCGATCCTGCTGGCAACCGTCTTTGTCCACAACAAGACATTGCGCGACATCTTTTACCCGGTCGCCGTGATGATCAATTCGATTCCCGTCGTCGCCAAGGCACCCATTCTCGTGCTGATCATGGGCAACGGCCTCGAACCGAAAATCACGATCGCTGCCATCGTCTGCTTCTTTCCGACGCTGGTGAACATGGTGCGCGGACTCAATGCCGTCAATCCGCAGGCCATGGAGTTGATGCAGATTCTCTCGGCCAGCAAGCGCGAGATTTTCTTCAAGCTTCGGGTTTTCTCCTCACTGCCGTATCTCTTCTCCGCGCTGCGCATCGCTGCGTCGATGTCTGTGATCGGCGCAGTGGTCGGTGAATGGATCGGAGCGACACAGGGCATCGGCGCGATGATTATCCAGGCGACCTATAACTTCGATTCCGCGCTGCTGTACACGGCAATCATCATGAGCGCCATCTTGGCAGGCGCATTTTTTCTGGTCATCGCGGCACTCGAGCGCTGCCTCATCAAATGGCAACCCGAAAGCACGCATTGAGCTGAGCGACAAGCAATTCTGAAAGGAGACGAAATGAACATGATCAGCGAATTGATCCAGGAACCCGCTCGCGACGTGCGCGTGGCCGCGAAGGCGAATGTCGTCGTAGTCGGGGGTGGTCCCGCAGGCCTGTCGGCGGCGATCGGTGCGGCGCGAAATGGCGCGGAAGTCATTCTTCTCGAGCGTTACAACCATCTTGGCGGGCTCGCATCGGGTGGCATGGTGCTGGTACTCGACGACATGTGGGACAACCACCTTCGTGAGATCTCGGTGCGCGGCACCTGCATGACATTCATCGAACGGATGGCGGCGCGCAAGCTTGCCGTGTTTCCGCAGTCGCATGAATGGGGTGAAGATCCCGCTGCTTATCGCCAGTGGGGACGTTGGGGCACATTCGATTTTCACAGCCAGAAGACGCCGCATCCCGTGTGCTTCGCGGCGGCTTTCGATCCCGATGCGATGAAGCGCGTCGCGCTCGAAATGGTGGAAGAGCTCGGTATCAAGCTTCGGTTGCACTCGTGGTTTTCCCAAACCCTCGTCGAAGACGGTCAGGTGAAGGGCGTGATCTGCGATACGAAAAGCGGACGGGAAGCGATTCTCGCCGACGTCGTGATCGACGCGACGGGCGACCTGGATGTTGCCGCCTCGGCGGGTGTGCCGCATGTCGGCGGCACGTACATCACGACGACGGTGTTTCGTCTCGGTGGTGTCGACACGGATGCGGCAGAACGTTTCGAGGCCGAAGAGCCAGAGGCGTTCGCGTTGCTCGACCGTCAGATCAAACGCATTCTCGGTGGCTCGTGGGGCTACTGGTGGCTCAAGACGCCCTTGCCGGGCGTTGTGTGGTGCAACTGCCCGCACATGGCGGGACTCGATGGCCTCAACCCCGAGGATCTGACGCGCGCCGAGATGCAGGGCCGCAAGCATATCCATGCCGTGGTCGATTTTGTGCGCGAAAAGCTGCCGGGTTTCGAAAACTGCTTTGTGATCGATGTCGCGCCGCAAACGGGCGTGCGTCAGACTCGCCTGCTAGAAGGCGAGTATGTGATGAGCAAGGAGGATCTCGCGCAGCGCACGCGCTTCGAAGACAGCATCGCTCGCGGACGCGACTATTACATGCCATACCGCGTGTTGCTGCCGAAGCAGATCGACAATCTGCTCGTCGCTGGCCGTCACTATTCGGCGACGTCGCAGGCGCAAAAGATGTCGCGTGAAATTCCCCCCTGCATGGCGATGGGCGAAGCCGCTGGCGTTGCGGCAGCGCTTGCGCTCAGCGCGGGTGTGTCCGTCCGCAATGTCGACGTGGGCGCTTTGCAGAAGACGCTGCGCGCTCAAGGGGCGGACCCGGGCGATCAGACTGGCCGCAACGCGGACATTCCGCCGCTTGCCGTTCACATCGACGCGAGGGCCGCAGCATGACTGGCAATAACAACGCATTCACGCAGGATTTGCCGCTTCACGGCGTTCGTATCATCGACTTGACGCAGGTCATGATGGGCCCTGTCTGCACGCAGATGCTGGCCGATTATGGTGCGGACGTGATCAAGGTCGAGCGTATCGGCGCGGGTGATCTGAGCCGCTCGACATTCGAGCCCGTCGCGGGCGCCGACAATCCGATCTTCTGTAGCCTCAACCGCAACAAGCGCAGCCTCGAACTCGATTTGCGCGATGCCGGGCAGATGGCGGCATTGAAGCAGCTGATCGCCGACGCGGATGTAGTCGTCAGCAACTTTCGCGCAGGTGTGATGGATCGGATGGGCATCGGTTACGAGGCATGCCGGAGCCTTAACCCCCGCATCATTTATGCCGTGGGGACAGGCTTCGGGGAAACGGGACCGTACGCGCACAAGGGTGGGCAGGACGTGCTCGCGCAGGCGATGAGCGGCGTCATGGCGCGCCGCGCGGATGAGTCGCTGCCGATCTCGGTGTACCCGACCGCGCTTGCCGACTATTCCGCGGGCATGCACATGGTGCAGGGCATCCTGCTCGCACTGCTGCATCGCGAGCGGACGGGGGAAGGGCAGAAGGTCAACGTGTCGCTGTACAACTCGATGCTCGCGATCCAGATGCAGGAAGCGGCGATGATCATGATGGCCGACTCTGAAGTGAACTGGGCAGCCATGCCGCTTTCGGGTGTGTTCGATACCCAGGGCGGTGCGCTCGTTCTTGTCGGCGCATTCAAGCCGAACCCGCTTCGCGATATTTGCGCGGCGCTGCAGATCGACGACCTGTCCGTCGATCCACGCTTTTGCAATCTGAACGAGCAGTTCCGCCATAAGGATGAGTTGCAAAGGATCTTCCGCGAGCGCTTCGCAAGCAACACGCGAGACTTCTGGCTCGCGCGACTGGAAGAGCAGGATCTGCTTTGCGCCCCCGTGCGCGACCTGCGAGAAGCATTGGTCGACCCGCAGACACTGCACAACCGTCTGATCATCGAAGGAGAAGGTGAAGGCCAGCCGGTGCGCTTCATCGGCAGTCCAATCGAGCTGTCGCGGGCGCCTGTCGGATTGCGGCGCGCTCCCCCAAGGCTCGGGCAGCATACCAACGAGATTCTCAACCAGCTGCGCGGGACGGTCGCGCCGGAGGTCGCATGAGCGTAAGACTGGTAATCGAGCAACATGTGGCCACTGTGACGCTGGCTCGCCCGGAGGCGCTCAATGCCGTGGACCTGGAAACCGAGAGCGAACTGCAGCGCGTCTGGAACGAACTGGAGCATAACCGGGATATACGCGTCGTCGTGCTGACGGGCGAGGGTGACCGTGCGTTCTGTGTCGGGGCCGATCTCAAGAACCCGTCGATGAGCGGGCTCGAATATTGGGCCGCGCCGCGCCCGGGTGGATTTGGCGGCATCGCCCTGCGCGAGACGCTGAACGTGCCTGTGATTGCCCGCGTGAACGGCTATGCGCTCGGCGGCGGATTTGAAATGGTCCTAGGATGCGATCTCGTCGTTGCCTGCGAAGAGGCCAGCTTCGGCTTGCCCGAGGCGCTTGTCGGACGCATGCCTCTCGACGGAGGCATGACGCTCCTGCAACGTCAGATCCCGTACCGGCAGGCCATGGCGATGCTGTTGACGGGGCGCCGGGTCTCCGCACGCGAAGCGCTCGACATGGGGCTGGTCAACGAAGTCGTGCCGCGTGTGGAACTGGATGCGGCCGTCGAGCGCTGGGTCGAGGCGTTGCTCGCGTGTGCGCCGCTTTCGCTTCAGGCGATCAAGCAGGTGGTGCGGCGGACGTCGACGCTTTCAGCGGCGGAGGCTCAGGCCCTGCGGCTACCCGCACTCGTCTCGGCGTTGCAATCCGAGGATGCTCACGAAGGCGTGCGCGCCTTCCAGGAGAAACGCAAACCCCGCTGGAGCGGACGCTAATGGCTTACGTCATCACGTCCCCATGCATCGACGTCAAGGACGGCGCCTGTGTGCAATGCTGTCCCGTCGACTGCATCTACGAAGGCGAGCGCACGCTGTACATTCATCCCGATGAATGCATCAGTTGCGGCGTGTGTGTGTCGGTGTGCCCGACGGAGGCCATCTTCCACGAAGACGAGGTTCCGCAGGTCGAGGTCCGATTCACCGGCGTCAACCGGGAGTTCTTCGATACTGGAGTCAGTGCGCTGGGTTCACCTGGTGGCGCATGCGATGTAGGCAAGATATCGTGCGACCATCCCGTGGTCGCCGGGTGGCCGGCGCGCGCAGTGAATTGAGGCAACACGATGCATGCGAATGTCCTGAAGTATTTCGTTGAAGTGGCGCGTTGCGGATCGATCCGGAAAGCCGCACAGAATCTGTATGTCGCTTCTAGTGCGGTCAACCGGCAGATTCTCAAGCTCGAATCGGAGATGGGAGCGGAACTGTTCGACCGGCTGCCGAATGGCATTCGCCTGAACGCTGCGGGTGAGCGCGTGCTCCAGCATATCCGTTCGACACTGAACGACTTTCATCTGATGCGCAGTGAACTCGATGCATTGAAGGGGGAGCGCAAAGGGCATGTGTCGGTGGCGGCGATGGACTCGCTCTTCGTCGACTTTCTGCCCGCCACGGTGGAAGAGTTCTCCGAGTCTTACCCGGCAGTGACGTATTCGATTGCCGCCGTGCCGCCTCACGATGTTCCCGCGCGTCTGGTGAGCGGTGAATATGATCTCGGCATTTCTTACGTCACGAAGCTGCCGGCGGGCCTCGATGTCGTGACGGAAGTGTCCCTGCCGCCTGGGGTCGTGATGGCTTCGTCGCACCCGTTGGCGAAGAAAGAACGTATCAGCTTCGAAGAATGCCGCAACCATGCGTTTCTCAGACTCGAAGGACGTTCGCCGATTCAGGGTGTCGTGGCGAATGATTTTCACGAGTATTGGGAATCCCTGAAGCCTAGCGTGACGTGCAATTCGACAACGCTTCTCAAACGCCTGATCGCATCGGGTCGAGGTATTTCGTTTTTCTCCAAGCTGGCGTTTCTCGACGAGCTGGCGCGTGGCGAAGTGGTATGGCGGCCGCTTGACGATGTGAATGTCAACGCGCTCACCGTCGGCGTCATTGCGCCGAATCAACGCGCACTGGCCCACGTGACGCTTCAGTTCGTCGACCGGATGGTAAGACGCCTGAAGCACGTCGAATTGTCGTTGCGCGGAATCTGATCAATCAACATGGCGGAGCATCTATGCGAGATTTGAAGAACAAGGTGGTGTTGATCACAGGTGCAAGTTCCGGCATCGGGGCCGCACTCGCCCGCGCATTCGGTGAATGCGGGTCAAGGGTCGCTGTTCACTATCGGAGTGGTGCGTCAGCAGCACAATCTGTCGTGTCGCAGATCAAGGAGGCCGGCGGTGATGCAATTGCCGTGCAGGCCGACATTACCGAGTCCAGCCAGGTGGATGAGATGGTGGCGAAGGTACACTCGCATTTCGGACGCATCGACGTTCTGGTGAACAACGCGGGTGGATTTGTGCGGCGCGCGCCAATTGTCGAAGCAGACGACGACTATATCGACGATGTCTTTCGTCTCAATGCGCGGTCCGTGGTCGCGGTGAGCCGCCGCGTCATTCCACTCATGGCGGGATCGGGCGGTGGAAACATCATCAACGTGACAACGCAAGCAGCCCGGACAGGCGGGGGGCCGGGTGCGGGGCTCTATGCAGCGTGCAAGGGTTTCGTGTCAACCATTACCCGGACGATGGCGAAAGAGTTGGTCGGCGAGAGAATCCGTGTCAATGCAGTGGCACCGGGTGTGATTGAGACGCCCTTCCATGACGGACACTCCAGTCCGGAGATTCTCAAGCGCTTTTCTGCGGCTATTCCAATGGGGCGCTTAGGCACCGCTGAAGAATGTACGGGTGCGTTTCTGTTTCTGGCCAGTGATGAAGCGAGTAGCTATGTCACGGGGCAAATCATCGAAGTCAACGGCGGTCAAGTCATGCCTTGAGCTGACATTCGCCGACGTTGGGTGGTGGAGGTGTAGTAAAGCGCGTGTAGTCGTCGCTACGCCACTCCAGGTCGGCGAATAGCGGCAAGAATTAACAAACCGCAAGAAGACGGATGTAAGCGAGTGGCCGTTAGACTTTGCGAACGACTATTTCCGTCGCCGAGATCGCAGTGAGGGCGAGGGGGGCCTTATGCATCACGTTTTAAGTGCCCGTTAGCTTGAGCTGCGAACGTCGAAATCAACAAAGAATGTTCGCTTCCAGCAACGCGTCAGTAGTGAACGTCATCTGACGCTGCATCGACGGTCCTGAGTGGCGATGAGGGTTGACTTGAGTCGATCGCGGCCCGGAACATTGGTATTCGACCGGGTTCGTTCAGGGCTATTCGATGCCTGCAATCGGTCGCTGTTAATGCCTGGTAATGTGCTCATTTGCGAGCTCGTCCTCGCCTCATTGTGTAACATAAGAGCGAAAAGGATCTCTGCATCTCAAGGTTCCTGGGGGCTGAAAATTGTGGCGTAGCGTCGTGAGTCAGCCTCGCCACACTTGCTTTGTTGCTTCAACTGCCGATATATGCCTACCGATTTTCCTACCAGCCTACAGTTCGATGGCATCGCGGAGTTCGTGGCGGTTGCGCGACTTGGTACGTTCACTTCTGCAGCCGACGAGCTTGGTCTGACCAAGTCCGCAGTCGGTCGCGCAGTTTCGCGTCTGGAGGCACGACTTGGCGCGAGACTACTTCACCGCACGACGCGTCGTCTCACGCTGACGTCCTATGGCGAAGCGTGGCTAGAACATTGCGCGGCCGCGCTGGATGAACTGCAACGAGGCGAGACTATCCTGAAGCTCGCTCAGAACAGACCGGCAGGCCCGGTTCGTATCGATCTTCCGACCGCGTTCGGTCGGCTATACGTGATGCCTGTCCTGCTCGACGTGGCAGCCAGATGTCCCGCCTTGCAACTCAACGTCAGCTTCAATGACCGGCTGGTCGACCTGATCGACGAGGGCATTGATCTCGCCGTGCGGATTGGCGAACCAGGCGACTCTACCGACCTGGTCGCTCGAAGGCTGGGCGTGCAACAATTGGTCATCTGCGGATCTCCGGCGTATGTTGCTGCACACGGCGCGCCCCAGCATGCAGCCGACCTTGCCCATCACGATTGTATTGCCGGCTCGAATTCCCCGCATCGTGTGGCGTGGTTGCTCAAGCAGCAGGACGGCTCAATCGCCCCGCACGTGGTACCGATCAAACACAGGGTGTGCGACTTCGAAATGGTGCTGGCTGCGGTCAAGTCAGGACATGGGCTCGCTCAATTGCCGCTGTGGATGGTCCAGGCTGACCTCAGCAGCGGCAATCTTGTCACAGTGCTCGACGGCATGTCGGGCGGTGAGGTGCCGATCAACCTGTTGTGGCCGCGAACACTTGCGTTGCCGGCGAAAATTCGCGTTATCGTCGACGCCCTGCTCGACAGCTGCGTCAGTTTCCTGTAGCAGCGCGCATGCAATGAATCGCATACCTCGTGTGAGCGAAGTTAAAGAAGCACGCTGCTCTCCAGTAGCCCGATGGCAGCGAAGCGTCTGTCTGCGCGCTGTGTTCAGCAGATTGCATGAACAAGCTTCAGAGCGGGGAGCTACGACGCTGTCCTACTTGTAGACTCCGTAGTCCGTATAGCCCTTGGCTCCCGCTGTATAAAACGTATCCTCGTCCCATTGATTGAGCGGCCAACCGTTGCGCAGGCGCTCGACCAGGTCTGGATTCGCGATGAAGGGCTTCCCGATCCCGATCAGATCGGCCTCTCCCGAATCGATAGCTGCCTCTCCATTTTCTCGGAGATAACCACCGGCGAGGATCAAAGGTCCTCGGAAGGCGCTGCGAAACACCCGGAGAAAATTTTCAGGAATGGAGACATCGTCAGCCCATCGTGTTTGGTCACTGAAATGCACATAAGCGATGCCGCGCTTCGAAAGCTCAGACGCCAGCGTCAAGTACGTATCGGCCTCGTCATCGAAAGCCGGCATTTCGTTGTAGCGGCCGAAGGGCGACAGGCGGATGCCAATGCGCTCGCCACCGATGGCATCGACAACCGCATCGACGGTCTCAAGCGTGAAGCGAAGACGATTTGCGATCGATCCGCCGTATCTGTCGTCGCGCGTGTTGAGCGTTCCGTTGATGAACTGATCATGAAGATAGCCGTTGGCACCGTGGATCTCGACGCCGTCGAATCCACCTTCGATAGCATTGCGCGCGGCCTGAGCAAACTCGCCGACGATCTGAGGCACCTCATCAGTACGCAATGCGCGTGGCTTGCCTTGCAACAGAAAGGCCGGTTGACCATTCTCATCGAACGCCATTGAAATTGCTTTCGTCGAGCCGGTGTCGGTAGAGCTAACTGTGCTCTGGCGATTCGGCTGATGCGAAACATGGCTCGCGCGGCCACCATGCCGGATCTGCCCGAAGATCACTCCGCCATGATCATGAACCTCTCCGGTTATAGAACGCCAGGCCCGGATCTGGGTTGGCGTGTAAAGGCCGGGCTCGAACGCCCAGGTACGAGCCCATTCGCTGATGGAGATGCTGCCCGTCACGATGAGGCCGGCACCCGCACGCTGCGAAAAATAGCGCGCAGTGTCGGCCTCCGGCGCCCAGTCCGGATTGCGCGCGCGAGAGCGCTCCATCGGCGCCATGACAACACGGTTCTTGAGCCGGATAGGCCCGAGATCATACGGATCGAACAAAGAAGACATAGTACTTGCCCATTTGAGGTAATTAAAAACGGGCTCATTCTAGTGTCGCTCTATGCAGTGAATAACCGCCTGCGCCTCGACTCAGAGTTGCGTCAGACGCGACAATGCCGTTGATGTTTGCGTCTACCCGGCATGATGGTCGAGTGATTGCTCCCGAAGCGGCAAGTGCCACACCTACGCCAATCGCAGATCCCACAACACATCAAGTACGTGTTGCGTAGAACGCTCAACGTACCCTGCACGATGTGCAATGCCGAGCCGGCGCCACAACGCCGGGCGCAGCGGACGCATGACGATGCGCTTGTCGGGTAATGGCGTAGTGGCCTCATGGGGCAACAGCGCGGCGCCGTAACCTGCCGCTACCAGACTCTTGATCGCGTCGTTGTAGTTGAGTTGAATGCGCGGCGCAGGATGGTGTCCCGCGGTCGCGAACCACTCCGCAGTCAGACGCGAGAGACGCGTGGTCGCGTCATTGAGAATAAGAGGGTGGCTGGCGAGCCATTCAGGTGTGACGCGGGCCGGACACCGCCAATGCGCCGGCACAAACGCCATCACGGGGTCGCGGCGCCAAGGCTTTATAACGAGTCCAGCCACCGGGGGCTGAGGCAGCGCGACCAGCCCAATATCCAGCGTTCCATCCGCCAGTCGGGACAGCGTTTCATGTGAAGTGAGTACTGCAATCTGGATGTCGATAGCGGGATGGTGCTGGCGCAGCACCTCAAGCGCTTGCGGCAACAGGTGCGCGATCACGCCAGTCGACGCACCGAGCCGCGCGCGCCCTTCGAGCCCCTGCACCTGGCGTTGAATATCGTCTAACGCCTGCTCCGCATCGGCCAGCAGTCGACGCGCGCGCTCCACCAGCACCTCTCCTATCGCCGACGGCCGTACATGCCCGCGCTTTCGTGACAGGAGTGGAGCACCAATGCGGTCTTCGAGTTCAGCGATGTGGAGGCTGACCGTTGGCGGCGCCAGATTCAATGCGCGCGCCGCGTCGGCAAATGAGCCATGGTCGGTAATGGCGACCAGAGTGCGCAAGCGGTCCAGGCTGATTTCTCGCATGTCGGCGTCTAGATTCAGAAAAACTGAATGTTCACGTTATGAAATTCAACTTTCTATATTCTAGCGGTCCGTGGAACATGGGGGCTCGTTCTTCCCGTTAGCGGAGTATTCAACGTATGAGCTCTCCCGTTGTTTTCATCGACGGCGACCAAGGCACCACCGGGTTGCAAATCCACGAACGGCTGCGCAACCGGACCGACCTTGAACTGTTCACACTTGCCGCTGCGGAACGCAAAGATCCGCAGCGTCGCGCAGAGGCCATCAACGCCTGTGACATCGCCATCCTCTGTTTGCCTGATGCCGCCGCGCGCGAGGCAGTGGAAGCCATTGTTAATCCTGCCGTCAGGGTAATCGACGCGAGTTCCGCCCACCGCACACAGCCGGACTGGACATACGGTTTTCCGGAAATGACGATGGGACAGGCTGAACGCATTGCGAACGCACGTCGGGTCACCAATCCCGGTTGCTATCCGACCGGCGCAATTGGTTTGCTGCGTCCCCTGATGCAGGCTGGGCTGATACCAGGCAACTATCCTGTCAGCATTCATGCGGTGTCCGGTTACTCCGGACGCGGTCGTGCCGGCGTGGAGGAGCATGAGGGGCAGGGTGCCGTCAATGCGCCTTTATTCCAGGTATATGGTCTGGAACTCGCGCACAAGCACACCCCGGAAATCCAGCGGCACGCCGGGCTCGCACAACGTCCCATCTTTGTCCCCGCGTATGGTGCGTTCCGCCAGGGCATCGTGCTGACGGTGCCCCTGGATTTACGGCTGCTGGCACCCGACGTGGATGGCGCCACGATACACGCATGTCTTGCACGCCACTATGCCGAGGCGGCTCACGTACGTGTCTTGCCGCTGCACGAATCGTGCTCCTTGAAGCACCTCGATCCGCAAGTGCTGAACGGCACGAACGACATGCACTTGAGCGTATTTCCTAACATCGAACACGGGCACGTCCTGCTGTCCGCGGTTTTCGATAATCTTGGCAAAGGCGCATCCGGCGCTGCGGTTCAGAACCTGAACCTGATGCTCACGCAGCAATAGTGGCCGATGGCTGAGCTAACGTTCAGCCGCGCCCATAAACCAACGATTGTTGCCGACCTGGTCGCGGCAAAGCGTAACCAGTCGACGTCACCGCGAGGTGCGCAGTTCAAAGCCAGGTGCCGCCCTGGCGTTCAGTCGGTTCTTGCGCAAGGGCGTCGAAATCGTGAATCCAGTCAAGATGATGCAGCAGGCTGTCGCGTGCGCGAAGGCGAGCGTTGCGCGCCTGCGCCTCGGGTCCGTCCGGCAGATGCAGCACGTCAGCCGTCGATATCGAGGCGTATTGCACCTTGCGCGTGCGGCCCCGCCGCAACCGCTCGTAGGCCTCCTGCGCCTCGCGCCAGCGAGCCGGTCCCGCCTTGTCCAACTGCGCGGCCAGCACCACGGCGTCTTCGATCGACTGATTGGCGCCCTGGCCATGGTGCGGCACGAGCGCATGCGCGGCATCGCCGATGAGCGTCACGCGGCCCTTGCTCCAGCGCCCCAGCGGGGGACGATGGAACAGACCCCAACGCTGGCTGATCGGCACCGCTGTGATCATCTGCACCACCGCCGGATGCCAGTCCTTGAATAAGCGCAGTTGCTCACCCTCGCTCGCCGGTGTGACCCAGTCGCGCGATGGCCACGGCGAGGGATGGCGCTCGACGAGCAGAAAGTTCTGGTCGCCTTTGTCGCCAATCGGATAGTGAAGCAGATGGCCTTGTGGTCCGACCCAGAACTGAATGGCCTCGGGATCGGGCAGCAGATCCATGCGTTCGGCCGGCACTACGCCACGAAAGCCTGAGCAGCCCGAATACAGGGCGTCGTCGTAGCCGAGCATCCAGCGCCGCGTGATCGAGCGCGCCCCGTCCGCGCCGATCACCAGATCGGCGTCGATCTGCCGACCGTTGGCGAAACTCAGACTCACGCGATCCGGATGCTGCACGAGATCGGTCAGTCGATGGCTGAGATGGATACGTTCGAGGCCGACCGCTTGCGACAGGACGGCCTGCAGATCCGCGCGATGTACGCCCCAATACGAACCGCCGAACTGCTGGCGATAGCTTGGTTCGCCACGATGCTGTCCAATCACTTCGCCGCTGCGCCCGTCCCGATAGACCAGCGCGGGTATTTCAGCGCACACCGCGTCAAACGCTGCACGCAGTCCCATGCGTTCATAAAACCGCGTCGCATTCGCCGACAGCGCGACGGCCGCTCCAACTTCGCGAAGCTCGTCGGTTTGCTCGTAAAGCTGCGCGTCGACGCCATGTTCTCGCAGTGCGAGCGCGAGCGTGAGGCCGCCAATGCCAGCACCGACGATTGCGATCTTCAGATCCAACTGTTCCATGGGGTGTCTCCAATATTCAGACTATGTGATTGAGTCGGTACGGCATGGGTACTGTGAGGAAAACCGATGCGTACGCCTTGTCTGAATTCTCGACATTGGTCGCCCATTGCACAATAAAATGGGAGAAATCTACGTCATCACTAAAATCAATGATGCGGAGGGACCGAGTCATGGAACTAGGTGAAGTTGATCTCAATCTGCTGCTGCTTTTCCAACGGTTGATGCAGGAGCGGCGCGTAGCAACCGTGGCTGAGCAGATGAACATGAGTCAGCCTGGCGTCAGCAACGCGCTTGCCAAACTGCGTCGACGGCTCGGTGATCCGCTGTTCGTGCGCGCGCCGGGCGGCGTGGTGCCCACGCCATTCGCGATCCGTCTGGCAGAGCCGGTTTCTCAGGCGCTCGCCACGCTGCATGCCGCGCTCAATCCCGAGACTGGGTTCGACCCGCTGCGTGTCACGCGCACGATAACGATTGGCATGACCGATATCGGTGAGGTCGTCTTTCTGCCCGCGCTTGTCGAGCGATTGTCGCGCGAGGCGCCGGGCGTCGCGCTCAATACCGTTCGCGATACGAGCGTCAATCTGAGCAACGAGATGGCCGAGGGTAGGGTCGATCTCGCCATCGGACTGCTGCCACAGCTCAAGGGCGGCTTTTATCAGCGCCGCCTGTTCAATCAGCGGTATGTCTGCGTGTTCAGGCGCGGCCACGCGCTGGAAGACGCGCCGCTCACGCTCGCTGCCTGGCGTGAAGCCGAACATCTGGTGGTGGTGTCCGCCGGCACCGGACACGGGCAGGTTGACGATTGGCTGAAACGACGAGGCGTGCAGCGCCAGGTGCGATTGACGGTGCCTCACTTCATGAGCGTCGGCTTTATTCTGCAACGCACCGATCTGATTGCCACGGTGCCGGAGCGACTGGCCTTGCAACTGGCAGCGCCGTTCTCACTGAGCTTGCGTGCATTGCCCTCGAAATTGCCCGCCGCGCCTATCCATTTGCTCTGGCACGCCCGAGTCCAGCAGGACGAAGGTAATCGCTGGTTGCGCAACGTGGTGATCGACCTGTTCGCGGACTCGGCGATGCCAACGCGCAGAACGAAGTCTGTGTAAGAACGATCGTAGTCCGCGACGACAATCCAGACTACGGAGTGGCCATTCGCAACGTATGCCGGCGTTTCGTCGAGCTGTGTCGCGGACTGAAGCTACTATCCAGTGACGTGGTGGCCATCGACGGCAGCAAGTTCAAGGCTGTGAACAGAACCGTTCAGGGTTCTCTTTCATGTTAGTCTCCAATGACCAAACGGAGGCTTGCATGCACCGACTGATCGCATATCGCGGCTTCGAGATTTATGTGGAATTGACTCCGGCTGCTGAAGATACGTTTGATGTGACTTTTCAGATAAAAGGCGGTACCAACCTCGAAGTGCTCGGCGCGCGGGGAGGTCGCGTACCGCTGCGCAACGGCCCCTTCACTGAACGATGGGCCTACCTGGTTGGCGAAATCGCCGGACAAGCCGCAATCGACGTGCTGCTTGGCCCAGTTGACTGATTCCATCTCTGTTTCGCCGACTCGGTACGCTCAATGATCGGACCGGGTACGACCATGGCCGGTCGGTCACCAGGGTACCGGAAAGTGGTCGCTGGCCGCTGAGCCAATTAATTGTTAGGAGTCGAGATGGCGTGAGCGTCTTCACGCCGGAGAGCGATATGCCGAAAGCGATTTCACGCGGCACGATCGACGGCACGGCACCGCTGTCGTTTCCGTCCGGTCGGCCCAACGTTCCTGCGTACGCATGCACGAGAACCGCGCCGTGAATAAGCAGATTGCTGGACAGTCTCGCTGTCCGATGGGAGGCTGGCGAGTCGCTGGCCTCTACTTTTGCACCCGCACGATTTGGTTTGCTTTGCGGCGCAATTAAGCGCATTGTGAAGTGGTCCAGATGTACCTCTGGCCGCCCCTTTTTCGGCATCCGGACAGACACAATTCAATGACGGTCAGCGCCACTCACGGAGCGCGTCATCATGACCATTCCCACCATCGAATACAGAGGGTACGAGCTACGTGCGTACTCTCATCAGGAATTCCCGCTTCATCGCGACCCGTATGCCAAAGGTCCGCGTCAGTTCTCGTCCGTCGTGCGAATCGACACCATTCAGCCCAGCGAGGCCAAGGCTCGGCGCTATGTGACGTTGTTCGCTACAGCAAGTCCAACCACCGCGGGCGATGCCATCGACCTCGCGATGCAATACGGGAAGGACATCGTCGACGGCAAGGTTCAGGCGAGCGGGCTCTGACACATCCGATCGCGTATCGCGGCTTCGCGATTCCTGTCGAATTGACTCCATCAGCGGACAACAAGGTTGACGTCACTTTTCCATGGTCACGCTGAGTCGCGTCGGGTCTGCGCTTCAGTATCCTGCTGCGCGAAAGTCGGGTGCAAAAAACCATGGATCAGCGAATAAAGACGTCTCATGAAATTTCTATGGTTACCTAAAATATAACCATGGTTCCGACCTCAAAGGAGGTGCCATGAGTCAGTCAATGATCAGTTTTGTAGTGGGGCTCGCGGTGGTGATGTTCGTCGCGATATTTTTAGCGGGACGGTATAGACGGGAACACAAGAACGGGCCGGTTTCCCGTTGGCTAGATACACATCCGATGCGGGACTGGATGCGCCATAGGCACTGAATGACACAACATCCAGCGCTTGAAAGCGATGGGGCTCGCGAGTGTCTCTACCGCGTATTCCATCGCTTGGTGTCAATCGGGAACGGCTTGAAAAGGATGACATGACCTACGCAATGTTGGGCATCGCTGCCATAGTGGCACTGATGTTCGGCGTGGCGCTGTGGCGGTACAGGCGCAGCGTTATACGGAAGCGCGAGATCCGTTGGCTGGGCGGATCGGCGGATTGCAAAGACGGTCTTTTGAAGGAGTGGGTGAGATGACTCTGGATTACGCAGGCAGGTCGCACGATGAAGCCATGGCCTTGAGGCACAAGCAGAAGCAAAAGGCGCAGGAACAGGCTGGAGGGGAAATGGCGATAGATGGGACGGAGGCCGACGCGGAGCATAGTTGCGGTGAACTCTCCGAACGAGGAAAGCAGGTCTGGCGAAGTGGAAGCGGGATCAACGGTGGTGGAAAGGAGTAGTCGAAACTCGACGCAATGGGTACTACGGGTCCCGTGGCGGCCGCGAGCGGCAACGCTGCAGCAACGAAGGTTACGTGCGATGCCAGCGGAGCATGCCGTGGCTGTCAAGCGGATCTTTTTTCGATCCGCTTGAACGCAATCAGCAAACGCGTCACGCGCCGCGCACCGTTTGGAAGCGATGCCTGAACTGCTTCCAACGCCGCAATACGGGCACGCCAATAGGCGAGTCCAAACGGGCCGTCAGCGGCGAGTTGCGGGATTATGCGTTCGAGGTGAGCGAGATCGTCTTCAAACTGATGATGTGACACATCGATCCTGGTGGGGTTAGATCGGAACGGCCATGGCGAAACGCGGGCGCTCTTTCTGCAGATGCCGGGCAATCTGACGAGGCCGTCCCGGTTTGTTGCGAGCCGGTGGCTACAAGCCGAGCTTCGCGCACAATCTGTCGATCATGTGATGCTCGTTCAGCCAGCGAATTCTGTCCCTTCGTGCCAGGCTTTGCCGATACCTGTAAAGCGAGACGGCAACCATCATCGTCATTCCGGTCAGAATGCCCCACATTGAATAGGTCATATTTTCCCTTTGGGTTTGCCGTGTCCGTCACGATTGGGTGAACTGATTGGGAGAACTGCCAGCGGAAAGTTGGGCTCTATATTTTTCCCATGAGAACCATCACGGATAGAGCCATCACGACTACATCGGGTGGCCAGCCGTTAGTTCACCGTCAAGCTCGAGCTTATCGAGTATCCAGCGGCGTGTCTGTACGCTGCCGTACCGCTTCGGCACCGGCTCTCGCGTAGCGTCGGACGCATTCGTAAATTAAGGAGACGGGTATGCAACGACGAACATTTCTCTGGGGCGTGCCAGGATCGATGATCGCGGTCGGCCTGTCGCTATCCGGCTGCACGACGACGCCTGCCGGATCTGACACGATGGGCGACCAGAAGAACAAACGCCGTACCATCGACGCAGGCGTCGACTCTACGCTCACCCGACTCTATAACGTGGTTCCCGGCGCCCGCGAACTCGTCGGCAAGTCGAACGGCCTGCTCGTGTTTCCGACGGTTATCAATGCCGGTATCGGATTGGGCGGACAGTATGGCGAAGGCGCACTGCGCGTCGGTGGAAAATCGGTGGGGTACTACAGCACCGCGAGTGCTTCGGTCGGCCTGCAAGCCGGCGCGCAATCGAAGGCGATCGTCTTTCTGTTCATGACCGCGGACGCACTCGATCGGTTTCGCAGCAGCGAAGGCTGGTCAGCGGGGGCTGATGCATCGGTGGCGGTATTGAAGGTCGGCGCGAACGGCGATGTCGACACGGGCACGGCAACCGGGCAGATCAACGCATTCGTACTGACGAATGGCGGCTTGATGGCCGGCGCGACGGTGGACGGTACGAAGGTGACACGACTCAAGACGTTGTAACGGGCAATGTCGTCGCAGCGGATATTCATCCTTCGTTCGGCAATGGCGAAGGCATTCATTGATGCCGTCCCACACGTAGCAGGAGTATCGAATCATGTTGCGAAGTATCGAGAGTCTGAAGGGATGTAGGGTGACCGCGAGCGATGGCGAAATTGGCAGTGTCGAAGAGGTCTATTTCGATCACGATGCATGGGGTATCCGCTACCTGGTTGTCAAAACGGGAAGCTGGATCGACGGGCGGCGCGTGCTGATTTCGCCTTACTCGGTCATCCGCATGGATCCGGGGGCGTTGAGCGTCCACGTCGATCTCACGCGGCAGCAGGTGAGCGACAGTCCTACTGTCGACACTGACAAACCCGTCTCGCGTCAAGACGAAGCCGAGTATCTCCGCTATTACGGTTACCCCGTGTATTGGGGCGGCGTAGACGTGTGGGGCGCGGGTAGCTATCCGGCGTTCAGCCGTGCGGTGCTATCGGCTGTGTCACCGGAGACACGTGCGCAACTCGCGTTGTTCGGCGACAAGCCGCCAGGCGACAGCCATCTGCATAGCACGGACGCGGTGGATGGTTACCACGTCGCGGCGGTCGATGGCGATATCGGGTACGTGTCCGGATTCGTTTTCGACGACGAGGCCTGGACTATACGTTATCTCACCGTCGATACGCAAAGCTGGTGGGCGTCGAGGGAAGTGTTGCTGGCAACGGAGTGGATCTTCCTGATCGACTGGCTCGAGTCCACTGTTTCGACTGAGCTGACACGCGACGCCATCAAGGATAGCCCGGACTACGACAACAGGATTCCGCTAGAGCGCGATTTCGAAACCCAGTTGTACGCGTTCTACGGCAAGGCGGGGTACTGGTCGGAGGAAAGGGCGGCATTGCGACTCAAACAAACTGGCGCAGCCGCCTCTGCGGCGCCATAAAACACGCCCTGTTGCGCGAGTTCAACCGCGGTCATTTCCGACTACTCGATGTAGTTTCCGGCAATAAGAGACGTTGTCCATCGTGGGCCGTCTCCCGCGCAGCGGATACGCGGGGGCTCGCGGTGATAATCAAGATCTAAGGAGCGTTTTGCGGGCTGACACGGAGTAACGTCTATACGGCTTTCAGATCGGGTAAAAGGCGGTCGAATTCGCGTCTCACCACGCTGTAGCACTCACATACGCGTGCTTCCAGTCCGGGGCGATCCAGAACTTCAATATGTCCGTGGCTGTAGCGGATCAGCCCCGCATCCTGCAGTTTCAACGCCGCCTCAGTGACGCCGGAACGCCGCACCCCCAGCATGTTGGCGATCAGTTCCTGGGTCATTTTCAGTTCGTTGGACGGCAGGCGATCGATGCTGAGCAGGAGCCACCGACAGAGTTGCTGATCGATCGAATGATGACGGTTGCACACGGCTGTCTGTGCCATCTGGGTGATGAGCGCCTGGGTGTAACGCAGCAGCAGCCGCTGAACCGGGCCGGCACGGCGGAACTCTTCTTTCAGAATCCGCGCATCAAGCCGGTACGCCTCGCCGGCGCTTTGCACGATCGCCCGGCTCGGCGTTGTCTCGCCACCCATGAACAGTGCAATACCGATGAGCCCCTCATTGCCGACGATCGCAATTTCCGCAGACGCGCCGTCTTCCATTACGTAGAGCAATGAGACGATCGAAGTCGTCGGGAAATAGAGGTGATCGAGGCGATCACCGGATTCGTATACGACCTGCCCCAAGGGCATATCGACGCGCACCAGATGAGATGACAGCCGTGCCCACTCCGTTTCTTGCAAAACGGCGAGCAGATGATTTTTCCTTGCAGGATCCACGTTTGCCATGTACCACTCCTCGACCTCCTGCGGAAACCCCCCCGCGACGGTGTCGCAGCCGCGCTCCCCGCAACCTGGGCGGCGCGGGCACGCTCGTTCAGATTATAAGTCCCGGTGACCAGCTTTTCATGCGTTGCACTTCGACGCAGATGCATGCCCGTACGGCACCGTACCGACGTCCGGCTCAGGCGCGCGCACCGTGTTCACGGGTGTCTTGCGTCCCGATCGCCGAAGAGTTGGCATTCGTCCAGCAGACGACACTTGAGAGCCAGGCATCGGTAAATCCTGAGCGGGGAACGACATATGCGCATCAAGGTGGTCGGCTCAATGGTCGTTGTCCTGGCGTTGCTTTCTTCGAACGCATTTGCGGGAGTTGATCAACGCTGTGTATCCGTTCAGAGCAGCATCTGTAATTCAACGTTGGCGCGATGCCAATGCACTCCCATGGGGCGAGGGAGCGGGACGGATAACGTCGCCGACCAGCAGAGAAGGTGTACCCAGGAGTGTCAAGTGGCGTATCAAAGCTGTCTGGCTGACGCAAGCCGTTCGTGTTACCGGTAGCAGGGGATCGTGCAGAAACAAAGAAACGCCTGCTTATTCGACGTGTATGTCTGCCCAACGTGTGGTGTAGATACCGATGACGGGAAGATCATCGACTGGGCGAGCCATGTGACCACGTCCCGTGGCATGCGGGTTGCCCTTCAAGGGTATCGCGCCGATGGGAAGCCCCCCGTCCGTCGAATTCACCGATGTTGCAGGAAGTACCCGTGAACACGTTCCTTCAGTATGTCGCGCGATTTCGATCCGCCTCTTCGCCGTGGACGGACACGTTGCCCGTGCGCGACGAACTGTTCAGCGTTGAACGCCTCGAACAGCATGCGCAGAGCCTCGCCGCCGCACAGTCGGTGACGGACAGGCCGCCTGCCGTGCGATCGTTGCACACCCGCCTCAACGACAACGCTGCCGTCCTGCTCGCGGCCTACCGTGCAAGCGCTGCAGAGCTGGAGCATGGTGGGAGCGTGGTGCCCGCTGCTGAATGGCTGCTCGACAACTATCATGTGGTCGAGCAGCAGATCCGTGAGATTCGCGACGACCTGCCTCCCGGTTACTATCGTCAGCTGCCTAAGCTGGCTGCGGGGCCGTTCGCCGGCTATCCACGCGTATTCGGCCTGGCGTGGGCGTTCGTTGCGCATACAGACAGCCACTTCGACCCACGTGTGCTGCGACGTTTCATCGACGCATACCAGCGTGTTCAGCCGCTCACGATCGGGGAATTGTGGGCGGTGGCGATCACCTTGCGCGTCGTCCTGATCGAGAATCTGCGGCGACTCGCTGACCAGATTACGGCAGGTCGTCGCGCACGCGAGGACGCCGATGCGCTCACCAGCCGCCTGCTGCAAACGGGAAATGCCCGTGCGGCGCTGGAAGCGGATATCTCCACGCGTTCCTCGGGGATGTTGTCGGAGCTGTTCGCCGCACAGCTGGCCAAACGGCTGCGCGATCAGGATCCGCGCACGATGCCCGCGCTCGGGTGGCTGGAGGAGCGGCTCAAGCTTCAGGGTGTGTCTGTCGATGAAGTCGTGCAGCATGCACAGCAGCGACAGGGTGCATCGAATGTCACCGTGCGCAATGTGATCACCAGCATGCGCCTGATGTCTGATATCGACTGGACAGAACTGTTCGAGAGTGTGAGTCTCGTCGACGCACGACTGCGCGCAGGAAGTTCCTTCGGCGCGATGGACTTCCCGACGCGCAATCTGTACCGCAGTGCGATCGAGCAACTGGCGCGCGGCTCGGCCGCCACCGAACTCGAAATCGTCGATCTCGCGCTTCACTCGGCGCAAGCAGCGGTGGCGGAAGCGGGCGATACCGGGCACACAGAACGTGCCGGTGACCCCGGCTACCACCTGATTGCGGAAGGTCGGCGAACGTTGGAGCAGGCAATCGGATTCCACGCGCCCCTGCGGCTGCGCATTACCCGGTTCAATGTTGGCCTCGGCATGGGTGGCTATGTCGGCATGATCCTGACGTTGGCCGCGACGTTGCTCGCGCTGGCGTTGTGGGTGCTTTGGAGTGCGTCGCCGCGCGAACTCGACGCGTGGGTGGTCGTGTTGTTTGCCCTGTGTGCATTCCTGCCCTTCACCGAGATCGCAACCGCGCTTGTTAACCGCGCGGTGACGTGGAGTTTCGGCGCGGTCATGTTACCGGGACTCGAACTGACCGCAGGTGTGCCGTCGGGGCTTCGGACGTTGGTCGCGGTGCCCTCGCTCCTGAGCAATGAAGCCGACCTGCGCGAGCAGATCGAACGTCTCGAAGTGCATCACCTCGCGGGAGCCGGTGGAGATTTGTCATTCGCGCTACTGGTTGACGGACTCGATGCCGACCGGGAAGTGCGAGACGGTGATGCGCATTTGCTCGCCGTTGCTGCAGACGCGATCGAAGCATTGAACCGCCGTTATGAGCCGGCTCCAGGTGGCAACCGTTTTCTGCTGCTGCACCGCCGCCGCGTATTCAACAGGAGCGAGAACAAATGGATGGGCTGGGAGCGCAAGCGCGGCAAGCTGCACGAACTCAACCGGCTGTTGCGTGGCGCGACGGATACAACTTTCGTGTCTATCGCCGGGCGCCCGCCGCAAGTACCGTCCGACGTGCGCTACGTCATCACGCTTGATGCCGATACGCGTCTGCCCCGGGACGCCGCGTTGCGGATGATAGGCAAGATGGCGCATCCGCTGAACCGGCCAACGTTCAGTGGCGTCGAACAACGCGTCGTCAACGGCTATGCGATTCTTCAGCCTCGCGTCACGCCGTCGCTGCCCATCGGCGAGGAAGGTTCACTGTATCAGCGTGTGTTCTCCGGTCCCGGCGGGATGGACCCGTATGCGGCAGCCGTCTCCGACGTCTATCAGGACCTGTTCGGCGAGGGTTCCTTTACGGGGAAAGGCATCTACGACGTGGATGCATTCGAAGCAGCGTTGCATGGCCGCGTGCCCGACAATACGCTGCTCAGTCACGATCTGTTCGAGGGGGTGTTCGCGCGCTCCGGGCTGGCGTCGGATATCGAGGTGGTTGAGGAAGTGCCGTCGCGCTATGACGTGACGGCCAAACGTCAACATCGTTGGACCCGTGGCGACTGGCAGTTGCTGCCGTGGATCGTTGGGTATCGAGGCCATGCCCACCTGGCAATGCCGGTGGTCGGTCGCTTCAAGATGCTCGACAATTTGCGGCGCTCGCTGCTGGCACCGCTCATGGTTGCCACGTTCGGCCTGTGCTGGTTGATGCCGATTCGCGCTGGCATTGCGGGTGCGTTGCTGATGTTCGCCACGCTCGCCATTCCCGCTTTCTTGCCGCCTCTATTGGCGATCGTGCCGCGGCATACCGGTATCCGTCTGCGCAATCACCTCGACGTGCTGGGTGGCGACCTGCTGCGCGCGACATTGCAAACATTGCTTTCGGTTGCGTTCCTTGTCGACCACGCGTGGCGCATGGGCGATGCGATCGTCCGGACGCTTGTGCGGCTGTACGTCACGCATCGACGGTTACTCGAATGGACGACGGCGGCGCAGTCCAAGGGCAGCCCTCGTCTCGATCTGCACGGCTTTTATCGGCAGATGGCGGGCGGCACCGCGCTTGGGCTTGCGCTGTCTATCGTCACGCTTGCATTCGCGCCGTCGCGGTGGCCGCTCGTGTTGCCGTTCACGTTGTTATGGCTGGCCGCGCCGGCACTTGCGATGTGGGCAAGCCGTTCGCCGACCGTGGGGCAGCGTCTCGCGATGTCAGACTCAGACGCGCGCGATTTGCGCCTGATCGCGCGCCGCACGTGGCGTTTCTTCGAGACCTTTGTCACGCCCGCAGAAAACATGCTGCCGCCGGACAATTTCCAGGAAGATCCGAAGCCGGTCGTCGCGCACCGCACTTCGCCAACCAATCTAGGGTTGTATTTGCTGTCAGCCGTCGCCGCGCGCGATTTCGGCTGGGCGGGGACGATCGAAACCGTCGAACGACTGGAGGCCGCATTTGCTTCGCTTGAAAAGCTCCCGCGCTTCAAGGGTCATTTCTATAACTGGTATGGCACACAGGACCTGCGGGCATTGGCGCCTGCTTACGTTTCGTCGGTCGATAGCGGCAATCTCGCCGGGCATTTGATCGTACTTGCTAACGCGTGTGAAGAATGGGTGCAAACAGCGCTCGCACCCTCTGCCCGATCCGGGATACTCGATAACCTGCAACTGGCGCTCGAGGCTGTGGCCGCGCTGCCCGCTGCCAACGGAGAGCGTGGCAGACAGCTTGCCGCGACCCTCGAAGAAATCCATGCACAACTGCGCGGTCCGCAGACGTATCGTGCGCTTTCGGGGTCGCTGGCGCGGCTGGCGAAAAAGGCGGTGGAGGCGACGCGCGCCATCGTGCCTGCCGATGGCGACGATAGTAGTGCAGACCTGACGTTCTGGATCGAAGCCTTGCGGCGAAGCATTTTCGAACACAGTCGCGACGGGCGGCAACTCGCCACTGTGCCGTATCTTCTGCAAGCACGGTTGACCTCGCTAGCCGACGCCGCGCGCGCACTTGCGCTCGGTATGGACTTCACATTTCTGCTCGATCCGGAACGTAAGCTGTTGTCGATTGGTTACTCGCAGTCGGATAACAGCCTCGACGCGAATTGCTACGATCTGCTCGCGTCCGAAGCAAGGCTCGCCAGTCTGTTTGCAATCGCAAAGGGCGATGTGACCACGCGTCACTGGTTCCGCCTCGGGCGTTCGGCCACACCAATCGGTAACGCATCCGCGCTGATTTCATGGTCGGGGTCGATGTTCGAGTACCTGATGCCGTCGCTGGTGGCGCGCGAACCCGTCGGTAGTCTGCTGGAACAGACGAACCGGCTGGTGGTGGAGCGGCAGAGATCGTATGGACGATCGCTTGGCATTCCATGGGGCGTCTCGGAATCTGCTTACGAAGCGCGCGACATCGAATTCACTTACCAGTACTCGAGCTTTGGCGTGCCCGGCCTTGGCCTCAAACGCGGACTGTCCGAAAACCGGGTAATCGCACCCTACGCAACGGGACTGGCGACGATGGTTGCGCCGCAGGCCGCCCGCGAAAACTTCGTGCGACTCGCCGCGCTGGGCGCACTGGGCCGCTACGGGTACTACGAAGCGCTCGATTTCACCCGCGCGCGTCTGGCCGAAGGGCAGAGCTTCGCGCTTGTCCGCGGCTTCATGGCTCATCACCAGGGTATGACGATCGTTGCAATTGCAAACACCTTGCTCGATGGGGTGATGCGTACGCGCTTTCATCGTGAGCCGATGATCCAGGCGAGCGAACTGCTATTGCAGGAGCGCATGCCGCGCAACGTCGCGGTGGCGCATCCGCGTGCCGAAGAAGTGAGCACGTCTGCCGCCGAAGCAGGGACCGCGCCGTCGACGGTACGTCGCGTCATGGAGCCCGCGTCCGCCAGCGGAGCGCCGATTACACATCTGCTGTCGAATGGAAGATACGCCGTGATGCTGACGGCGACAGGCGCTGGCTACAGCCGCTGGCGTGACGTGGCTATCACGCGCTGGCGCGAAGACGCGACGCGTGACAACTGGGGGACGTTCATTTTCCTGCGCGACATGTCCAGCGGGCGGGTGTGGTCTGCCAGTTCACGACCGCTCGCTGGCGAACCCGAAACGAGCGGCGTCGTGTTCGGTGAAGATCACGCGGAGTTTACCCGTCACGACGGATCGCTCACGACCAGCATGGATGTACTCGTATCGGGTGAGGCGGACGGCGAAGTCCGTCGTGTCTCGCTCGCAAACAGCGGGCGCAGCGTTCGGGATATCGAGCTGACTTCGTATGCCGAACTCGCATTGGGCGCGCAGGCCGCCGATATCGCGCATCCCGCTTTTGCGCGCATGTTCGTGCAGACCGAGCATCTTGCCGAATTCGGGGCGCTGGTGGCGACGCGTCGTCCGCGTTCGCATGACGATACGCAGATATGGGCCGCGCATTTTGCCGTTGTCGAGGGTGAGATCGTCGCCGAACCGCAATACGAAACGGATCGTATGCGCTTTGTGGGCAGAGGGCGCAACACGCGCACGGCTACCTCGATAGTCGACAACCAGGCGCTCTCCAATACGACGGGCACCGTGCTCGATCCCGTCTTTGTGCTTCGGTATCGTCTGCTGGTGCCGCCGGGCAAGATTGCGCGAGTCACGTTCTGGACGATGGTGGCAGCATCACGCGCACAGTTGCTCGATCTCATCGATCAGCACCACGACCGCAATGCATTCGACCGCGCCAAAACGCTCGCGTGGACACAGGCTCAGGTGCAATTGCGTTATCTGGGCATCGAGGCGGAGCAGGCGGCGGACTTCCAGCGGCTCGCCGCGCCGATTGTCTATGCCGACGTGCGCTTCAGGGCACAGCCGGATGCAATCGTTCGCGGCGGCGGCACGCAGCCGGGCTTGTGGCCGCTGGGGATTTCTGGCGACTTGCCGATCGTGCTGCTCCGTATCGGCGACCTCGAAGATATTGCACAGGTCAGGCAGTTGTTGAAGGCGCACGAATACTGGCGAATGAAACGGCTGGCCGTCGACCTCGTGATCGTCAACGAGCGGGCCTCGTCATACATTCAGGCATTGCAGGAGGCGATCGAAACGGCCGTGCGCAGCAGCCAGTCACGTCCGCGTTTCGACGATGAGCTCGCGCAGGGGGCGATCTACACGTTGCGTGCAGATCTGATGAGCGTGGAGTCGAGGACGCTCTTGCAGTCGGTCGCGCGCGTGGCGCTGATCGCACGCCGAGGGTCGATTGCCGCACAGGTCGGGACGCTGTTGAAAATGCCTGGGCAGCCGTCGTCACCGCGCCGGAGGAAGCCGCTGCTTCTGTCGCTGTGGCCAGCACCGCCTGAGCAGTCTGACGTACCGTCTTCGATGACAGCCGGACTGGAATTTTTCAACGGCCTGGGCGGCTTCGATAAAAACGGTTCTGAATACGTGATTGTGCTTGGGGCGGGCGCCGCAACGCCTGCGCCGTGGATCAACGTGATTGCCAATCCCCGTTTCGGCTTTCAGGTCGCGGCGGAAGGCAGCGGCTATACGTGGGCTGAAAGCAGTCGTGAGAACCAGCTCACGTCATGGTCGAACGATCCCGTCGAAGATCCCGCCACGGAAGCCCTTTACGTGCGGGATGAAGCGACGGGCGATATCTGGACGCCCACCGCGCTCCCGATCCGCGACGGCGGCATATACGTCGCGCGTCATGGCCACGGCTACAGCCGTTTCGAACACAACGCGAACGGTATCGCACTCGAGCTGCTGCAGTACGTACCGCTTGCCGATCCGCTGAAGATTTCCCGTCTGACGTTGCGCAATCTGTCGGGCGTCGCACGCCGTCTCTCCGTGACGGCGTGGACCGAATGGGTGCTGGGCACGTCGCGAGGCGCGTCGGCACCGTTCATCGTGACGGAAATTGACCCGGTTACGGGCGCGATGCTGGCGCGCAATCCGTGGAATATCGCGTTCGGCACGCGCGTCGCGTTCGCCGACCTCGGCGGCCGGCAAACGGCGTGGACAGCTGATCGCACCGAATTCCTCGGCCGTAACGGCGAAGCCGCCGCGCCCGCGGCGCTGACCGGCCATGTCCCGTTATCCGGCGCGATGGGCGCGGGGCTCGATCCGTGTGCGGCATTGCAGACTTGCTTCGACCTGGACGTGGGCGAGGTCATCGAGGTGGTTGCATTCGTCGGTCAATGCGCATCCGTCGATGATGCACGTGTACTGATCGAACGCTATCGCAGTGCGAATCTCGATGCCGTCCTCGCCGAGGTGACACACCACTGGCGCAGCGTGCTCGGCGCAGTTCAGGTGAAGACGCCCGACCGGGCCATGGATCTGATGTTGAACGGCTGGCTGCTGTATCAGACGCTTGCGTGCCGTGTCGAGGCGCGCGCGGCCTTCTATCAGGCGAGCGGCGCTTACGGATTCCGCGATCAGTTGCAGGACACGATGGCGCTGACGCACGTGCGGCCCGACGAAACGCGGCGTCATCTGCTGCGCGCCGCGTCGCGGCAATTCGGCGAGGGAGATGTCCAGCATTGGTGGCTGCCGCATTCCGGGCAGGGCGTGCGCACCCGGGTCTCCGACGATCGCGTGTGGCTCGCATACGCGGTCGCGACATACATCGGCTGCACGAGCGATGACGCGGTTCTCGACGAGATCGTGCCGTTCCTCGACGGGCCGCTGCTGCAACCCGGTGAACACGACGCATTCTTCCAGCCCATGATCGCCGAACAATCCGCATCGCTATTTGAGCATTGCGCGCGCGGTCTCGATCAATGCAACGAATTGACGGGGGAACATGGCTTACCGCTAATCGGCACGGGGGACTGGAATGACGGGATGAACCGCGTCGGCGCTAACGGCAAGGGAGAGAGTGTGTGGCTCGGCTGGCTGCTCCTGCGCACGATCGAGCTGTTCGCACCGCTGGCCGAACTGCGCGATGCGCAGCGTGCCGCGCGCTGGCGCGACCATGCGACGTCGGTGCGCGATGCACTGGAGCGTGAGGCCTGGGACGGCGAGTGGTACCGCCGTGCGACGTTCGACGACGGCAGCTGGCTCGGCTCGAATAGCGACGTAGAGTGCAGGATCGATTCGATAACCCAGTCGTGGGCTGTCTTGTCAGAGGCGGCCGATCCGATACGCGCCGCGCAGGCGATGGTTTCGCTGGAGCAACATCTTATCCGTCGCGAGGACGGAATCGCGTTGCTGTTCACGCCGCCATTCGATAAAACGTCGCAGGACCCGGGTTATATCAGGGGCTATCCGCCGGGGCTGCGCGAAAACGGCGGCCAATATAGTCATGCCGCGATGTGGGCAATTCTCGCATTTGTGAAACTGGGCGACGGTAACAGGGCCACAGAGCTGTTTTCGCTTTTGAATCCCGTCAATCATGCGCGCACGCCAACGGAGGTTGAGCGCTACAAGGTCGAGCCCTACGTCGTCGCGGCCGATGTCTATTCCGTGGCGCCTCATGTCGGGCGCGGTGGTTGGACCTGGTATACGGGGTCGGCGGGATGGATGTACCGGGCGGGCGTCGAAGGCATTCTGGGGATTCGCAGGGAAGGGGATTTTCTGGTGGTTGACCCGTGTATTCCCGACACGTGGCCGGGCTTTGAAGCAACGGTCAACGTGTGTTCGACGCGCTATGAGATTCGCGTGGAGTCCACCTCAGAGGCCCGCACGATGCATGCCGTTCTTGACGGCAGGACCGTCGATTGCGGTACCGAAGGCGTGCGTGTACCGCTCGATGCTGGCGTACACAGGCTGTCCATCTCACTGCGTTTGGCAGTTGATGTCGAGGTCAACTCGCGTGAGCCGGCCACGTAAGGCAATGGCTCGTTACCGGATCGCCATTCTGCACCTAAAGGTGGGTTCGACGGGGCAGGGTCGAGAGGTACGGCACCGTACCGACGTCCGGCACAGGTGCGCGCACGCTATTCGTCGGTATCGTCGTAAAGCATCGAGCTCCCGCACGGTTCTATTCACGAGAGCAGGTGTCTGATGTCAATATTGCTTTAAAAAGAAGGGTTATTTTGTTTACTTCCTCATTGACGTTTTTCTCACACGGCCTGCTTTCGCTGACGTGGTGGCAAATCCTGCTCACAACTCTGCTGCTGACGCACGTCACGATTGTTAGCGTGACGGTCTACCTGCACCGTTGCCAGGCACACCGGGCGCTCGAACTGCATCCGGTTGCCAGTCATTTCTTCCGTTTCTGGTTGTGGATGACAACGGGCATGCACACGGGAACGTGGGCTTCCGTTCACCGCAAACACCACGCAAAGTGCGAGACCGATGAGGATCCGCACAGCCCCCAAGTCCGTGGCATCTGGACGGTATTGCTGGGCGGCGCAGAACTGTACCGCGCCGAAGCGAAGAACGAAGAAACGCTACGGAAATTCGGCCACGGCACGCCGAACGACTGGATGGAGCGCAACGTCTATTCGAAGTATCCGAATCTCGGCATCAGTTTGCTCATGGTGATCGACGTAGCGCTGTTCGGTGTCGTCGGTGTCTCGGTCTGGGCCGTCCAGATGATCTGGATCCCGTTCTGGGCAGGCGGTGTGGTCAACGGCGTTGGACATTTTCTAGGCTACCGCAACTTTGCTTCGCCCGATGCGAGTACGAACGTAATTCCATTGGGCATCCTGATAGGCGGCGAGGAATTTCACAACAACCACCACACCTATGCAACGTCTGCCAGGTTCTCGAATAAATGGTTCGAATTCGATATTGGATGGATGTACATCTGCATCCTTTCTTCGCTGGGATTGGCAAAGGTGAAGAAAGTGGCGCCGACGCCGCACCTGGTCAAGAGCAAGACGGTGCTCGATGACGATACGGTTCAGGCCATCCTTCGCAACCGTTATGAGGTGATGGCGCGCTATGCCCGGACGGTCGAACGCGCGTACCGGCAGGAACTCGATCATATGAGACACATTGGTCTCTTTGAACGATTTCTGCTCAAACGCGGAGTAAGAAAATGGTTTGGCGGCGCTTGTGTCGGCGCGCACAGCCATCGACGTCAGCAGCGATTGGCGCAGATGTACGACGGTAGCCAGACGCTGCGTATCTACCTCGACCTGCACGATGGCCTGTTGGCAATCTGGGAGCGGTCGAACAGGTCGCGCGAGCAATTGCGATCACAACTACAGGAATGGTGTCGTCGCGCCGAGCATAGCGGTATCAATCCGCTCAGAGAATTCTCGGTGTGCCTGCGTCAGTACACGTGATGGATAGCAAGGGCGCTTCGCGGAACCGGCTTCACACCTGATGCGCACCACGCAAGATGCATGTCTGTCACAATCGTTCCAGCTCCGCCCATTTTTAAGCGGAGCGATGTCTTTTTATGAATCGCTACCATTGAAGACCGCATAAAGCCGCTTCCTTGCGAGCCGAATCCATTGCTTCTGCGATCCGTATTTGTTCCCTTCCGCGTCTCGCTCTTTGTCTTCCGGGCCCACCCGCATGCCGTCATCCGTTGCATTCTCCGCGGCTTCTCTTAGTCTTCTGCTTTCCGCCAGTTCTTCCGCATTCACCTGGTCATCAATCACTATGCACTCCAATAGTAATAAAAACGGGTTCCGCAAAAAGGCGGTTGGCATCGCCCCACAGCGGGGACGATGCGACACGACATATCGCAAGTCCGGTCTGGTTCCTGGCGTCCGTTGAGCGCAATCGGTGTCATCCGTCGTGGCAAAGCAAACCAGATCGTGACCGAATAAAAAGACGCCGGCGTCTTGCCGGCTTCTTCATAAGGCGGTGAGACCGCCCAACGACCTGCTTGTGCAGGACGTCGTTTTGGTGTTGCGCGAGAGCCGCGCAACGCTGTCGCTTATGCGATGTCAGGTACCGGGGTGCCCGGCGTCCGGGTGCCGGCTGCCTGGCTGATGGTTTCCTGCATCATTCCCTGGGCTCGCATCATCCCGCCGATTGCAGACTGCATCGCGGTAGTGGCCGCGTCAGAGCCAAAAGGGGAGATCTGGCCAAAGTTGGCTGCAAACTGCGGCCAGAGGGTGTTGTACTGGTTACGCAGGTCCTCGCCAGCACGTGTCACTGCGGCCATGAACTGTGAATCGATCTCACGGACATGCGTGGAATACGACAGAGTTTGCTCGACAAATCGCTGAGACAAGGCGACCGCACCAAAGGCTGGCGGCAGTCCTGACTGCTGCGGCGACAGCGCGGCTTGTCCTTCTTCCAGCATCGCCTTTAGTGCTGCGAGATTGAGATGAGTCAGTTTTTGCAGTCGCTCAAATGCTTCGTTCTGCAAGCCGAAAATTCCCGGCAAAGTACGCAGGCCAAAGTCGGCGGATTGCTCAATAGCAGTGGTGTTCAATGAATGCTCCTGATCGACCCGGCACGTACGTCCAAGGGATTTCGGAGGCGAGTGTGTCGCTAATGATCTGCAGGTCGGAGTGACGCGGCACTGTTAATGCCGCGCTGCAACAAAGACCACTGTATACCTTTCCTGCAGGATGTACAGTGATTCCTGAATGCCTATCCGGCCTGATGGAAACGCCAGGTCGTCATCGTTCGATTTTGGTTCTTCACGCATCGGGTGAGACCGATACATTGTCCTCTTCGTCTTTTAGATCCGTGTTGTCTCCGCGAGAGCCAAGGAAATTTCCCTGGCGCGCAGGCCAGACTTAAGTATCCTCGAAGGCACTCGGGGCCGCCGACTTCAAATACTCGTGGCCATTCCAGCTTAGCCGCCAATCGGTCCCCATCGAGCACACGAGGTTTGCGTCGGCCAGCAGGTTCAGGTGATACCACACGCCTCGGTTCGAAACATCGAACTTATTCTTGAGCGCGCTTTCAATGTCGAATTCGCTGAGGTGCGGGGACTTGCCTTTCTCGAGTGCATTCAGTATGGCATGTGCCAGATTCATATCTCGTTTCACGATCTCCTCCTGTGCTGGATAGGTGTACCCGTCAAGATGGCAGGTTGGCGGCAACCATCGGAACATGCCTGCGACGAACCGAACCGCTATATGCAATCGATGTAGACACGTGTCTCTACGATCGGCCGTGCGGCGCCGCACTCCCATCAGCGTGGCACCGGTCCGATGATCTGCGCGATCCATTGCCACATCTCGACTGGATTCGAGTACATCGGAAAGTGGCCGCTGTGACTCACTTCAGCCAGTTGCACGCCGTGCTCGCGAAGCGTTGGCAAATAGGAAAGCGATGCGTTTTGCTCACCATACATGAACATCCGGGGAAATGGCAGTTCGAGGAAGCGGTCCATGAGGCACGCATTATCCGAGAGTTCCACCATCGAGCGGAAAATGTGTCGCACCGCGTCAGCACGCACCTTATGTCGCAAACTCGCGGCATAGAGCGGACACGAGAAGAATGGCGAATGCCATGTGCGTTCTATGAACTGGTCGAAGAAGGATTGCGAGTCCGCCGCAGGATAGTCGTTCACCTGCCGGCTCAGGAAACAGTCTTCCGGAGCGACATTGCCTTCGATATCGACGAAGCTGAGTACGCGCGCGCGTATTTCGTCGGCGAGCATGAGGGCGGTCAGACCGCCCATCGAATGGCCTACCAGATGGAAGTGCTCAACTCCGTAGTACACGAGTACGGCCTTTGCCGTCGAAACAAGAAAGGGCACCGATATCTTCGACAGATCAGCGCAGTGTGTTGCGCCACAGCCGGGCGCATCATAAGCGATGACAGGATGGCCGTCGAACGCTGGATAACGCACAATATCGGCGTAGTCTTCCTTTGTTGACCCGAATCCATGCAGAAAGAGTATTGGCGCGCGGTTCCCCGCGCGCCGCATGACTGCCAGATCGAGCGTAACGCCTTCCACCACGAGCGTTACGTTTTCCTTTTCGAGTTCAGCCATGTCCGACGAGCCCTCCCCCTGAAAGCGATGAGCAGAACGTTTTGATAGCGCGACATGCACCCGTCAGCGCCACGTCGTCGAGCGCATACGCGATCCGGATGCATGGACCGAGCCCGAACGCGCTGCCATGAACCGTCGCTACGCCTGCTTCGTCGAGTAGGGTTGCCGCAACATCCTCGTCGCTGAGAAGCGTCGTGCCGCCTGCAGTGGTCAGGCCGATCAGGGCCGAACATGACGCAAATGCGTAGAAAGCACCGCCTGGTATCGGGCACGTCAATCCTGGCGCGGCATTGATCAGGTCGACCACGAGGTTGCGCCGGCGTTCGAACGCCATGCACGATTCGGTGATGAAGTCCTGCGGACCGGTCAGCGCAGCAAGCGCGGCGTATTGTGAGATCGAACTCGCGCCCGAGGTCTGCTGACCCTGCAGCTTTTCCATCGCATCGAGCAGCCAGCGCGGACCTGTTCCGTAGCCGATGCGCCAGCCCGTCATCGCGTAGGCTTTGGAGACGCCGTTCATCGTCAGCGTGCGTGCTGCGAGCCGAGGCTCGACTTGAGCGATCGTGAAGAAAGGCGCGCCATCGAAAATCAGATGTTCATAGATATCGTCCGAAAGCACGAGGACATGCGGATGCGCGAGTAATACATCTGCCAGGGCGGCCAGTTCGTCGCGCGTATAGACGGCGCCCGTCGGATTCGAGGGCGAATTGAGGATGACCCATCGCGTGCGTGGGCCGATCGCTTTCAAAAGCGCGTGCGGTGTCAGTTTGAATCCGCTTTCGATGCCGCACGGCACGACGACAGCGCGTGCGCCGCAAAGAGCGATCATCTCCGGATAACTCACCCAGTACGGCGCGGGCACGATGACTTCGTCGCCCCCGTTGAGGGTTGCAGCCAGCGCGTTGTAGATGACCTGTTTGCCGCCGCCGCACACGATGGTGTCCTGCCAGCCGACGTCTAGTCCATTCTCGCGCTGAAACTTCCCAGCAACCGCTTCGCGCAGGCTGCGCATGCCGGCGACTTGCGTGTAGCGCGTATGCCCGGCGCGGATTGCTTCGATTGCCGCTTCCCGAACGTGCTCGGGCGTATCGAAGTCCGGTTCGCCTGCGCTCAACGAGATGACGCTTGCGCCGCTCGCGCGCCGTGCTGCGGCGCGATCCATCATCCGATAGGTTGCCGAAGGCCGCGCACGCGCGAGATTCACATTGAGCCGATGAGCAGATTGATCCATCACGACTTCCTCTGCAACATGTGATAGCCGAGCGCCGCACGGGCTTCGCCGAGCGTCATGCCATCCGCGATACGCGCGCGGATCTGCGATTCCGTTTCCTCGATCTTGCGCGCGAGCGCGGCAACTTCGCGTGCGCGCTTGCGCGGCACGACAACGACGCCGTTCGCATCCGCGACGACGATATCGCGCGCGGTCACGCGCGCCGTGCCGATCGAAACGGGCGCATTGATCGACTCCACTTGCACGCGATCCTTGCCGGTTCGCATGAAGCGTCCGCGACTGAACATGGGATAACCGTCGTCGAGCGCTTTGGCCACGTCGCGGCACACGCCGTCGATCACGGTCGCCGCGATTTTGCGCGCGCCTGCATACTGGGTCATGATGTCGCCCCAGACAGTGCAGTCCGTTCGGGCATCGTTGTCGATGACGATCACATCGCCTTCTGCGACATCGTCGATGAAATCGCCGACGCTGCCCGGCGGCGTGCTCGCGCTCACATACTTGACCGTGAAGGCCGGACCGACGACGGTTTTCCGATAGTCGTCCAGTGCAGCGATCCCGAGACATTGGCCGGGCAAGCCGAGCTTGTCCATTGCATCAGAGACGCCGGGCGTGTCCAGTCCTTCAAAAAGGGCGACGAGTTCCTTGTCTTCAGCGCTCATTTGGCCTCCTTGGCGTAGATGGCTTCGAATTCCTTGTCGTGCATGACTTCCGCAACGGCGCGGCCCGCGCGAACGGCCTTCACCATGCCGTCCTGACGCTTTGCTATGCGTTCGCCAAGATCGACGACTTCTTCGATACGCGCGGCGGGCACGAACACCGTGCCGCAGCGATCCGCGACGACATAATCGTTTTCATGCACCACGACGCCCGCGAACGTCACGGGCTTGCCGGAACTGATCTGCGCGACGCGATTGCGTGCGCTGATCATCGTGATGCCGCGCCCGAACACGGGATAGCCGATTGATTCGCTGCCTTCGATATCGCGGCTACATCCGTCGATCACCGAGCCGCGAATCTTTTTTGCCGTCGCCGCGTTGGCGATGATGTCGCCCCAGCACGAAATGCCGTCGAGGCCGCCGGCAATGACGAGAACGCGGTCGCCCGTGCGAATTTCGTCGATCACGGGTGTGATGAGATGAACAGTCGGCGTCGCATCCGTCTTGGGCCCGAGCTGAATCGTGCTCGCGTGTCCGACGATGCGCGGGCAGTCCCAGAGCGGCCGGATGCCAAAGGTGGCGCCGGGAAGACCAAGAAAATCGAGCGCATCGGAAACCGTGTTGGAATCCAGCGAGGCAAGCCGTTCGAGCAGGGAAGGGGTCGTCATGGTCAATGGCCAGATGCGTTGCAGAGCTTGCAGTCTCGGCGTTAGAGTCGCATATGTAAATTCCGAAGAACGGAACCCTTTCATACGCCGAAGCTATCAATGTCATGATCAACTTTCGACTCGTTCGCCATTTATGGTTGTTTCTCGCCGTCGCCGAAGAAGAGCATTTCGGCCGTGCCGCCCAGCGACTCGGTATGTCCCAGCCGCCTTTGACCGAACAGATCCAGGTGCTCGAACAGGCGCTGAAGGTCAAGTTGTTCGAGCGCGGACGGCATGGCGCGAAGCTGACGCAGGTCGGCGCTGCAATCCTGCCGGCAGTTCGAAAATTCGCCGAGCAACTCGAACGTCTGGAACTGGCAGTACAGGAAGCGACGCAGGGAAAAAGCGGTGTACTGACGATCGGCGCCATCGCGTCCGCGATGATCGATACGCTCCCGCCTTTCATCGAGCATCTGAAGGCGCAGTTTCCCCAGCTAACCGTCTCGGTCAAAGAGATCGACAGTGTCGAGGCGGTGCCAGCACTCGAGCGCGGCGACATCGATCTTGCATTCGCGCGTCTCGAGGGAGAGCAGGGGCCGTCAATTCAGTCGTTGGCGCTCAAGCAGGACCGCCTTGCTGTGGCCTTGCCGAAGACGCACCGCTTTGCAGAATTGCCGCGCGTGCGGCTTGCATCGCTTGCGGACGAAGCGTTCGTCATGTTTTCGCGGCACTTCAGTCCGAATTACTACGACAGCATCATCGCGACGTGTCGAGGCGCAGGGTTTTCGCCACGCGTGTTGCACGAAGTGCGCTCTGTGGCGTCGCAAATCGCTTTCGTCGGATGTGGACAGGGCATCGCGCTCGTGCCCGATTCGCTGAAAAAGATGGCGGCGGATAACGTTGTATTCCGGCCGCTGAAAGAGGCGGTCACTGTCGTCACTACGGCCGTCGCATGGTCTACGGAGAGGGCGAATCCGATCGTCGACACAGCCGTTGAAGCGCTATCCAGGAGCAGAATGGTTCAGGTGGGGAAGGCACCGGCGGTGCGCAAGCGGCGGACGGATCGAGCTTAGGACCCGGCATATTCGATACGCCCGGCAGAACGATTCGTTCCGATCTTCGGAATTTACAGAATGGATACGAAGTCCGATATTGGCCGCGCTCTCCCGCGTGTTTGCGGGAAGTGATCCGCCACCGAAGAGGAGCATTGCCGTGTCGAGTTCCGAGTTCAATATTCATCCGCCGCCCGCGCTGGCGCCGTCCGAGATCGTCGAGGCGCTACGGCAGATCGTGACGCCGCATATCAGCGACAGCCTTCAGCGCGTTTCAGGTGTGGTCGGCCTGACGCGATATCACCGCAGCCGGAAGCTGGTCGGCACCGCGTTTACCGTCAAGACACGCCCTGGCGACAATCTTCTGATCTACAAGGCGTTGATGGATATGTCGCCCGGTCACGTCCTCGTCGTGGACGGCGGCGCGGACACGACCAACGCACTGGTCGGCGAACTCATCATGCTTTACGCGCAACAGCGCGGATGCGCAGGCTTCGTGCTGGACGCCGCTATCCGCGACAGCGCCGCGTTTTTCGAGGCCGATTTCCCTTGCTATGCGCGCGGTACGAGTCATCGTGGGCCTTATAAAGTGGGACCGGGCACGATCAATGTGCCCGTGTCTGTCGGCGGACAAGTCGTTGCGCCGGGCGATCTGGTTGTCGGAGACGAAGACGGCGTCGTGTCCTTTCCGGCGAGCGACGCACGAAGAATCCTCGATGCAGTCGCGAGGATTGCTGCGAACGAGTCTCGCATCAAGGATGAGATCGCGACGGGCGCTCGCGATCAGACATGGCTTCATAAGGTGCTGGCAGCGCACGGGCTGGGCGAATAGCACATCGGCATCGATTTTTCGAAACTTTCCTTCCGTAACACCTGGCGGCGATGTCGATTGGCATCGCCGTTTTTTAATCGCCGTTTCAATAGGCTCGACGTATCGAACTCTTCCTGAAATCGGAATAGACGTTGCTTTTTTCGCATCCGAGCATGTGTCCACAAACTGCAATTCGCGGACTCGCAAGAATCGGAGGATGACGATGAAAACATGGATGCTTGTCGCAATGGCCTGCTGCTTAACGACCCAGATGACGACCCAGATTGCCGCAGCGGAAGAATCCACGCTCGCGAAAATCAAGGCGTCGCAGTCGATCACGCTGGGTGTGCGGGACAGTTCGATTCCGCTGTCATACACGGGCGGCGACGGCCAGCCCATCGGCTTTCAGATGGACATCTGCAAACAGATTGTCTCCGCCATTCAAACGCAGCTGGGCTTGCCTAAGCTCGATGTGAAGTATCAGACCGTCAATTCGCAGAATCGTGTCGTGCTCGTGCAGAACGGTACGGTGGATCTCGAATGCGGTTCGACGACGAACAACCAGGCGCGTGCGCGGGACGTCGCGTTCTCGGTCACGACCTATATCGAAGAAGATCGCATGGCCGTAAGGGCGGATTCAGGCATTCGTAACCTGCGCGACCTGTCCGGCAGAACGGTGGTGGCGACGACGGGAACGACTGCGATCCAGCACCTGCGTCAGCATGAACGCGCGGCGGGCCTGAACTGGACGGACCTCTACGGCAAGGATCACGCCGATAGCTTCCTGATGCTTGAATCGGGTCGCGCCGATGCGTGGGTGCTCGATCAGGGCGTGCTGCGCGCGACCATCGCGATCTCGCGCAACCCGGCCGCTTACACGGTCACGGGCGAGCCGTTCAACACGGAACCGATTGCCATCATGTTCCGCAAGGACGATCCCGACTTCAAGAAGGTCGTTGACGGCACGATTCGAAAGATGGACGCCAGCGGCGAGATGAAAACGCTGTGGAGAAAATGGTTTGTTCAGCCGATTCCCCCACGCGGAATCCGGATGAACATGGAGCCGCCCGAGGCGCTGGTCAAGCTGTGGGCGCAACCAAACGATCTGCCGATGGAAAGCTACGCGGCGCGGTAATGAAATGGTATCGACTCAGGGAGAGAGGAGATGGCGCTGGACTGGAGCGTGTTCTGCAAGGAAACGACGACGGGCGATGTGATCGCAGACTGCTTCGGCAGCCGTGGCGACCAGACCTATCTGAACTGGATTCTTTCGGCATGGAGCTGGACACTAACGGTCTCGCTCGGCGCGCTGCTGGTCGCGTTGATCGTCGGCGTGGCTGTGGGAACGTTGCGCACGTTGCCGGACAGACCGTGGCTTGCGTCACTTGGCGCGGCATGGGTTGAGCTTTTCCGCGATATTCCGTTGCTCGTTCAGATCTTTCTCTGGTACTTCGTCATTCCTGATGCCTTTCCGCTGCTCAAGAAGTGCTCGCCCGCGTTGCTCGTCATCGTTGCGATCGGCTTGTTCACGTCGGCGCGCATCGCGGAGCAGGTGCGCGCTGGCATCCGCTCGCTTTCACGCGGTCGGCGTCATGCGGCGCTCGCGCTTGGGCTGACCACAGCGCAAACCTATCGCCATGTGCTGTTACCGATGGCCTTGCGCATCATCATTCCGCCGCTCACATCGGAGGCGATGAACGTCGTGAAGAATTCGTCTGTCGCCTTTGCCGTCTCTATCACCGAGTTGACGTTCTTCGCCCGACAGGCGGGAGAGGAAACCGCCGCACCCATTCAGATGTATCTCGCGGTCACGGTATTGTATGGATTGACGGCCTTCGGCGTGAACCGCCTGATGCATGTCATCGAGCGCAGGGCGCGGATTCCTGGGTTCGGGTCGGCTGGCGCCGCCGCCGTTCGTTGAGGAGTCGAAGCGATGCCAGGCACTCTCGACCTCGATTTCTTCCGCTGGGATGTCGTCGCGCCATTCGTTGTGAAAGGTCTGGGCTACAGCGTGTGGCTCACCATCGTCGCGACGCTCGGTGGAATCTGCTTCGGTACGGTACTGGCACTTGTGCGGTTGCTCGGCAAACCGGCTCTCGAACGGCCGGTCGCCATTTACGTGAACATCATGCGCTCTGTTCCGCTGGTCATGGTGCTGCTGTGGTTCTTCCTCATCATTCCGTTCGTGACGGGCAGACCCGTCGGCGCGGAAATGTCGGCGATCGTGACATTCGTCGCCTTCGAAGCGGCGTACTTCTCTGAGATCGTCCGCGCGGGGATTCAGGCTATTGCACGAGGGCAGTTCAATGCGGGCTTTGCGCTCGGGATGACGTACGGGCAAAACATGCGATTCGTCGTGCTGCCGCAGGCGTTCCGCAACATGCTGCCGGTGTTTCTGACGCAAGTCGTCATCCTGTTTCAGGACACTTCGCTCGTCTATGCCATCGGCGCGTACGACCTGCTAAAGGGATTCGAAACCGCTGGAAAGAATGTCGGCCGGCCGGTGGAAGCTTACCTGCTTGCCGCAGTCGCGTACTTCCTCGTCTGCATGGCGTTGTCCACGGCTGTGCGACTCGTGCAGAAGCGAGTCCAGATTATTCGTTGAAGGATATCCATGAGCCAGATGAAGCCGATGATCGAAATGCGCGATGTCTCGAAGTGGTACGGCACGGTCCAGGTGCTGGACAGATGCTCCTTGTCGATCGCGAAGTGCGAAGTTGTTGTCGTATGCGGGCCTTCGGGGTCAGGCAAATCGACGCTGATCAAGACCATCAATGCGCTCGAAGCAATCCAGAAAGGTACTATTCATATTGATGGCACGCACGTCAATTCGCCACGCACGGACCTGCCGAAGCTGCGTAGCCGTGTCGGTATGGTCTTTCAGCATTTCGAGCTGTTCCCGCATCTGAGCGTCACTGACAACCTCACGCTCGCGCAGACGAAGGTGCTCGGACGCAGCTTCGACGAGGCACGAACACGTGGCCTCAAAATGCTCGCTCGCGTCGGCCTCCTGGCCCACAAGGACAAATACCCGGGCACGTTGTCGGGCGGGCAGCAACAGCGCGTTGCGATTGCGCGTGCGTTATCGATGGATCCCGTTGTCATGTTGTTCGACGAACCTACATCAGCGCTCGATCCGGAAATGGTCGGCGAGGTGCTTGATGTGATGACCGCGCTCGCAGACGACGGCATGACCATGATGTGTGTGACGCATGAGATGGGATTTGCTTCACGCGTCGGTAGTCGCATCGTCTTCATGGATGTCGGCGGGCGCATTCTCGAGGACTGCACGCGCGACGAGTTCTTCGGCAATCCGACGGCCCGGCAGCCGCGCACAAAGGATTTTCTGAGCAAGATCATTCAGCACTAGCCGCGGAGAACTCGTACAGGCAGAGGCAAAATTCGCGTGATCGGCTCGTCATGGCTCGCTTGTGCTGTCAATGCGCGGCGTGCGCATGCTCGCGTAGCTCACCAGGAATCAACGCGCGCTCCAGGCCTCCATCACTGAGCCACGCATGCGTCTTCTGCGCGGCCCGTTCGATCAGTTGGGCGCACTGCGTATAGTCGTAGGGCGAAACATCGAGTGGACACAACGGTGGAACGACATAGATCTGCGCACGTGTCGAATAGAACTCCAGGTCGCGCACGAGCTGACGTGCGATGACGAGCGTCAGTGCATGCAGGGCCTGCGCGATCGCGCTACGCGGCGGCGCACGCAACGTGCATGCGAAGCCAGCCGGCAGTACGATGATGCGCGTTGCACCGAGCGCGACCGCCACCGAGATCGGTGTGTTGTTGGCAACGCCGCCATCGACGAGATCCACGCCATCGATACGCACCGGCGGAAACACGCCGGGTATCGCCGCGCTCGCCTGCACGGCGTTCACCACAGGACCGGTTGAAAGAACGATTTCGTCGCCGCTAAGCATATCGGTCGCGACGATGTGAAGCGGCAAGGTCGCCTGCTCGATTCGTTCGTACGACAAATGCGTCTCCAGCAGCCGGCGCAATGCGTTCGCCTCGACGAGATGCGCACGGCTGCGCAGAATCATCGCGAGCAGCCCAAGCATGGAAAGCGGCATGATGTCCTGCCGGCGGATCTTGCACCAGAGCGCTTCGAGCCTTGCGACCCCATCGCCGTCCGGTCGTCCGGCGAAATACGCTGCGTTGATCGCACCCGCGGAGGCGCCCACCAGGCAGCCCGGATGCTCACCGCGTTTGAGCAATTCGCGCAGCATGCCAACCTCGATGGCACCGAGGCTACCACCGCCAGCGAACACGAATGCGGTCAAACCCGTAGGGTGGGAGTTCATGGCTCTTTCGAAACGTCTGCCCGCGGCTCGACGTCAATCGCCGCTGCCAGTCGCGGCCGTACCAGCATGCCGAGGTAACCGCGGACAAACACGCGTACAGCGCATTCAGCGCAAGCCTCAAAGGACTCTCGCCGCGATGGCTTTGTCCTCTGATTAGATCCAGCAGTTCTGTCTGCATGGTATGCCCCTTTCAAAGTATTCGCCAAACGTCGCCAGGATCAGACGTGATGCCGCGGTCTTTTTGGGGAAGTGGGCCCCTATGTCACATTGCTGACGGCTTCTGCCGACAATCCGCGACTGTCGGCCCCTGGAAGCTGCGATTGAAGGACCGGGATCCAGTGGCCGAATCGGGTCCGCTTTATGCAGTTCGTATTCCTGCCGCGACGAGCGATCGACTGAGGTCTGCGTCTTTCGAGGATTCGGCTCATATGGCCGCAAGGTATATAAAACCGCCCCCGCGAAGGAGGGCGGAGACAGCAGGCGACCCGTTGCTAACCCTCTGATCCGTGAGAAGCGGGCGCCCACCGACCTCGCCGAAGGGGCACAATCGACGTGTAGATCGTGACACGCGAAAGCGGCCACTCGACGGTGTCAATGTCCATGTTAGAACTCCGCACGTGTACGCCGATGCGTGCGTCGACACCCGACTTGGTGACGTATGTCGTGCAGATCTGGAGCGGTTCGTTTTGATCGAGCCTTGCAGCAAGGAGAGCAACCATGAAGAGCATTTTGATGGGCGTTTTAGCGGGCGTCTCATTCGGGTGCCTTGCCGCCCCGAATTGCAACGACGTAAAGACCAATTGCATCGACAATTACAATCGGGACATCGGTGCGTGTGGAAATTACGCCGACAGACGAGCAGAACTTTGCAAGGCGGACGCACAAAATCGATATCTGTCATGCGTTCAGGCTGGTGGCTGCGGGGGCTAAGGGCGGCTTGTTCATCGCCGCCGTGTCGGGGAAAACCACACTACGCCTCAAGATCCGCGCTGCGAACCGCAAACTGACGGCACATTCTAGTGCTGTCGAAACAGGTTCTTGTTCACGGTGAGCGAAAGAGCCGCTGCGGCTTCAGTGTGTGATTCAGCTTGTGCCGACGGCGGAACGAGTTGCGCGACAGGTGCGGCCGGTACGCCACCTGCAGCCTCTCGTATCACCGTTGTCGTCGTCGCGCTCTTTACGGGAGGCCGCACAGTTGCCGGCTCATGCGTCGCTTGTTCGACATGCGCAATGTTCTGGTCACACGACCCAAGCGCGCCGCAGGCCGTTCTCGCAGTTTTCGGGCTAGTCGGTCGCTCCTTCGATATGGTCGACGCAGCGCGGGCTTGTGTCGTGGTCGCACTTGAATCCTGAGCGGTGGTTTTCGGGGCCGCGCGCACGGGAGCGGCGGTTGCGCTTGCAACGTTCCGCTTGCTGGTGGGAGTGCTGGGCGCAGGTGCAGCGGTCGCCGCCGCTGCCGTTACGGGTGGCTTGGGCGGAGGTTCATGGGTGACGATAACGCTCGCGTTCGCCGCATCGCTTGCAGCCGTGTGGGGCATCGCAGTGTCGTGTACAGCAACCGGAACGGGTGGCGTGTCGATCGGCGCGCGCGCGGCCTGTGCCACATCCAAAGCAGGTTGACCCGGCGACGCCGAACTATCGCGCTTCGCCGGGTGCGGTTTGTCCACGTTGGCGAAGTGCCCCATACGGCTTTGCACGGCTTCCCGCTGAGTCAACGTAACGTAAGTGCCGAACGCGATCACGAAGCCGAACAGGACGGTCGCCACGCCGGCGCTCAGACTCCAGTCGGGCGCGCCGCCTTCCTCGGCGACGGGGAGTTGTTTCGGCCGGGACTGCACTCGCATGATCACCAGCGGGCGAGTGACATCGGGTGTCCGTTTGGAGCGGCGCAAAGGTTTGCTGGGCACGTCGGGCGCATGATGAGCCTCAGGCGCAGCGGGGCTGGACGAAGTCGGTTCATCGAGCGGCTGCGCGGAGCCATCTTGTGCTGGCTCATCGCCTGGCGCCACGTCGCATGGCTCGTCCGGCGTCGCTAGACGCTTGCGAATGATGCCCATCTTCGGTCTCCCCATACCGTCGGCAAGTCACGCATTGTGCGTTCTTCTCATTGGCAACCAGGTGATCGACGCCACCTCGGCGCGTTGCGCGATGCCGCCCGTTCTATTGCCGTATGTGGCGGCGCGCTGACTGGGTCATTGTTCAGCATTGAGGCGGGCTCGTATGTTAGTCGCTGCACAAACATAGGGTTCGCCGAACCTCCCGGCGAAACGTCAGACGACGGTGCCCGGTGTCCTGCTTCTCTCGAAACCTTCGCCGTCCCCTTTCTTTCCGGTCGAACCCACCTACGTTTTCATCGCGACGAAAAAACGCTTGCATTTCATTTATTGTTCAACAATAGTTTGTATATTGTTGAACAATGTAGCCGACCACCCGACGAGCGAGACCCTCATGAAAGCCCACATTTTTCCGAAGTCGGCCCTCAAGGGCCTGTCGCACACGATGAAGATCGCCGCCGCGATCGTGCCCCTGTGCGTGGCGACTCACGCCAGCGTTGCCGCCGCGGCCGGGACCGTCGCGCCCGAGAGTCTGCAAATTGGCGCAGACCTCACGTATCCGCCTTACGACTATCTGGACAACGGGACGCCCGCCGGCTTCGATCCCGCGTTCATGGGGAAGCTCGCCACGCATCTGAAGCTCAAGCCGTCGTTCGTCGACACGCGCTTCGCGAATCTGATTCTTGGCGTCAACGCCAACCGCTTCGACGTGATTGCGTCCGCGCTGTACGTGACGCCAGAGCGCGCCAAGCAGATCGACTTTCTGCCTTACCTGAAGACGGGCGGCTCGCTGCTTGCGCTCAGCGGCGCGGGTTTCGCGCCAAAGACACCGGAAGATCTGTGCGGCAAGCGGGTCAGTTCGATCAAGGGCGCGTCGTGGATTCCGAAGCTCGCCGATGTATCGGGCAAGGTGTGCGTCCCGGCGGGGCGCGGCGCCATCGATGTGCGCGAGTTCGAGACCTCGCCGGAAGCGGCGCAAGCCGTGCTGTCGCATGCCGTCGATGCGCAGTTCGAAGATTCGGCTGTCGCGCAGATCACGGCGAACCGGCTTGGCGGTCGCGTGGCGATTACGTCGACGGTGCCGCTCTACCCGGTGGTGATCGGCCTTGGCGTGAAGAAGGGCAATGACGCGCTGCTGTCGCAGTTGAAGACTGCATTGGCGTCGATGAAGTCGTCGGGCGAATACGCGGCGCTGCTCAAGCAATACAACGTCGCCGAACCGACGGGCGGCGACATCGCCCTCGCGCTGGGAAGCGCGCAGAAGTAACGCCGCGTTTTTCCATTGTCTGGCGGGCCTGACGGCTCGCATCGCCACGCGCGCTTCGCATCGCAGCGCGCGGGAAGGGGAGTCGCATGTTGTTCGATTGGCATTACGCGGCGTCGCTACTCGTCGACGCGGCATTCTGGAAAGCTGCGTGGCTCGTCGTCGAACTGAGCGTGGCGACATGGTTGATCGGCATCGTCGCGGGATTCATGCTTGCACTTGGCAAGCAATCCACGCTCTTGCCATTGCGCGTCGCGTGTGGTGCTTATATCTGGCTGTTCCGAAGCTTGCCGCTGCTGGTGCTGCTGATCTTCGTCTATAACCTGCCACAGGTGTTGCCGTGGTCGGGCGGCGTGCTGTCCGATCCGTTCTGGGCGGGACTGATCGCATTGTCGATCAGCGAAACCGCGTATATCGCCGAAATTCATCGTGGTGGTCTGCTCGCGCTCAACAAGGGCCAACTCGAAGCGGGCAGAGCGCTCGGCATCGGATTCGTTGGGCTGCAACGCCTGATCGTGCTGCCGCAGGCATTCCGGGTTGCGCTGCCGTCGCTGATCAACGAGTACATCACGATCGTCAAGCTGACGTCGCTGGTGTCGGTGATCTCTCTTGCTGAAATACTGCTGGTTGGCGAGCGTCTCTATACGCAGAACTTCAAGGTGCTGGAGACCATGCTCGCGGTGTCGTTCTATTACGTGCTGATCGTCACGGTGTTCGGACATTTGCTGAAGATGCTCGAAAAGCGCCTCGACGTCACGCGCCGCAAGCATGCCGTGATGATCGACGTCACGGTGCTACCGGTCGATGCATCGAATGCCGCTGCGAAACCCGCCGACTCCCGGGCCACCGGACGCGCACTCGAAGCGGTCGGCATTCGCAAGCGCTATGGCCAGCACGAAGTGCTCAAGGGCATTGATCTGACGGTGAAGGCCGGCGAGGTCGTGTCGATCATCGGACCATCGGGCTCGGGCAAGACATCGCTGATCCGTACGCTAAACGGCCTCGAAACACTCGATGACGGCGAAGTGCGCCTGCACGGACGCGCGTTCCTGCAGTCCACGCTGCTCGGTCATCACAAGGCGCGACACGGCGACTACATGCGCGGTATTCTTGATATCGGCATGGTGTTTCAAAGTTTCAATCTGTTTCCGCACAAGACCGTGCTGCAAAACGTGACGCTCGCGCCGCGTTATCACAACCGTCTGAAGGGCAGCGCGCTCGAAGAATCCGGCATGCGGATTCTGGCGAAAGTCGGCATGGCGGGGCATGCGCACAAGTATCCGCATCAGTTGTCGGGTGGACAGCAGCAACGCGTGGCGATTGCACGCGCGCTGGCAATGCAGCCATCAATCGTACTGTTCGATGAACCGACTTCCGCACTCGACCCGGAACTCGTGCAGGAAGTACTGAAAGTCATCGAGCAGCTTGCGCGCGACGGGATGACGATGATCATCGTCACGCACGAAATCAAATTCGCGTTCCGCATCTCGGACCGGGTGATATTCATGGAAGGCGGTACGATACTCAGCGATGGTCCTCCACTGGAACTCGCGAAACAGAAAACTTCGCGCATCGCCAGTTTTCTTAAAGACGTTCATATCGCCTGAGCTTACGAATGACAACAGTACGTACGTCCGTTAAATCTGCGCCCGCACCGTCAGCTGCGGAGGCCGATCAGTCAGTGACGGACCGCATCCTGACAACGATCCGCGACGACATCATCGAGGGCAAGCTGTTGCCCGGCACGGCGCTCGTCGAGAACGATCTGACGCAATTGCACGACGTGTCGCGCAATACGCTGCGCGAAGCACTGCGGCTGCTGTGTCGCGAAGGGCTTGCGGTGCATTACCGGCACCGTGGCGTGATCGTGCGCACGCTCACGCGCCACGACGTGCGCGATATCTACCGCGTGCGACGCACGCTCGAATTGCAGGCGCTAGTGCGCGAAGAGCCCATCGAAGAAGCCGATCTCGCGTTGATGCGCGAAGCGATCCGTTGCGCGCAAGAGGCGCTCGAACACGAAGACTGGCGCGCCGTCGGCACGTATAGCCTGCTGTTTCACCGGCATATCGTGCGCTTGCTGCACAGCGCGTTGTTCGATGCGTTCTTCACGACGATTCTCGCGCAACTGCGGCTCGTGTTTGGATCCGCACCGGACGAAAAGCGCTTCCAGAAGCCGTGGGTCGCGAAAGACCAGCGCATTTTCGCGCTGATCGAGCGCGGCCACCTCGACAAGGCGCAAGCAGCGCTCGCCGACTATCTGACGGAGTCTGAGCACGCAATGCTCGACTATTTGTGACGTATCTCGCGGCTGGGCGTATCGAACGGCGCCACGAGAGCGTGGACACGCCGGCCGCCTCATCAAGGAGCGATTTCTCATGTTGAACTACCCTGCCGCCTACCAAACGACCAAGGGCTCCGCGCTCGACGTCGACAAGGCATTCTATCGACGCATTGCTGCAGAGCACGATGGCCGCGAGTTGATCGAATCGATCGTGATTCCGATTCGATCAGGGCAGGCGTGGACCGTGCCCGCCGGGCACGTCTTCCGTATCGTGACGATCGAAGGGCCACAGGTGGCGGATCTCAACATGTGGAACCTGCACAATCCGCGTGAACGGATGTGGGCGTCGCGCACGCGTCAGTTGCAGGCCGCGCACGTCAGCACGTTCGACCGTCTCTGGTCGACACTGCCCTTTCTGCGTCCGATGGTGACGATTACCGACGACAGTCTCGCCGGCTACGGCATCGACGAACACGGCGGTCGCGTACACGATCTGCTCGGCACGCGCTGTGACCCGTACGTGAACCGGATGCTGACGGGTGAAGACTTTCACTTTCATTGCCATTCGAATCTCACGCGCGCGGTTGCGCCGTATGGTCTGACCGAGTACGACGTACACGACGTGCTCAACGTTTTTCAATGCACAGGTCTGAATCTCGACGACAAGTACTTCATGAAGGCATGTCCGGCAAAGAAGGGCGATTATCTGGAGTTCTTCGCGGAGATCGATCTGCTTTGCGCGCTGTCGACGTGTCCCGGCGGCGATCTTTCTCTGCCGATGTGGGGACCGGACGCGCGCGATCCGCTAGAGGTGTGCCGGCCGCTCGGCGTGGAAATCTATCGGCTTGCGCCAGATCTGCTCGAAGGGTGGTCGACGCCGGCAGTGGCCGCGTACAAGGGGCAGCACGGACTGACGCTGGGCGGACAGGGTTAATCGGCCGCGCGGTGATTACATGCGATGTAATTGGCGCGCTGAACCGTGGCGTCTACTCTTCGGCTGTCGCGTCACCAATCCGGTGGCGCTCACAGCCAAGGAGATACCATGTCCCGCTATCCCGTTCACACGCTCGAATCCGCTCCGCTGCAATCGAAGCCTGTGCTTCAGCAACTGCAACAGGCGTTCGGCGCGATCCCGAACGTCGCCGCAAAGATGGCCGCGTCGCCGGTGCTGATCAACGGTTTCATCGGGCTGTTCGAGCGAGTGCATGCGAGCAGTCTGACCGAACCGCAGATTCAAACGTTGCTGCTGACCAATGCAGTGACAAACGCCAGCGAATGGCCAGTCGCGTTTCATACGGCGCTCGCATTGAAGCAAGGCGTATCGTCCGCCGATGTCGATGCGATCCGGCGCGGTGCGTTGCCTGCGGACCCTCAACTCGCGGCGCTTTCCAAGGCGGCGCGCACGTTGATCGAACAGCGCGGGCGGCTTTCCGACGCGGACCAGCAGCGATTTTTCGATGCCGGATTCAGCGCCGAACAACTACTCGAAGTCATCGCGGTGGTTGCCGCTTCGACCATCACGAACTACACGAGTAGCGTGACGCAACCGGGACTCGAAGCGCCGTTCGAAGAATTTGTCTGGCGTGCAGGCATCGTGTGAGTCCGTTATAGTGACCCGCTTCGATCGGAGGAAATCCGATGAATGTCAGCAGTCGCGATTCGAAAGCACCGTCGCGCGAACTCGGCAACTTGCTTCGTTACTGGCGTGACGTGCGCGGAGTGAGTCAGCTCGATCTGTCGCTCGAAGCGGGTATTTCGCAGCGTCAGATCAGCTTTATTGAAAGCGGGCGCAGTGTGCCGGGTCGGGAGACGCTGCTGACTCTCGCGCAGGCGCTCGATGTGCCGTTGCGCGAGCGAAATGCGTTGCTGCTCGCCGCTGGTTACGCGCCGGTGTATTCGGAGGCACCGTGGAATGCGCAGGAAATGCAGGGTGTCGTTCGCGCACTGGAGCGGGTCGTTCGCCAGCATGAACCGTTCCCCGCCATCGTGATGGACCGGCACTGGAACGTCCTGATGACCAATGACGCCGCGCTGCGCTTTTTCAACTGCTTCATCGACATGGCCGCGCGCAAAGGCACGCGCAACATGCTGCATCTGATGTTCGATCCGCAGGGAATGCGCCCATTCGTAGACGAATGGGACAGCGTTGCGCGAAGCATGCTGCAGCGGGTACACCGGGAATCGGTGGGCCGTGTGATAGACGACGGCACCGCGCGTCTGCTCGATGAACTGCTTGCCTATCCAGATGTACCACGCGACTGGAAGACGGGACATGCGTCCTGGGCTGCACCAGCCATGCCCGTCATTCCAATCGGGTTCGTCAACGGTGGAGAGGTGCTTCGTTACTTTTCGATGGTCACGAGCGTTGGCGCGCCGCAAAGCATCGCGGCGCAGGAGCTACGTCTCGAATGCATGTTTCCCGTCGATGACGCAACGGAAGCACGTCATCATCAACTGCTCGAAGCGAATGCGACGTTTCGATGACCACCGCGCCAGACGTCAGGGCATAGGCAGAGGCTCATCAATCAACATCTGATTGAAGTAGTCGACGATGCCATGCTCGTTCAGTCCTGCGCTATTTCGTAACTGTTGGGCCGACTCGACGACGACTTCTGTGGTCGCGTGTTCTAGCAGAGCAAATGCTTCTGCAATGAAAGGCTCCAGTTGCATTGCGCGTGGGTCCCCGCTCTTGTAGACGAGATCGGTATCCACCCACGGCGGCACGATCTCCAGAACACGGACGGAGGTATCGCGCAACGCGAAGCGCTGGGACAGCGAGTACGAGTGAATCGCTGCCTTCGTTGCCGAATACAGTGCTGACATCGCCATCGGAACGTAAGCGACAACCGAACTGTTGTTGATGACGAATGCTTCCGGCTGCTTCTTCAGATGCTCGATGAACGCGCCGCTGATACGCACAGGGCCCAACAGATTGGTGTTGATGAGATGCACGGCTTGCGAATCGTCGAGCGGCCCCGTCACATCGTCGAACGGCATGATGCCGGCGTTGTTGATGACCACATTCAGCGATGGATACGTTTTAATCAGGTGCTCGGCCACGCTTGCGATTTGCGTGGGGTTGGTCACGTCGATCTCGACGGAGTCCATGCCGGGATTGACCTTCGTCACTTCATCCAGCAGTGCTTTCCGGCGCCCACCGATAATGACCTTGTTGCCCTTCTTGTGAAATGCTTCGGCGAGTCCGCGGCCAATGCCCGAGGTCGCTCCCGTAATGAAGATGGTGTTGCCGCTGAGTTTCATTGCATGTACTCCTTTGTTGGGCCGCGTGAGGAAAGGCGTTTGGGCAGAACGCGGTTCGACAACGCGAGCCGCATTCATCACGGATTACTGCTCGAAAACCTGGCGATGCGCTTTGACGAAGTCACCGACGGTTTGAGGTGCCTGCCCCGTAATCTCGCTGATCACGCCGTCCTCGCCCGAGAAAATGCCGTTCTGGTAATCGATGGCGATCGCGAGAAAGTGCTGGATCATGAACTCCGGCAGGTTGTACTTCTCGAGATGCTCACGGTACTGTTCGATCGTCGACGGGCTGTAGCTGATCTTGCGACCCAGAACCTTGCCGATTTCATCGGCGATTTCCTGCTGGTTCATCTCAACCGGTCCAAGCAGCGGATAGGTCTTGCCGATGTGCGCAGACGGGTTCGTGAGCACAGCGGCGATCAGTCGAGCCTGATCCTCGCCGGAAATCGGCGCGTGACGTCCGTTGCCATACGGCAGCGTGATCTTGCCTTCCTGCACGATCTGATCGCGCACCCACGGGAAGACGAGCCATTCGGAGAAGAACGTCGGGCGAATATGCACGGTGGGAACGCCTGACCAGTCGATCACCCGTTCCGCGATCCAGTGATCGCGTGCGGCGTGACTCTGCGAATCTTCCCGCGCGGAAATCTGCGACATCTCCACGACAACTTCGACACCTGCGCGGCGCGCTGCGTCCGCAAAATACGCGGTGGCCTGGATAAAGCCCGGGCGCACGGGGTAGCACAGATAGGCACCCGTCACGCCTTCCATGGCGCGGATCACGTCGTCATGTTCGAGAAGATCGCCAACGACGATTTCAGCGCCCTGACTGCGCAGTGCTTCGCTGCGCTCGTCCTCGCTGTGTACGAAGGCGCGAACGGCATGTCCGGCGTTCAGAAGATGACGAATGGTGTGGACACCCGTTTTGCCGGTGGCGCCAGTAATGAGGTATTTGCGTTGCTTCATGATGAACTCTCCAATCTAACGGTTTGAACACTCGCCAAGAGTGCAGGGGATGCTTCGAAATCCTTGAAGTGCATATGCACATTTCTACGCGTGTACTTACCACTCCGTTCCAACGACTCGGTATCGCTTACATTGCTTCGAGGTGTTGCCTGACGTCCTGCAGGATCGCTGCTGCTGCGTCAGGGTCGTCTGTGATTCGGGCCATCGTGATCGCGCCGATCATCGCCGACAGTGCGAAGACGGCCTCTGATCTTGCCGCCTCGCGCCGCCGCCGTCCGCTCCGCTTTGCCAACACGTCGACGAGTTCATCAAATCCGCGCGAAGCGACTGCGCGAGTCTGTTCGTCCGCACGCGCCAGTTCGCTGCCCATCGCGGCGAGAGGACAGCCGTCTGCAGGCGCGTCCCGATGCGACGACGACACATATGCGTCAACGACGGCCTTGAACCCTTTTTTTCCTTCGCATCCACTCGCCGCTGCTTCGAGTCTTCCGATGATCGCCGTCAGTCCCGATTCGCATGCTTCCGCGACCAGTTGATCTTTGGAATCGAAATGCCGGTAAAAGCCGCCATGCGAAAGTCCCGCCTCGGACATCAGATCGGCAAGTCCGGTTGCCTGAATGCCGTTGGTCCTGAATTCCCGGCTGGCGACTTCGACGATCCGCCGACGTGTATCGGCCGTTTCCTCTCTGGACTTCCGCATGGTTTTCTGCGCTCCGTGATTCGATGTTTTGGATGATAGTCATCATCTAAATGTGAGTCAACGAATCTTTGCTGCAACACTGCGTTTCAGCTTTCGAACGGCGCGTGGTCGAGCAGATCGCATACGTTCGCGCAGTCGAAGCCATGTACGTGCCGATGTCCGATATCGACCAGACCGGTGCCCAGCGCCGTGTGGGGCTTCTTCCTGACAACTTCCGCCAGCGCTTCGGCAAAGGCCGCCTTAAAGCCGGCGCGTGGATAGAGCGCCAGCACGTCGTCGACGAGCGACGGCGTGATTTCGTCCAGCCGCAGTCCAAAGACGTCCACGTGAGCGCCCATGTAGACCAGGGCGATTTCTGGCTGCTTGCGGTCGGCGATGCCGGCGCTCGAATGAAGCGCGATCGCGTCCCACACCAGTTCCGCCTTTTGTTCTGCGTAGCCGTTCGCCGTCAGGAACAGGTTCGCGGCATCGGCGCCGTCGACCTCGAAGCGCTGATCGGCGGCGAATGCGTCTGTGAGGCCCAGATCGTGAAGCAGGGACGCAAGGTAGACGACTTCTCGGTCGTATTTCAAACCGCGCGTTCTGCCGAGGAATTCGGCGAACCACCACGTTCGATGCACGTGGTTCAGCAGCGCTTTTGAATGAACGCGTTCGACGAGCGAGCTTGCCTGACGGGTGAAGTCGGAATCGGGAGCGCTGATTCCTCCGATGGTAACGATTGTGCTCATACAGCCTCCAATATCGAGTTTGATCATCGAGTGTATAAACACGCCACGTGTCACATATGACTGTTTCTGGACGATTTGTGCCAAAATGAAAGCGACGTGTTTTCACAGGAGCAGTCGATGAGGAAAGCATCCGGTCCGATATCGGGTACGACGCGAAAGCGCGTTGTGATTCTCGGTTTGCCGCCCGTCGACGCGCTCGACGTAATCGGTCCTGCAGAAGTGTTCGCCTCCGCAAATCAGCTGCACGCTGGCGCTCCGGCTCCTTATTCACTCGAACTGGTGTGCGCGGGTTCGGACGTCCATCTGGAAAGCGAAACAGGTATCGGACTCAAGGGCCACCGAACGCTCGAAACAGAGCGTCGGTCAAACAGGCCAATCGATACATTGATCGTGACGACTGGCTTCCATTCGATCGACCGGTTCGACAAGTCAGCCATAGACTGGCTCCGGAAGCGTTCGAACACAGCGCGTCGCGTGTGCTCGATTTGCGTCGGCGCGTTTGCGCTGGCGGAAGCGGGGCTGCTGGACGGCCGCAGGGCAACGACGCATTGGCGGATGACGCAGCACCTTGCCGCGCGATATCCCAGCGTGCAGGTCGACCCCGTTCCTATCTGGGTGAAAGATGGCAACTTGTATACGTCGGCGGGGGTATCGGCGGGAATCGATCTTGCACTTGCCCTTGTCGGTGAAGATCTGGGCAACGACGTTGCTTTGGATATTGCGAAGAATCTGGTCCTGTTTCTGCGACGTCCCGGCGGGCAGGCGCAGTTTAGCGTCGCGCTTCAATCGCAGCGCGTGTCGGGTTCGAGCATCGACGATCTGTGCCTTTGGATTAGCGAGCATCTGCATACGGATCTGACAACCGACATGCTAGCGGACAAGGCGTCGACGAGCGTGAGAACTCTGATTCGCATGTTTCAGCGTGAATTGAAGACGACGCCCGCGAAATATGTCGAAGATGTACGGCTCGAAGCCGTTCGCCGCGCGCTCGAACTCGGCGAGCGGTCGATGGAAGAGATAGCGCGCCGGTGCGGCTATGGCAGCGGCGACGTGCTAAGAAAAGCGTTCACGCGGCGAATGGGTGTGAGTCCACGAGAGTACGCGCGACGCTTCGCGCCGGATAGCGAACTGCCCTGAAGATGTGCCGCCGTCTCGTATCACCGACGGCGGCACCTGCAGCGTTGCTTTTACTGAATCAGCAAACGAAGCGGCGCAAGCGGCCCAACCGGCAGCAGGTCGAAACTCATGAGACCTTCGGCGGTGAGCGGCAACTCGTCTACCGCCGCCTTTGCGTGCTCGACCGATTCCACGTTCATGAGAAAGATGACGCCCGGCGTCGCCGGATCGTCACGGAACCAGAATTGCTCGATGGTGCCGTCGAGGTAGAGCTTGAGCGTGTCGGGAACTTCCTTCGGCATGATGCGCTGCCGCTGTTCCGGCGTGAACGCCTGACGGATCGAACCAATGGCGAAAACTTTCATGAAGACTTCTCCGGTGACTGTTCATGTTGAGGTGCAACGGAGATGAGTCTAGTGACGGAGTGGTTCCGGCGGTACTGTCGCAAACGACAACTTTAGAGTCGTTTACGCCATGCGTGTGCGGCCATGGATTTCCGTTGCGGAACGCTCACGCAACCGGTTGTAGCGGCGCGCCATTAGCACGAGATCGAGATCAGGTTCGCGCGGCGTGTGTCGCAATCCGCGACGCAACGCGAATATAAAAAGGTGGGCAAGCTCGTCAGCGGCGGCGAATTCACTCATGCCTGCACGTCAGCATGATCATGAAGCCCGCCGCCGTCATCAAGGCATCACGCGACGGCCGGGCCGCCCGCTCCGGCAGCATGCGATACGTGGAGCGCGTTGCTCGCGAGCTGGAATGCTGCCTGACGGTCCGTGTCGCCCGCGTGCGCCGGATTGATCTGGGACGTGATCGCGTTGAAGCTGTTCGCGTCGGCGAGTTCGTTGCAGCCGTGCGATTGCCAGTACCACGCGGACACCAGCGCGGCGGTGGCGGGGTCGTTGCGCACGAGGTCCGGATTGCCGACGAGATCGGCGCCGATCGCCTGGCCCGCGCGGGCGAAGTTGTCCTTAAACGTCAACTGCATCAGGCCCGAGCCGCGATACCTCCAGCCGTCGCCCGTCGCGGCTGGGCCGTTGCCGAAGCGGCCGCCGTAGACAAGGTTGGCGATCTGCTGCTGGCGCTGGGGCGGCACCCGCGCCTCACCGGGTTGACGCCCGAGGCTCGCGCATTGCGCGGACGTCAGCGAGCGGAATGTCGACTGCAGGCCTGCTACCGAGTAATTGAAGTTTTCCGACACGGGTGGAGGCGGAAAGCGGCCGCTTTCAAACGCGACTTCCGCCAGAAACGCAGCCTGGCGCACGGGCGTGTTGATCTGGAAGCGGTCCATCGCGGCTTGCACTGCGTTGAGCCACAGCGCGGCACTCGCCTGGGTGCTGCCCGTCGCAGCCATGAACGTGGTTTGGTCCATGTGGTACTCCATATCGTGAGACATCGAATCAGGGTTACGCCGCACGCATGGCGCGAATGCGAACGGATGCGACAAGGCCGATGGAGTGATGAGGCTGTTTTAATTAAGAGGCCGATGAAGAGCAGGATCGGGCGGGGCGTCGGTGCGATACATGGATTGCATCTCTGACCATTCCGCGCGCGAGGCGGGTCTTGTTTAGGGTTTTAGCAGGTATTTTCCAGCGCGCCAGTGGGGCAGGGCATCGAATGTGGTCTTCGACACATTCACTCGCATCTGACCGCTAGCGAGGCATCGCTCATTGCCTGCGCATGTGCCAGGATGAAATGTTGCATCGCTGAGTAACGAGCAAACCGTTGGAGAGCCACACCATGTCCACCACCTCCACCACGCTGCCGGTATCGGGCACCTACCGCAAACCCACTCCTCTCACCGAAAGCCACCTCACCGGCCCGCGTCGCGCGATCATGCTGACCGTGGGCCTCATCGCGATCAACCTCGCGGGCGCGGCATTCATCCATTACGCCGTGAAGGCCGAGGACGCGTCGCTCGAACTCGCCGTTACGCTCGCGGCGTTCACGACGATCATGGTCGGCACGCCCCTCATCGTCTTTCTGAGCCTCATCTGGTTCACGCGCTATCGCGAGTTTCAAAACAGCCTGAAAGGCAGCGCACTATCGGCGTATCTGCAACGCTTCTGGTCGCAGCGGCTCATCTATGCGCTGGAGGACGCCGACGCGCTACCGTGCTCGCCGCCCGCGCCGCGTCCTGCGGCGGGACATTGGCAGCGCGCGGCTGACGAGCGGCTCGACATCTGCGAGCGCCTGTTCGCACGCGTCTATCATGAGCAATACGGCCTCGTGCCGTTCGTGCCCGCCGTGTTCATCCTGCTCGCCGTCGTTTACGCGGCGGCGGGGCTCGTCGGCACGAGCTTTTTCGATGTGAGGCCATGCGCGATGAGCGAATCGTCCGGCTGCATCTATGGCATCAGCCAGCGCGTGCTGATGGCGTCGTTCGCGGGCTCGTTCATGTTCGTCGTGAGCGATTCCGTGCTCTCCATCCGCCGCAAGTCGCTCAACGTCGCCGACGTCTACTGGTACGCGCTGCGCCTTTTTCTCGCGATTCCACTCGCGCTCGTCATCAACAATGCGACGCAGTCCGACGGCGCACGCGCGGCAATGGCCTTCGCGCTCGGTACCTTTCCAGTCGATGCGCTGCTCAAACTGATCCGCCGCTTCGGCTTTCCGCAACTCACCGAAGCGGACAAGACGGAGAACGCGCCAGACAGGCTCATCACGCTCGAAGGCGTGACGTTGCCGATCGTCGCGACCTTCGAGGCCGAAGGCATCAACTCCGTCGAGCAGGTGGCGGCCGTCGACCCCGTACTGCTGTCGATCCGCACGGGCATGCCGTTTCGCTACATGCTGCGCCTCGGCTCGCAGGCGATCGTGCGGCGCCATTTCGGCGATGCGGCGGCGAAGCTGGTTCCCGTTGGTCTTGCGGACGTCGTGCCCATCTATCTGCTGGTGAAGGCGCTGGATTCGACGGCGTCGAAAGATCTGCCGTGCGTCGCGCATCCCGACATCGTGCTGAAGGATGCCGCGCAACGGCTCTTTCCGGATATCGCCGACGACCAGCGCATGGCCGTGATCGACATGAAGTTCCGCCAGATTGCCGCGGAGGAATATACGCTGATGCTCGCGCGCATCACGCCACTTGACCCGTCGCTCTGATTGCGTGTCGTCGGCGTTTCGCGGTGCCTGCTGCGCAGGGAAGTACGCTGGCACGCGGTCTCTGCGAGTGTCGGTGAGCGCGGGCGCCGCGAGTGTTTCATCGAATGGCTGGCGGTCCGCTGACGAGTGTCTCGAGGCTCGATGAAAGCACGCGTCGAGTCGGGCAACTGATTTCCTTGTGTCTTGCTGTCGGCGAGGGGTGTCGTCGGCAGCCTGCTGTCATTGTCTTCTTTGGGTTTGATGACAGTGACGAAAATGCGTCGCTGAAAATATTCATGTTGTGACTTCAAAGTTGAAGTAATCAGGATTTCTTAGCGGATGTTGAATACGCCACCCAAAGCCTCCCAGTCCCTCGGTGAGGGCAACCATGCGCCGTTCCATGCTTTATGGAACATCTGGTTGTCAGTGCCGAGACCGAAAATATCAAGGCGGTTGCGGCCCCATGAGACGGCTGCCGGCGCGCTGTTGAACCTGCCTCCCAGAGGCTCCCAGTCCTGCGGCGAGGGGGACCATGCACCGGCCCAGGCTTTGTGGAACATCTGGTTGTCAGTGCCGAGACCGAAAATATCGAGGCGATTAGGACCCCACGAGACGACCGCTGGCGGGCTGTTGAACCGGCCTCCCAAAGGCTCCCAGTCCTTCGGTGAAGGCGACCAGGCACCGTCCCAGGCTTTGTGGAACATCTGGTGGTCGGTGCCGAGACCGAAAATATCGAGGCGGTTGGGACCCCACGAAACGACGGCAGGCGGACTGGCGAACACGCCACCCAAAGGCTCCCAGTCCGTTGGCGAAGGGGACCAGGCACCGTCCCAGGCTTTGTGAAACATCTGGTTGTCGGTGCCGAG
>NZ_FNDI01000009.1:12549-96457 GCF_900100565.1 Paraburkholderia steynii | reverse complement strand
GAACCTGCCACCCAAAGGCTCCCAGTCCTTCGGAGAGGGAGACCATGCGCCGGCCCAGGCTTTGTGGAACATCTGGTTGTCGGTGCCGAGACCGAAGATATCGAGTCGGTTGGGGCCCCAGGATACGGCCGCTGGCGAGCTGTTGAACCTGCCACCCAAAGGCTCCCAGTCCTTCGGAGAGGGAGACCATGCGCGGGCCCATGCTTTGTGGAACATCTGGTTGTCGGTACCGAGTCCGAAAATGTCGAGACGATTCGGTCCCCATGAGACGCTAGAGACCGCAATTCTTGACCGGGTACCCTGCGCGGCGAGAGGCTCAGAGCGCCCCAGTGCCGCCATGCCGCCCAGACCGAGCAGAGACGCCTTGCCGATCGTTTCAAGGACGAGCCGCCGCATGGTGTCAATTGCAACTTGCATGAGACCTCCCCTTCAGCAGAAGCGGGTAGTGAATGAATCTCCCCCGCTAAAAGCAGCGAGAAGCAACCAGTCAACGTTCAACGAAAAACTGAATCTGAGTTTCACGATTGTCGCTTTGACCGTGAGGGATTTTTTTGTTTTTCATGAGTCATCCCCGTGTAGTCGTTCACTATTGGTAGATGCGCACGCGGCTCCAGATGCGGCTTGTCAGCGCATCTTCAATTGGCTTCGTTACCATAACGCCTCATCGAGAGCCGTTATCCACTACAACAAACGTAGTCTCGGATCTTCACCGAATCAAGGCAAATGTTAGCATTGCAAATCATGAAAAAATACGACGTTCTATTTCGGTATCAGGCCAATCACGTACGCGCTTCAATGCCTTGAATTTCGTAGATGTTTCAATAGCATTTTTCTTGCAACACGCTAGAAAATATCTGGCGTTTTATACGTGTCAATCACGAAAGGGAGCGGAAGATCAACTATCCGGATCGACGCGGCACGGCTATTAGCCATATACGGAGTGGACCGTGAACCCGCTAGCCGGCCGCCCGACCATCAGTCGATCTACTGCAAGCCGAGTTTCTCCAGTGGCTTTCGCATCCGATACATATCGAGACCCAACACACCCGATGCGAGCCGCTCGCGCTTGTGCGCTTCGTTCGATTCGCGGGCGCTGGCTGTCTTAAGCGTTTCGAGCGCCTTCGCGGCCGGCGCGGCCGCGTGTGTGCGCCCGCCCGTTCTAGAACAGATGGTCGATACCGACGGTGACGGCCGTCTGGCTCGACGCGCCGGCCGGATTCAGCGTGCTCACAACGGCGTGCCGGTAAGACGTATAGTCGCCCTCCGCGTAGAGCGTGGTGCGCTTGGACAGCAGATAACCGAGCGAAAGCACGGACATTCCGCGACGCCCCGATTTGTCCGTCGAGACATTGGTCTGGTAGTACGCGCCGCGAAACACGAGGTACGGCGTCACAGTCCACGCAATGCCGCCAAAGCCGTTGTTGGTGACCATATGCGGCGCGCCCTGGTTTTGCTGGTCCTCGGACATGAAGCCGCCTGAAAAGCGTACCGGGCCGAGTTGATAGCTGGCGCCGACCATGTAGTAGCTGTCGCCGACGTAGGTCTTGCCGGCCAGCACGTTGCGATGGCCGTACAGGCCGCCAATCCCTATCGGTCCCGTCGTATAGTTGAGGCCGACCGCGCGCGCCGCGCCGCTGCTGAAGTCGCCGGCGACGCCGCCAAATGAATTGTCCGCTTCGACGAGCAGCGGGCCGAACGTGTTCTTGTACTTCACGTCGTTGTTGTTGCGGGTGCCATCGGATGCGACGGTCAACGGAATGATCGGCGTGAAATGAAAGCCGTACGGATCGTAAAAGCTGATGATGTCATGCGCGATCGTGTATTGGCGGCCGAGATCGAGCGAGCCGTATTGCTTGTGACCGATGCCGACGAATGACTGCCGGTTGAATATCAAGCCCGTCGTGTTGTCGAACTGACCGTTACCCAGATTGAAGCCGCTTTCGAGCAGGAAGTGCGCGTTCCATCCGCCGCCGAGATCTTCTCTAGCGCGGAAGTCGAGCTTGTTCGAGCTGTAGTAGCCGTTCGAATTCATCGTCGTTACCGACCCGCCGCCGGCGGCCGCGTTGGTCTGATGCCGCACGCCGCCGTCTACCGTGCCGAAGAGTTGCACGCTCGATTGCGCATGCGCGGACGTGGCCGCGAGAACCCCAATTGCCGTCGATACGCCCAGTCCCAGTCCAATGCGGTTCCTCCACTTTCCTTTCACAACTGTCTCCTGTTTTGATGTCTTTTCGACGCTGACGGGCGGCCGAACTTCTCCGCATCCGTCATGCGATGCCCCGCTACTGCTATACGATTCGTATGACTAACTATTGTGTATGGTTCGCGGGAGTCATCTTTTGTATTGGCAGGCAGTGCCGAATTCCGTCACCACCTACCATCTGCCAGATCAACTCCCAGCCGAACTGCCGCCGGACTGTTTCAACGCGCCGATCGACGTGTCCATCGGTTTGAATCCCGTCTTGAGTTCATTGCGCAGGGCAGTGCGGTTGAGCGCCTTCTCCCAGTTGGCGACCACGATCGTCGCGACGCTATTGCCGACGATGTTCGTGAACACGAACGCACTCGACAGTGCTTTGTGAATGCCGAGAATCAGCGCAATCGATTCCACAGGGATGGTGTTCGACGCGGCCAGCGTAGCGGCAAGCACGGCAATCGCAGCACCGGACACACCTGCCGCGCCCTTCGACGTCAGCAGCAGCACTGCGAGCAGCACCAACTGGTCGTGCCACGTCATCGGCGTGTTGGTTGCCTGTGCTAGAAACACAGCGGCAGCGGCGAAATAGAGGCATGTGCCGTCGTGATTGAACGTGTACGCGGTCGGCAAGACGAGGCCCACGACAGACTTTTCGCAACCGAGCCGTTCAAGTTTGTCGATCAGTTGCGGAAACACGGTCTCCGACGAACTCGTGCCGATCACGAGCAACAGTTCGGCGCCGATGTAGCGCATCAGTCGCAACAGGCTGAAACCGTTCACCTTCGCGATCGGCCAGAGAATCAGCACGATGAAAAGCGCGCAGGTCAGATAGAACTCCAGAATCAGCTTGCCGAGCGAGATCAGCGTGCCGAAGCCGAACTTGCTCACCGTGAAGGCGATCGCGCCAAACGCGGCGAGCGGGGCGACCTTCATCGTCAGGCCGATGATCCAGAACAGCGCGCTCGACACCGAATCGATCAGATCCATCGCCGGACGGGCGCGCTCTCCAATCGCTGCGAGACCGAACGCGAACAGCACGGAGAAGAACAGCACCTGCAACACGTCGCCGCCCGCAAACGCGCTGATTGCCGTATGAGGGATCACGTTCAGCAGGAACTCGCTCGTCGTGACGACATGATGTGCTTTCGCGACATACGCATCGACAGCCGACGAATGGATGCTGCTCATGTCCACATTCATGCCGACGCCGGGCTTCAGCACGTTGATGACCACAAGTCCGATCACGAGTGCAAGCGACGTCACCACCTCGAAGTAGAACAGCGCCTTGATAGCGACCCGGCCCACTTTCTTGAAGTCCCGCACACCGGCAATGCCGCTGCAAACGGTGCAGAAAATGATGGGCCCGATCAGCATCTGGATGACGCGGATAAACGCGTCGCCGACGGGTTGCAGGTTGATGCCGAACTTCGGAAACCAGTAGCCGACGGCAACGCCGAGCGCCATGCCGGCGAGAACCTGGAAAGACAGATCGCGATAGAACGGCTGGCGTCCCCGGGGTTTGGATGCGGCCTTGCCGGGCAAGCTCATGATGTCTCCTTCTGAAACGGCGGCGAATTTGAATTCGCTTGGACTGGTTGGAGCGGTGTCTGTCGAACTAGCGGGCGGCGTCGCCGAGCACGTCGAGGCAGTCTGCAAAAATTTCGTCGACACTCATCTTGCGTGGCAACAGTTGCTGGCGCTCGCAGAACGAAAGCGTCTCTTCGAGCGGTCCGCGCAGCGCATCGATGCCAAACAGCAGCGGATCGGGTTTGCTCGCGTCCCGACCACTCGCCACCGACTGCTTGCCTCGCCGCAACAGGTCGTAGACGGCCCGTACCGCGTCCGGATGCTGATCGACCAGTTCCTTCCTGACCACGACGACATGATTGATCGGCACATATCGATGCAAGCCGTACCACGCGCGATCGGCGGCGGCTGCGTCGGCGATCAGCGGCGCAAGCCCGGGTTCGTCCGGCAGATCGTTGCCGAGGATCGCGGCGTCGAGTTCGCCGGCGCGCAGCATCGGCAAGAGTTGCTGGCCCGGTTGCGCGCGACGCGCGAAGGACGGCTCGTGGTATTCGTCCAGATGCGCGCCTTCAAACGTCACCCAATCGATCTTGTCGATGGGCACGCCATAGGTTTGCGCGAGGATGGCCCGCACCCACATGCCCGTGGTCTGCGAGTAAGCGCGTACGCCGATTCGCTTGCCTGCCAGATCGTCGACACTCAGTTGCCCGCGTTGCGCATTATAAATAATGCACTTTTGCTGGAAGCGCGCCGCGACCACGGCGGGCAGCAGCACGACGGGCTTGTTGTACGCCTTCGCCTGCAGATAGGTGACGATTGCCAGTTCGCTGACGTCGAATGCCTGTTGGCGCGCCATCGGCGCGAACGCGCGATGGATGGGTTCGATATCCTCGAACACCAGTTCGACGGCGGGATCCGTCAGTTCGCCGGATTTCAGCGCACGCGTATGCGGATAGGTCTTCAGCGCGGTCTTCAGGCGCAGCGGTTTCGTTACGATGCTCACGTGTTTCTCCGTGTCGGCGGGTGCGGCGCTCAGCGGGCGAGCACGGGATAGAGCGCGCGTGCTGTATCGCCGAAAATCGCGTTGCGTGCGTCGGCGGGCAGCGTCGACAGACTGTCGCGCGCATCGGCAAGCAACTGCGGCAGCGTGCCTTCGGCGGCGGGGAAGTTGGAGCCCCATGCGATGCGCTTCGCGCCGAATGCCTCGAGCACGCGCGGGAAGAACTCGGCGGGTGTCGATGCGCCGCGCGAAGCCTCGGCAATCGTGCGATTGGTCAGCTTCAGATACACGCCCTGATGCGACGCAAGGCTGAAGAGCGGTGCGGCCGCTTCGTAGGGCGGGCCGCCTGCCAGTTCCGGGCGCGCGAGGTGGTCGAGCAGCACACGGATGCCGGGGAAGCGCGACAGCATGTTCAGCAACGCGGGAATGCCTTGCGCCGTCATCTGCAGACAGATCGACACGTCGTGCTTCTGCGCATAGTCCCAGACGGGAAACGAACGCTCGTCGTCCAGCCAGCCCGCCTGGCCCGGCATCGTGCTGCCCGTCGTGAATAGACGCAGGCCGCTCAGCCCGGCGTCGAGCCAGCGCTGCATCTGCGTGACGGCGTCGGCGGCCAGCACGTCGATCGAGAACACGCCTGCGAAGCGGTCAGGGTGGCTGCGCACCGCCTCGACCACATAACTATTGTCGTTGCCGTATACCGTCGATGCCTGCACGACGACCGCGCGGCCGATGCCGGCTTCATCCATGGCGGCGAGCAAGCCTTCAAAGCTGACGGGCCGCTTTGCCGACCATTCCGATTGATGGCCGCCGACGGGCGCGAGCGGATAACGCGCTTTATCCGGGGAAATTGCGTGGGTGTGAGTGTCGACAACGACAGACATGAACTGACTCCTGGCTGAAAACATCTTGATCGGATTGACGTAACTGTAAGCGCAGGCGAAGCGAATCCCGCAATATGAACTGCACCCTTCGACATAAATTTTGGTTAAGCTAGGGGTTTTCCACTGCACATCCTGATGGCTTATGTCGACTGTTGAAGGGCTGGAGAGGGACGATGATCTGGCGCGTTTGCGGCGCCTGTTTCTGTTCGATGCCGTCTGCGAAACGGGCGGTATCGGCCTTGCGGCGGCGCGCGCGGGACGCACTCAACCAGCAGTCAGTCTTGCCATCGGCAAGCTCGAATCGAGTTTTGGCGGCGCGCTGTTCGAGCGCGGTTACGGCGGCAGCGAACTGACGGCAGAGGGCGTGATCCTGCACCGGCGCGTGCGGCGCATGCTCGACCAGATGGAGCGCGCCGTCGCCGATCTGACGGGCGATGCGGACGTGCGTACCGCCCACGTTGGCACGATTTGCCGTCATTTGACGGATTCGCAGGTGCGCTGCCATATCGCCATTGCGCATTGCGGATCGGCTGCCGAGGCCGCGCAACAACTGGGCATCTCGCAGCCAGCCGTGCATCGCGCGGCGCGCCAGATCGAGCAGACGGTCGGCGCGACGCTTTACCGGCGCCGCGTGCATAGCGTGTCGGCGAACGCAGCGGGTATCGAGTTCGCACGCTGCCTGAGTCTCGCGATGTACGAGATCGCGCAGGCTCGCGAAGATCTCGCCCATGCGCGCGGACAGCTGACGGGCAAGATCTCGCTCGGCGTGCTGCCGATGCTCGCGCCTCGTCTTGTCGCGCGCGCGATCGAGCGGCTGCGTCGTCAGTACCCCGATGCCAAGGTGACGGTAGACGAGGGCTCGCATTCGCAGCTGTTGCGAGAACTGCGCTTCGGCAATATCGATGTGATCATCGGTGCGCTGCGCGAGCCGCGTCTGACAGGATCGATTCAGGAGCACGAGTTGTTCGCGGACCCGTATGTGGTGGCCGTCAGAAAGGGCCATCGGCTCGCGGGCAAAGCGAGGATCGCCGCGCGCGACCTCGCTTCGTTCGACTGGGTGGTGCCGCAACGCAACCTGCCGCGGCGTGCGGCAATCGACTCGATGCTTGCGCGCCTGCCCGGCAAACCGCCGCTCGTGGTCGAGACCAGTTCCCTCGCGATGATGATGGCGATGCTCGTGGAAAGCGATTGCATCACGTTGCTCTCGCGCTCGCAGATTCGCGAGGCGTATCCGGGCAGCGAGATGGTTGCGCTGGAACTCGAGACGCCGGAGGCGAGCCGGGTGGTCGGCTACACGCTCAGAACGGATTGGCTCGGAACGCCGATGCAGCAGGCGTTTATCGAGCAGCTGGTTCAGGAGTGCGGGGCCACGCAGCACGGTCAGCACAATGGGGACGAGCACAAGGCTTGACAGTGAACCCGGGCGATACGCCATGCCCGTGTAATTCCCGCCTAAGTTTTGGCGCCCAGACTGCGTGCCATGTGTGATCCTTGAAACCTACCGCCTACTTCCAGAGGACGACGATGAAGCACCGATTGGTCACGGGTTTGATAGCAATCAGCATGAGTGCTCTGATTGCCGGGTGTGCATCGCCCGTCGAACGCGCTAACGAGAAAAACGACCTGCTGTCGGCGGCGGGGTTCCATATCGTCCCCGTGACGACGGACGCGCAGCGCTTGCAACTGCAGACCTTGCCGCCCAATCGCGTGGTGCAGAAGGTCAAGGACGGCAAGCCTGTCTTTCTCTATGCGGACCCGTACTCGTGCGGCTGCCTGTATGTCGGCGACGAAACGGCGTGGGATAACTACAAGCGCGAACAGCTCCAGCAAAAGTTCATCGATCAGGAACGGATGAACGCGGAGATGAATGAGAACGCGGCGTGGAACTGGAGCATGTGGGGCCCGGGTCCAGGGCCGGGTTGGTGGTATTGAGCAGTCGGCTGTGTCGACGCAAGCGGTTCATTCGATCGCCCGTGTCGACGCAGCCGATGTAGCGTCCGGGCCTGCGTCAGCGGTGGCGAGTTTGCCGCCCGTTTCCGGCATGCATAGCAGGAAGAAAAGAAGCGCAAACCCGGCGACGCCCGACAGCACGATGAAGCTCATGGCAAATCCAAAACGTTCGGCGACGAAGCCGCCCGTCACCTGACTGAGCGCAGCGCCGATTCCCACTGCAAGCGAAGTCGCGCCTTGCGCGACGTTGAAACGCCCCGTGCCCTGCGTGATATCCGATGCAATCACAATTGCGATCACGCCGAAGATGCCTGCAGCAATACCATCGAGCAACTGAATGCCGACGACGGCATACGGGTTTGCGGTCAAACTGAACAGCAGCCCGCGCACGGGAAGAACAGCAAAGGCAACCAGAAAAATCGGCTTGCGGCCGATACCCCTGCGCATGCCGTGCCCGACTGCCATCGCAACGAAAACCATCACGAACTGCGCGGCAATCACGCACGCGCTCAATGCGATCACGTCTGCGCCCGGGTGCGTTTTTGCAAGCAGTTGACCCGCGAGCGGCAACATCGCGGCGTTGCCGAAGTGGAACAGCACGACAGCGACGAGAAAGACCCGCACCGTCTTGCGCTGCCAGAACTCGCGCAAAGGCAGCGGCCTTGCGGGCTGCCCGGCATCGACGTGCTGTTCGCCGCCGCGCGCCGTCTCGTGATCGACTTCATGCGGACGGATCAGCAGCACGGCGGCCGCGCTGCCCAGCGAAAACAGACAGACGAGATAGAACAGCCACATCACGCCGACGAATTGGCCCAGCCCGCCCGCGAGTACGGCAGCGACGAAATTGCCTGCATGGTTGAGGCTCTCGTTGCGGCTCACTCTGGACGGCATGCGTCGATGGCCAACGAGGCCCAGGCTCAGCGCAGCGAGGCACGGCGCAATGACGGCCGACGCGAGCCCGATGGCGATCTGGATGGCCAGCACGGCGCGGAACATCGGAAAGCGCGCGATGAAAAGGCAGCCCGCCGCGACGCACAGCGCCGCCGTTGCCAGAATCAGGCGCTTCGCGCGAACGCTATCGACGAGCAGTCCCGCAGGAACCTGCGCGATTGCCGCAGCCACACCGCTCGCGGCCATCACGATGCCGATCTGTCCGGACGGCCAGTTCTGGTTGCCCTTGAGGAACACGGACAGGAACGGTCCGAGGCCGTCCCTGACGTCCGCCATCAGGAAGCTCAGCGCATCGATGCCGCGCAGGCTGCGTGATGAGGGCATGCGTGTTTCATCGGCGGCCTGCGACGGCGAAGGGCAGGGGGCGGTCATGGATTCATGGCTGCTGTTCTGTAGCGTGGACCGGATGATCCCGCTACAGGACGCAAGGACTATTCCAGATTGACCGCAACGGCGGACACCACCAGGCGTTTCGCGCAAGCGAGGTCCGCTCGGGACATCAGGCGGGCGCTTTCAGATTCTTCAAAGCGGCTACCAGCTCGCTCGGGTCGGGGCGCTTCGTGTAATCCGGGCTCACTTCGGCATAAGCGATCGTGCCATCTTGCGCGATAACGTATCGAGCGGGCATCGGCAGCGTCCAGCTCGGCTCGCCGTTGATGACAGGCAGATCGACATTGAAGCCTTTGTAAGTGTCGATTAGCTCGTCTTGCAGCCGGAAGCGGATTCCAAAGCCATCAGCCGTCTTGCCGCCTTCATCGACGAGGATCGGATAGCTGAGCTTGTTTTGTCGTTGCGATTTCAGGCTGTTCGTCGCGGTTTGCATCGAGATCGAAACCAGGCTCGCACCCAGCGCGCGAATTTCATCCGCGACTTCTTCGATGGCCTGCAGGTCGATGTTGCAATACGGGCACCAGACGCCCCGGTAGAACGTCACGACCAGCGGCCCGTGCGCCAGCATCTCTGCCGACGAGACGACTTCGCCCTCGGCATTGGTCAGCGTGAAAGTCGGTGCGATGTCGCCGACCTTCAGCGAGCGCTCCGCCTGACCCGTTGCGATCAGCTCGGCCGTGGTCCTGTGAAAGACGTCGACGACTGCGGGCGGTGCGACCTTGGTCTCGAAGTTCGACTTGAAGGCATCCAGTTTCTGCTGCAGGTTCATTTCTGACTCCAGTGTTGGCTCGCCGGTGGTGGCGTGAATTCATCATGATTCATTTGCTCGGAGCCGGGTAGAATGTCTGGATGACTATCAATTATTTACCACGTGGATGAATGACAAGTTGTCCGTGTTGCGGCTGTTCACACGCGTCGCGCGTACGTCGAGCTTCACCCGGGCGGGGCGGGAACTCGGCATCAGCCAGCCGTCCGTGTCGAGACAGATCTCCGAACTCGAAGCGGACGTCGGTACGGCGTTGTTCGTCAGGAGCACCCGCGCGGTCAAACTGACGGAAGCGGGCGTCGATTACCTGACGCGCGTCGAAGCGATCCTCGACGCGCTCGAAGAAGCGGATCACGCCGCGCGCGGATCGACGGAACTGCGCGGACGTCTGCGCGTGGCGCTGTCGACGAGCTTTGGCATACGCGAGGTGATTCCGCGTATCGACCGCTTCATGGAGATGCACCCGGCGCTCTACATCGATTTGCTGATGGCGGATGACCGTCAGGATCTGATTACGGAAGGCGTCGATGTCGCGATCCGGTTTGGCGCGCTGCCGGATTCCAGCGCGACGTCGAGACTGCTTGGGCGTTCGCCCCGGCTGCTGGTTGCGGCGCCCGCATATCTGGCGCGCAAGGGCCGTCCGATCGAGCCATCCGAACTGAGCCAGCATGCGTTCGTCACGGGCCCGTCGAGTGCCGCGTCATTGGGATGGACGCTGCGCAAGGACGGGCGTGAAGCGGTTTTTCGGGGAGACGGGCGCATCACATCGACAGTGAATGAAGCCGCCACGGCGGCCGCTGTCGCCGGTTTGGGCATTCTGGTGATCGGTCTGTGGGGATGCCGCAGCGAGATCGCGGATGGCCGGCTCGTGTCGATACTCGAAGACTGGCAACTCGAACCCATTGAAATCCACGCAGTGTTTCCGACGGGCCGTACTGCGCGCCCTGCTGCGCGGGCGTTGATCAGCTTTCTGGTGGAAGAGCTCGCGCCGATTTCGGTGGATGTCGATGCGAGGATGCGGGGACAATAGAGACGCTATAGAAGCTTACGGACGACGGAACCTGGTGCGCGGTATTTCGGCAACGGCCGTGATTTCGATCATCAGATCCGGATGGTAAAGCCGTTCGATCTGGACCGTTGTCGTGACGGGATAGGGCGCTGAGAAAAACTCCGCGCGAATGTCGCCGGTCTTCATGAACGCTTCGATATCCGTTGCGTAGTGGACGAGCGAAATCACGTCGGTCGTGAATCCACCCACCGCGCCGAGAACATCACGGATATTTTCCAGGACCTTGCGCACCTGCGCGCGCATATCGCCGGGACCTACCACGCGTCCATCGACGTCCAGCGAAACTTGGCCTTTCAGATGCACGACTTGACCATCGCCCTGAATGACGGCCATCGAGAACGCACCGAATGGTGACCAGATACCGGGAGGGTTCACTGCATCGACCATGGGGTAGCCTTGTGTTGTCGGAAGCGGGTATCCAGCCCGAGTTCCGTTCAATCGGAGCGCGGCTGGGCGCAAGACTCGCGCACGATCAAGGTTGCCTCGCACTCGACGCTCTGCGTATCGCTTTCGCCATTGAGCTGTGCAATCAGCAGTTCCGCCGTGCGCCTGCCGATCTCCGCACTCGGAACGCGCACGGTCGTGATCGGAATCGGCAGTTCGGCCATCACTTCAAAGTCGTCGAAGCCGATCAGGCTGAGATGGCCAGGCACATCGTAGCCGGCGGCCATTGCCTCCAGCATCGCGCCCGTTGCGAATGACCCGTTGCCGCATACGATCGCTGTCGGCGGTTCGATCGGTGCGGCCATGATCTGGCTGAACAGCCGTCTTCCTTCCTGAACGCCCCAAAAACCTTCGGCCATATGCGCGGGATGAATCGCGATGCCGTGCTCGGCCAGTGCTACGCGCACGCCTTCGCGACGCGCGGCGGCGCGGTCATTGGTATCGGCATTCTGCGCGATCATCGCGATCCGCCGATGGCCGAGGCCAAGCAGATAACGAGTCGCGTCGTAAAACGCGCGATAGTTGTCCACGCCGACGCAGATCGAGCGTTGCTTCGCGGCGAAGGTGAAGGTGCTGACGCACGGCACGTTGCGCTGGTCGAGCAGCGCATAGAGATCCGGGTGATGACCTTCGCCGACCACGGCGATCGCATCGACACCGCGCTCCAGCATCTTGCGAACCTGCCGGTATTCGCGCTGCAGGTCATATTCCGAGCAGCCGAGCAGCAACGTATAGCCCTTTTCTTCCAGTTCGTCCTGCAGGACCTGGATGGCCGTGGCGAAATGCTCGTTGGCGAGCGTCGGCACGACCGCGCCGATCGTGCCCGTTCGCTGCGTCGCGAGCGCGCGCGCGGCGGCATGCGGAACCCAGCCGAGATGATCGATGGCGATCTGTATCCGCTCGCGCACGCTCGGCGACACGACCTCCGGCGAATTGATGAAGCGTGACACAGTGGCCTTCGACACGCACGCCAGTTCCGCGACTTCGCGCAGCGTTGCAGCGCCCGGCCGGACCGCAACGGATGGCGCGGCCGGCTGTTCATGTCGAGTGGGGCGCGCAGCCTTTGCCATATCGTTTGCCTTGGCGATTGCCTTAGAGTTTTCCGCTGCAATTATAACGGCGGCTTCATGGGGCAAACGCATCGGCGCGGCCGCGCGCAGTACACGTCGCGCTTACTTCGATGAAAGCTTCTTTGCCCATTTCATGATGTGACGCCCCGCCGCGACGACTTCGCCGCGCTGATTCACGACCTCCATGTCCGCGGTGCTGCGGCGCTTCTCTTCGTCGATCTCGGCGACCCGGTAGATCACCGTGACGGTATCGCCCAGCAGCACGGGACGAATGAAACGGATGCGGTCGTATCCCGCCGACACGGGGAACTCTTCGAGATCGTTGCGATGGATCACATGCGCAATGCTGATCGTCGAAGCCGTCGACATGTAGCCGACCAGCAGCGCGCCATGTGCGATGCGCGTGCCGATCGACGACTTCTCCTGCATGTACTGCTCGTTGATGTGGGTGTCGCTGAAGTCGCCCGTCAGCCCCGCGAACAGCGTTACGTCGGTTTCGCCAACCGTCTTGGCGAACCTGAATTCCTGTCCGATCTCCACGCCTTTGATGGCCATGCTCAATGCTCCTGAAAAGTGGCGGTCTTGCCGTTCACGCCATTCCGTCAACGTTTTAGACCATGTATGAAACCGGTTACAAATGGGCCGGTTTCATTCAATGTACTCTAAATACACGGTGTTTGTGACCATTTTAGTGGTTTTCCCTGGAGAATGTTAAAACCACTTTGCATCGTGTCTGCAACCGGTTACATTGAATTGGCCGGTGACGTGGTTTCAGTCCGCGTCGTGCCGGCCGGTTCAACTCAACGACGCGGGACACGCAACATGCACATCATTTCAACGACTGAAGCGGCGTCGCTGGTACGCGACGAAGACGCTGTTCTGATCAGCGGCTCGGGCGGCGGGCACTCGGTGCCCGAGGCTTTGCTCGCCGCAGTGGAGGCACGCTTCATGAGCGCGGGCGTACCGCGCAATCTGACGTCGATCAGCGTGGTCGGCGTGGGCGACCGCGCGGCGCTCGGTGCGAGCCACCTTGCGCATGAAGGGCTGCTGCGTCGCGCGATCACGAGCGCGCTCGTCGATTCACCCGGCCTCGTCACGCTCGCTGCCGCCGACAAGATCGAGGCCTACACGTTTCCGCAAGGCGTGCTGTCGCAACTGATGCGCGACATGGCGGGCGGCCGGCCGGGCCTGATCACGAAAACAGGGCTTCACACCTTCGTCGATCCGCGTCAGCAAGGCGCGCGGCAAAGTCCGCGCACGCCCGCAGAGTTCGTCGAGCTGATCGAACTCGACGGCGAAGAATGGCTGCGCTTCAAGCCTGTGCCGATCAACGTCGCATTCCTACGCGGCACGACGGCCGATGAAGACGGCAACATCACGATGGAGCAGGAGGCCGTGCTCGGCGAAATGCTCGCGATGGCGCAAGCGACGCGGCGAGCAGGCGGCATCGTGGTCGTTCAGGTCAAACGGATGGCGACGCGCAATACGCTCCCGCCGAAGCAGGTGAAGATTCCCGGCATCCTCGTCGACTTCGTGGTCGTGGTGCCCGAGCAGCGGCAGACCTATGCGACGGATTACGACCCGAGCTATGCGGGCGAATTGCGCGTGCCGTTGTCGGAGATCAAGCCCTTGCCGTTCGGGCCGCGCAAGGTCATCGTGCGGCGCGCGGCGCTCGAACTCTATCCGGGCGCCGTGTGCAATCTCGGCGCAGGTGTGTCGACGGGGTTGTCGACGGTTGCCGCAGAAGAGGATTTGCTCGACAAGGTGATCCTGACCAACGAACAAGGTCTGATAGGCGGCGCGCCGATTACGGGCCGCGACTCGGGCGGCGCGCAGAACTTTGCCGCGATGATCGAACAGCCGTCACAGTTTGACTTCTATGACGGCGGCGGCCTCGATCTCGCGTTCCTTTCGTTCGCCGAAGTCGACGCACAAGGCAACGTGAATATCAGCCGCTTCGGCGACAAGATCATCGGCGTGGGTGGCTTCATCAACATCAGCCAGAACGCGAAGTGCGTGATCTTCAGCGGCACGTTGACGGCGGGCGGTCTCGACATCGGATGGGAAGCGGGGCAGACGGTCATACGCGAAGAAGGGCGTCACAAGAAGTTCGTGCGCAAGCTCGAACAGGTCTGCTACAACGCGACGTTTGCGCGCGAGCGCGGACAGACCGCGCTGTATGTGACCGAGCGGGCCGTGTTCCGGATCGGCGCGCAAGGGCTCGAATTGATCGAAGTGGCGCCGGGCGTCGATATCGAACGCGACATCTTCGCGCAGATGGAGTTTCGCCCGCAGGTGTCGCCGGATCTCAGGACGATGGACGCGCGTTTGTTCCGTCCCGTACCGCTCGGCATTCACGACGAAGTGGTGGCGCGCGAACGCCGCTTCCGTTCGGCGCGCATCGCGCAGTGGCATGCGGAGACACAGCGATGAACATCGACGGCGCTACCCGGCTGTACGCGATCATCGGTGACCCTGTCGCGCAGGTGCGCTCGCCATCGGTGTACACCGCGCACTTCGCGCGTCACGACATCCATGCCGTGATGTTCGCCGCGCAAGCCAGCCGCGATTCGTTCGATACGGCGATGCGCGGCCTGATGTCACTCGGCAACCTCGACGGCTTGTTGATCACGTCGCCGCACAAGGCCGCCGCGCTCGCGTTCGCCGACCGTCTGTCGACGCGGGCGCAAATCGTCGGCGCGATCAATGCGTTGCGTCGCGAGCCTGATGGAAGCTGGACGGGCGACATGTTCGACGGCGTCGGCTTCGTGAGTGCGGCGCAGAAAGTCATGCCGCTCGGCGCAAAGCGCGTGCTGCTGTTCGGCTGCGGAGGGGCGGGCGCCGCGATTGCCGCAGAGCTGGCAGCGCACGGCGTCCACGCGATTTCGCTCGTCGATCCCGATGCGAATCGGGCGCGGACCTTGCGCGACGCGTTGGCCGGACATTTTCGCAGTTGCGATGTGAGCGTCGGCAATGACGGTGGGAAGTACGACATCGTCATCAACGCTTCCATCATCGGGATGAAGGACGATGACGGCTTGCCTGGCGATCCGGGCGCGATTGGCGCGGGAAGTTTAGTGGGGGACGTCGTGCTGAGGCCACCCGCAACGCCGACTGTGCTCGTAGGACTCGCGCGGGAACGAGGCGCTCACGTGGTCACCGGACACGACATGCACGGCGGCCAGGTCGACGCGATCCTCGAATTCTTCGACAAAGGAGCCCGATGATGTCCCTGCTCGGCAAGGCCGCTGTGCTGATCTGGAACGACGTGATCGAGACGGAGCGCGACGCGTTCTACCGTTGGCATGACAAGGAGCACCTACCTGAGCGTCTCGCGCTGCCGGGTTTCCTGCGCGGCCGCCGCTATCGCGGTAGCGGCGTGACGGAATGGCTGACGCTGTACGAAGCCGCCGACGTCGCCGTGCTGACGAGCCCCGCCTATCTGGCGCGGCTGAACGATCCGACGCCGCTGACGCAGAGCTCGGTGCGGGCATTCCGCAATACGGCGCGTTCGATCTGCGTCGTCGAGAAGACGACGGGCGCGAGTACGGGCGGCCATGCGCTGACCGTGCCGCTGCCTGCCGGCTTCGACGCGCGTCACCTGTTCGAAGGCAAAGCGCCCGCCATCACGGCCGACACGGGTGTGCTGGCCGCGCATCTGTTCGTCGCCGACGACGCGGCCAGCCACCTCGACACGCGCGAAGCGCGAGAGCGCGCATACGTAGTGCCGCCGCGCGTGCTGTTCGTCGAAACCTCGACGCTCGAAGCGGCACGCAAGCAACTCACCCGTCTGCTGGCCGGTATCGATACGGCGCAGCGCGAAGAAGCGGCGGCAGGCGCGGGCGTTTTCACGCTCGAGATCAGCCGTCTCGCGACACTCAACCACTGATTTCAGGAAGCACGATGAAGCTACTCAGATACGGACCCGAAGGACACGAGAAACCCGGGCTGCTCGACGAACAGGGCGCGATTCGCGATGCGTCGTCGCTATGCGCCGATTTCACGCCCGCATTCTTCGCGGACGGCGGAATCGGAAAACTGCGCGGCGCCGACCTGGCGCGTCTTCCTGTCGTCGAGGGCAAGCCGCGCCTCGGTTCGTGCATCGCGCAGCCAGGCAACTTCGTCGCCATCGGGCTCAACTACGTGCAGCACGCAATCGAGACCAACGCGCCGATTCCCGCCGAGCCGATCATCTTCAACAAGGCGCCGTCGTGCCTCTCGGGCCCGAACGATCCTGTCATCCTGCCGCGCGGCTCGACCAAGTGCGACTGGGAAGTGGAGATCGCGCTGGTGATCGGCCGGCGCGCGCTGTATGTGCCGGAAGAAACTGCGCTCGACTACGTGGCGGGCTATTGCGTGTGCAACGACGTGTCGGAACGTGAGATGCAACTCGAGCACGGTGGTCAGTGGGTAAAGGGCAAGATGTTCCCGACTTTCGGCCCGCTCGGTCCGTGGCTCGTGACGCCCGACGAAATCGACGACGTGCAGAATCTCGGCTTGTGGCTCGAACTCAACGGCAAGCGCATCCAGGACTCGTCGACATCGGACATGATCTTCCGCCTTGCGACGATCGTGTCGTACGTCAGCCGTCATGTGTTGCTGCAACCCGGCGACGTGATCACGACGGGCACACCGCCCGGCGTTGGCCTCGGCATGAAGCCGGAGCGTTTCCTGAAGCCGGGCGACGTGATGGAACTCGGTGTGCAAGGGCTCGGCACGCAGAAGCAGACCGTGCTCGCATTCGAAGATTCGGCGCTCGCTTGAGGCGCTGACACGTGCCGGGCATTCGCCTCGTGTGAATGACCCGGCCCGGTACACAATCCAATCCAAGAGACAGGAGACCCTGAATGGACAACCGGACAGGAGGAGGCGTGATGAAAGCCACCGATGCAGCCGCGAATGTTTCGACGACGAAAGCGTTGCCCTGGTACAGGGACATTTCGTGGCCGCAATGGCGCGTTCTGATCGCCGCATGGGGCGTCTGGGTAATGGACGCAGTCGACTTTCTCGCGATCACGTTCGTGCTGAACGACATCGCGAAGCATTTCAACGTGCCGCTCAGCACGGCGTCGCTGTTGCTGTTTGCGACGTATGGCGTGCGCTGGATAGGCGGCTTGATGTTCGGCAGCCTGAGCGACCGTATCGGCCGCAAGATTCCGCTGGTGATCACGCTGGCGTGGTTCACGGCGGGCGCCGTGCTGACGGGACTGTCGTGGAGCTTCGTGTCGCTTGCGGTCTTCCGCCTGCTGCTCGGCTTTGGCATGGCGCCGGGCTTCTCGCTCGGCGCGACGATGGTCGCCGAATCGTGGCCGGAAAAGCACCGGGCGATCGGCATCGGCATTCTCGATACGGGCTGGGGGCTCGGTGCCATCGGCGCGGCGATTGCCTACGATCTCGTCTATCCGCACTTCGGATGGCGCGGCATGTTCTTTGTCGGTGTCATTCCGGCAATCCTGCTCGGCGTGTTCATTCTGCTGTGCGTGCCGGAATCGCAAGCGTTCAGGGCGAGCGGACGAAAGCTCCGCACGCCGTTGCGCGACAATCCGGCCGTCGTGCTGTTCAGGCTCTATCCGCGCCGCGTCGGCTACCTCGCGTTGTTAATGCTCGTGCTGTGCTTCGGCTCATGGCCGTTTCAGGGGCTCTTTCCGACCTATCTGAAGTCGCTTTCATTCGAGCCTTTGACGATCACCTGGCTGACGATGACCTCGGCAGTCGGACAGGTGTTTGGCTTCTTCGCGTCCGGTTTCATCGCGGAACGGCTCGGACGGCGCGCCGGGATCAGTGCGATGCTAGGCGCGGGGGCGGTGTGCGTGGTGGCGCTGGTGTACAGCGTCAACCAGTTCCTGCTTGCAGAATGCTTCGCGTTTTTGAGCGGCTTTTTCCTCGTCGGATCGTCGGGCATCTGGGGAACGATACTGACGGAGAACCTGCCTCGCGACGTACGTGCGTCGGGAGTGGGCTTCCTCTATAACATCGGTGTCGTGGGTGGCGGTATTGCACCGTACATCGTGCTGACGACCGTCAAGGCCGCCAGTATGACGATCGCGCTGGGTATTGCGGTCTTCACCATCGGCGCGGCACTGGCGGCCATCGTGATTCTGCGGTCGGTGCGCGAAACGAAGGGCATGCAGTTGAGCGAAATCGACGCTGGCGGTCATTAGCGGGGCCGACATGGACGCGGCGAACCCGTCACGGGTTCGCCGCGCTGCTTCGACTACAGACTACACCTGCGCCTGCCCACCATCCGCCGTGATCTCCGCGCCATTGATAAAGCTCGAATCGTCGGATGCCAGAAACGTCACCACCTTGGCGATTTCCATCGGATCGGCAAGACGGCCGATAGGCACCAGCGACGTCAGGTAAGACAGCAACCCGTCCTGACCTTCCTTCGTGTCGCCCCCGAGTTCAGCGAGGCCGACAGTCCGGGTCGAGCCCGGGCTCACGACGTTGACGCGAATGCCGCGGTCCTTCAAATCGAGCACCCAACTCCGCGCGAGGCTGCGCACAGCGGCCTTCGAAGCGCCATAGATGCTGAACGCCTGCGTCCCCGTGGACCCTGCGATCGATCCGGTGAGAATGATCGACCCGCCGCGCGACATGAGCGGCAGCGCGCTTTGAACGGTAAAGACCACCGCACGGACATTGCGATTAAAGGTGTCATCGAAATGCTGCTCGGAAATATCACCGAGCGGCGCCAGCGAGCCGCCACCTGCGTTGGCGAAAAGAATGTCGAGACGTCCTTCGCGCTCGCGGATCAATTTCATCAGCGCGTCCAGATCGGCGCTGCGCGTGACGTCGCCCTGAACGCCCGTTGCCGCGTGACCGATTGCGCTCACGGCCGCATCCAGTTCGGCCTGACGGCGGCCCGTGACATAAACCTTCGCGCCTTCGCGTGCGAGATCCTGTGCAGCGGCCAAACCGATTCCGCTCGTGCCGCCCGTCACCAGTGCGATTTTGCCTTCCAGTCGTTTGCTCATGATGTCCTCAAGTGAAATGAATGAATCGATGTGGCAACGATAAGTGTTTCTTCTGTGCCAATAAATAGGCTGTTTGCTAAATCATTATTTATGGATGTGAATAATCGCGATATGATCGACACGGTCAATCAAAGCGTGGAACCGGAATGGACCAGATGCTCGCATTGCGCGTGTTCGTGCGGATCGCTGAATCGGGCGGGTTCGGCAAAGCCGCCGATACCCTGAACATCCCGAGGCCCACCGTCACCAAACTGATCCAGGACCTCGAAACTCACCTGCGGGTCAAGCTGTTTCAGCGCTCCACGCGCAAGGTGACCGTCACCGACGAAGGTCAGGCGTATTACCATCGCGCGCTCAAGGTGCTCGCGGACGTCGACGAAATGGACACGCTTTTTGCCGACTCTAGTGGCACACCGCGAGGGCGTTTGCGGGTTGATATAGGGTCGTCGCTGGCCAATCTGATCCTGTTGCCGCATCTGCCGTTGTTCCGGCAGCGTTATCCGGAGATCCAGCTCGAACTGGGCGTCAGCGACAGGGAAGTCGATCTGATCGGCGAGGGTGTCGACTGCGTGATCCGGGGCGGCGAACTGACGGACACGTCGCTGATTGCGAGGCGTATCGCGAGCCTCGATTGGGGCACGTATGCGGGCACGGGATACATGAGATCGCGCAAACTGCCGCGGCATCCGGAAGAACTGTACGGCGAGCACGACCTGGTCGGGTATTTCTCATCGCGGACGGGCCGCGTTTTCACGATGTTCTTCGAGCGCGGCGACGAGAAAATCCAGATCGACCCGAAGTGTACGCGAGGGGTTTCCGTCAATGAGAGTACCGCGCATCTGACCTCGCTAGTCAGCGGGCTTGGCGTTGGCCAGACGTTCGCGTTCATGGCGCGTTCGGGGCTCGCGAATGGCGATCTCGTTCAGCTTCTTCCTGAATGGAGTCGGCCATTGCATCCTCTACATATCGTGTTTGCGAAGTCGCAACACGACAGCGCGAGGATGCGGGCGTTCGTCGATTGGGCGCTGGAGATTTTCCGGCCGTATGACCGGTTGCATGCGTAGCCCCTTCACAACGCGTCGAACTGGATCGCGTCGCCATTCAAGCTTTAGAAAATCTAAATCATCCGCGACCGACGGGCCTCTATTCTTCGTTTTTTTGAGTTCCTATGCTGATCCGTAATCGACGGACAAGCGAATCGTCCGTTTTTTTCAACGGTTGCTGTCTGGAACGGGGATGCTCATGAAAAAGCCGCTGGTTTGTCTCGCACTATTGCTCGCAGCATTGTCCGTACACGCGAAGGAATTGACCGAACTGAAATTCGGCGTCGATCCTACTTACGCGCCGTTCGAGTCGAAGGCGCCCGACGGCAAGCTCGTCGGCTTCGAAATCGACCTCGGCAATGAGATTTGCCGCCGGCTCCACGCAAAATGCGTATGGGTCGAAACGGCGTTCGACGGCATCATTCCCGCGCTGCAGGGGCGCAAGTTCGACGCGATTCTGTCGGCCATGTCGGTGACGCCGAAACGCGAAACACAAGTGGCATTTTCGACAACCCTGTTCAACACGCCGAGCAGCCTGATCGGACGCGCTGGCGCCGGTCTGCAGCCCTCGGTCGAATCGCTGAAAGGAAAGAACATCGGGGTTGCGCAAGGCTCGACGCAGGAGGCGTACGCGAAAGCATACTGGGCACCCGCCGGCATCAATGTCGTGTCATACGCCAATCAGGAACTTGTCTACACCGATCTGCGCTCGGGGCGGCTCGACGCGACGTTGACGGACATGATCTCCGGCAGCGAGGGCTTTCTGAAGACGCCGCAAGGGCAGGGCTATGCCTTTCTCGGCGGGCCCGTGAACGATGCGAAGACGCTGGGCAAAGGCGCCGCGATTGGTTTGCGCAAAGACGATCCGCAGTTGCGTGAGATGATCAATCAGGCCATTGCCGATATGATCAAGGACGGAACGTATCAGAAGATCGAACGCCGCTACTTCGACTTCGATATTCTGAACGGCTGAGACGATCGAAAACGCGCCTTCTACGGAGACACCATGCTGCAAGACATCGACGCACGCATCGAACGTGTGCTGACGCCGGAACTGATCGCCGATTTTCGCCGCGATGGCGCGGTGTGCATCCGCAAGCTCTTCACGGAAGATGATATTGCGCTGTTGCGCGAAGGGATCGAGCGCAACATCGCGCAGCCGAGTCCGCGCGCGAAGGTCGCGAGCCGTCCCGACGATCCGGGCTGGTTCTTCGAAGACTTCTGCAACTGGCAGGACAATGACGCGTATCGCCGTTTTATTTACGAGTCGGCGGCGCCTGCCGCGGCGGGCGCGCTGATCGGCGGCGAAACCGTGCGGCTTTATCACGACCATTTGCTCGTGAAAGAACCGAACACGCGGCAGCGCACGCCGTGGCATCAGGACCAGCCGTACTACAACATTAGCGGCTCTCAGAACGTCAGCATGTGGATTCCCGTCGATCCCGTTTCGCGCGAATCGACGCTGGAATTCGTGGCCGGCTCGCATCTCGGCCCGTGGCTCATGCCACGCACGTTCATGGACAATGAGGCGAAGTGGTTTCCGGAAGGTAGTCTCGCCGACTTGCCGGATATCGAGTCGAACCGCGCCGCTTATCCGATCATCGGATGGGCCCTCGAACCGGGCGACATGGTGTGCTTCAACATGCTGACCTTGCATGCTTCGGGCGGTGTTGGGGGCAACACGCGGCGGCGCGCGTTTTCGGTCCGGTTCATCGGTGATGACGTTCGTCACGCGCCGCGCCGCTGGCGCACGTCCCCAAATTTCCCCGGCCTGGATGCGCAATTGCCCGAAGGCGCACCGATGGACCATCCGCTTTTTCCGACGCTCTGGCGCGCGAGCGCGAGTTGATGCACGGTGCTTCGTTTCAAGCGACCACGTTCAGCATGCTGTCGTTAAGCTGCTGCTGTTCCTTTCCGCGCGTCACGAGCCAGCGGTGAAAACTGCGGCAATGCGGTTTGTCGAAAGCGTTCGGCTTCCATGTGAGGAAATACGGCCACGGTAGTGACAATCCGAGCGCGAAGGGCATCACGAGACGGCCTGCGGCGAGATCGTCGCAGACCATCGAGCTTTGTGCGAGCACGAAACCGTAACCGTCGATAGCCGCCTGAATCGCGACGCTCGATAGCGAAAACACCTGACGGTTCTCGTTCAGCGTACTGCAATCGACATCGTTGGCAACGAGCCATTCGCGCCACGAAGGCGGCGACGCGAACTTCGGCCGCCAGTCGACCGATATCAACGGATAGCCAAGAATCTCGGCGGGCGAGACGAGCGGTGCGTCCGCTGTGAGCAGTCGTGGACTGCAAACGGGCACCACATAATCGCGGAACAGTTCGACAGAATTATCGACATCTGCAATGCGCTCGCCGTAGCTGATACGAAAGTCGATGTCATATCCATCCGGCGACGGCTCCGTATGCGTGCCGTCCAGATACACGCTGAGGTCGGCGTGCTGGCGCTGCCATTCGAGCATGCGCGGCGCGAGCCATTTCGACAGCAGTGAGGGCAGTGCGCTGACGCTGAGATTGCGCGTGTTCTTCGCGCGTTCGATTTCCGCATGCGCGACACGCAGGCTTTCGAATGCGGCTGCGCAGCTTTCGTGATACTGGCGTCCGATCGACGTCAGGCTCAGCCGCTTGCCGTCCTTTTGCGTGAGGTGCAGTCCGAGCGTGTCTTCGAGCAGCTTGATCTGCTGGCTCACCGCACCAGCGGAGATGCCCAGCCGCTTCGCCGCTTCCGTCACGCCGCCGCACCGGCCTACCGCTTCGAACACCTGCAGCGCGCGCAAAGGGGGAAAGCTGTTCGTCGTCATCGTATGGGTGGGGGGAGGTTCGACGATTTAGAAACTCTAAACGAACAGCCAGAGTTTGACATCTGTTCTTTTATGTTTTGGCTTTTTATCCTGATCGGTAAGTGAATACGAAACCGGATAACGGAGGCAGCGCAATGTTTCTGAGGAATGCATGGTACGTCGCAGCATGGGACGCAGAGGTGACGCACACGCTCATGCCCGTGACGATCCTCGGCGAACCGGTCGTGTTGTATCGCCGCGAGGATGGCACGCCCGTCGCGCTCGAAGATGCGTGCCCGCATCGCAAGCTGCCGCTGTCGATGGGAAAGTTGATCGGTGATCAGGTGGAGTGCGGTTATCACGGCCTGACCTTCGATTGCGAGGGCGCATGCGTGCGCGCGCCAGGCAGCCCGCGCATTCCGCCCGGCGCGAAAGTGCGCAGCTATCCGCTGGCGGAGCGCTACGGCCTGCTGTGGATCTGGATGGGCGATGCCGACGAGGCGGATGCCGCGACGATCGTGCAGATCGACGAATGGGGCGATCCTGCGTGGGGTGTGAATCGCGGCGACGTGATGACGGTGGATTGCCATTACCTTTATGTCACCGACAATCTGCTTGATCCTTCGCATGTCGCGTGGGTGCATCCGTCGTCGTTCGGCAATGCTGCGTGCGAGGCCGAGCCGCTGAAAACCGAGGTCGCCGCGCATGGCGTGACGGTCTCTCGCTGGATGCGTGATGTCGACGTGGCGCCGTTCTATGCGCAGTTCGTCGGCTTCGAAGGGCGGTGCGATCGCAAGCAGCATTACGAAGTGCGCTTCCCGTCGCACGCGATCATCAAGGCGATCTTCACGCCGGCGGGAACGGGTGGCGATGATGCGCCGCCTCATCCCGACGTGTTCCTGATGAACTCGTATAACTTTATGACACCCGTCGACGAATCGCACACACGTTACTACTGGTTCCAGACGCGCAACTTCGCGCCGCAGGATGAACAGGTGTCGCGCCAGTTCGATGCGGACGTGCGTCACGCTTTCGAAGAGGACCGCGTCGTGTTGACGGCCGTCCATCGCGGCATGCAGAACGCCCGCACGCCGAACATCGATCTCGCGATCGACGCTGGACCGCTGCGTTTCAGGCGCGCGCTTGCGCAGATGATCGAACGTGAGCAGCAGGTAACGGTTACACCCGCGCCGGTCTATGTGGTGAACCGGCTGCGCGCGGAGCACTGACATGCGTATCGTGGACGATCCGGCGACGCTGTCTGCGCCGCGCACAGCGTCGGGTTTCAGGCGTTTTCGTGTGACGCGGCGCGCGCAGGAAAGCGCGTCGATCGTTTCGTTCGATCTCGTGCCTGTCGATGGCGAAGCGCTACCTCCGTTCGTAGCGGGGCAATTCATCACGGTGCGTCTGCCTTCGCCGTCAGGCGAGCGATTGTTGCGCACGTATAGCCTCTCCGGTGATCCCGCCAATAACACGCGCTGGCGAATCTCCGTCAAACACGAACAAGGCGGCGAAGCGGTGCCTGCGGGGCGCGGCTCGTCCTATCTTCACGAACGGGTGCAGGTCGGCGACGAACTGGAACTCGCGGGACCTTCGGGTGCCTTCGTTTGCGGTGACGACATGACGCGACCCGTCGTGCTGATGAGCGGCGGTGTCGGCTTGACGCCGCTCGTCAGCATGCTGCACCGCTTGCGCGCGATGGACGGCGCGCACAGTCGCCGTGTGTACTTCATTCATGCCTGCGAGAACGGCGCGGTGCATGCGTTTCGTCATGAGGTCGAGACGGTGGCGGCGGCACATCCGAACGTGCGCGTGCATGTCTGTTATCGGCTTCCTTCGGCGGAAGACCGCGTTTTGAAGCATTTCGACAGCGAAGGGCTGATTTCGCGCGACACGCTGCAAAGCCTGTTGCCGCTCGATGACTACGAAGCCTATCTATGCGGCCCGCCCGCTTTCATGCAGTCGAACTGGAAGCTCTTGCGCAGCCTCGGTATCGCGCGCGAACGCATCCATTACGAGTTCTTCGGTCCGGCGACGGTACTTGAGGAAGATGTGGTCGAGGCGCCTTTAAGCGCGAAACCGCATGCAGCGATTCAGAAAAGCTCAGCCACCACGACGACCATCCGCCTTCACCCGCAAGCCGAACCCGTCGCATGGGACCCAGGTTGCGGTTCCCTGCTGGAGTTCGCCGAGAAACACGGCTATGCGCCCGCATTCAGCTGCCGGATCGGCATTTGCAATACGTGCGTGACAAGTCTGGTGGACGGAAAAGTCGAATACACGGAAGAACCGCTGGAGCCGCCATCGCAAGGTACAGTATTGCTGTGTTGCGCGAAGCCCGCAGGATGCGTTACGTTGGCGCTTTCGGAAGACGCAAACGACGTTTGACTCACCAGAGGCTTTATGAAGATCAGCTTTCCCGTCGATCCCGGTTTCGACACGCTACGCAACCAGTTTCTTGATGCCGCCAAGGCGGCGGGCGCCACCCTCACGACGTACGCCCATCCTCTGAAAGGACCGAATGGCGAAGCGCTCGCGACGGACGTCGCCTGGCTTGGTAATCCCCATGCGTCGCGCGTGTTCATGACACTCTCGGGTACACATGGCGTCGAGGGCTATTTCGGCTCGACGTGTCAGACAGAGTGGCTGCACGAACTCGCAACGCACCCCTTTCCCGACGATGTCGCGGTCCTGATGGTCCATCTGATCAACCCGTGGGGCACGGCGTGGGTCAGGCGCGTGAACGAAGATAACGTCGATCTGAATCGCAACTACGTCGACTTCACGGCTGCGCTGCCCGACAATCCGCGTTACGAAGCGCTGCACGAAATCTATACGTGCCGCGATATCGACGGCCCGCAGCGTCAACATGCCGATGCGCTGCTAGCAAAGCAAATCGACGCGTTGGGGTGGTCGGGGGTACAGGCAATCGTCGGCGCGGGTCAATACCTCCACGCAGACGGTCTGTTCTATGGCGGGCAGCAGCCCACCTGGTCGAACCGTACGCTGCGCGATATCGCAGCGCGTTTCCTCAAGCCCGCTCAGGTTGCGATTGCCTTCGACCTGCATACGGGCGCAGGCGCGTTCGGCCATCCGATGCTGATGTCGATTACACAGTCGGTCTATCCGGGGCTCGCCGATGCGCAGCGCCTCTATGGTCCGTGGCTCTACACGCTGCTCACGCATGCGGACGCAGCCGTGAGCGAGACAGGTGTGGTCGCACGGGCGACGGGCTATACATCGCAGGCGATGCTGGACGCGTTGCCGGATACGCATCTGATGCAACTCGTCATCGAGTGCGGCACCTATCCCGAAGCGCCGATGCACACGGCGCTGCGCGACGACCATTGGCTGCATCTGTACGGGGACCCTCACGATGCGCGAGGACGCGCGATCAGCCGCGCACTGTTCGAATCGTTCATGCCCGCCGATCCCGACTGGCGTGAACTGACGTGGACGCGCACGCGGCAGATCTGGATGCGCGCGCTGGGGGCGCTGCCCGGCATCACGCCGCAGCAACGCTAACGCATCTCAAACGAGTGCCTGGCTCGCAGCCGCAGCGCGGCTGCGCAGCCAGTTGATGCTGGCGAACAGCAACACCGCAAACACGATCAACATCGTCGCGACGGCGAGGATCGACGGATCGATCGAATCGCGGATGCCGCTCCACATCTGTCGCGGCACCGTCGTCTGATCCGGCCCGCCGATGAACAGAATGACGATCACTTCATCGAACGATGTGGCAAAGGCGAACACGCTGCCCGTCGCGACAGCGGGCGCGATCAGCGGCAGCGTCACGCGCCTGAACGCGACCCAGGGCCTGGCACCAAGACCCGATGCGGCGCGCAGCAGAGTCTGATCGAACGACAGCAACGATGCCGTCACGGTGATCACCACAAACGGCGTGCCAAGCGCCGCATGCGCCAGCACGACGCCCGGATATGAATTCACCAGCCCGAGCGGCGCGAAGATCAGATAGAACCCGGCCGCGACAACGACGATAGGAACGATCATCGGCGAAATGATGATCGGCATGATCAGCGAACGCAGCGGAAACTGCGTGCGGCTCAGACCGAGCGCCGCGAGCGTGCCGAGACACGTGGCGATCAGCGTCGAGGCCGCGCCGATGCCAAGGCTGTTCAATAGCGCGCGCTGCCAGTCGCCGCTGGTCAGCGCCTGCTCATACCAGCGCAGCGAAAAGCCCTGCAACGGGTATGAGAAATACGAACCCGAATTGAACGAGAGCGGGATGATCGCGAGAATCGGCGCGATCAGAAAGAACAGCACGAGCGCGGTATGCACCCGCACCCAATGCGTCGCAATGCGCTCCGTCAGCACCTTCTTCCGTTGGTTTTGCATGGCGTTCTCTTGTCGTCGTGTAGGCGTCGCTCAACCAAAGCGCAAACGGTCGATGCCGACGATGCGGTTGAACAGGAAGTAGAAGATCGCGGTAAAGATCACGAGATACGCCGACAGCGCGCCTGCAAGCCCCCAGTTCAGCTGCGTATTGGTCTGCATCGCGATGAGCTGGCTGATCATCTCGTCGCCCGCTCCGCCGAGTAATGCGGGCGTGATGTAGTAACCGAGCGCAAGCACGAACACGAGGAAGCAGCCCGCGCCGACACCCGGCAGCGTTTGCGGCACATACACGCGCACGAATGCGGTGAACGGATGCGCGCCGAGCGACTGCGCTGCGCGCACATAGATCGGCGACACGCTTTTCATCACCGAATAGATCGCGAGAATCATGTACGGCAACAACACATGCGTCATGCCGATCAGCACGCCCGCACGATTGAAGATGAGTGGCACGGGATGCGTCGCGAGACCGAGCCCCATCAGCAGGCTATTGATGACGCCGCCCGGCTGCAACAACACATACCACGCGGTGGTGCGCACCAGCAGCGAGGTCCAGAACGGCACGATCACGAGCAGCATCAGACGGTTGCTGCTTTTCGCGGGCAGATTGGCGAGCATCCACGCGACGGGATAGCCGAGCAGCAGACACAGCACCGTGACCGTCGCGCTGATCGAGATCGTACGCAGGAACGCTTGCCGATAGACCGACGAGTTGTCCGGCACGAATTCGACCGAGCCTTGCGGCGTGACCTGCGCATCGACGGCGGCGAGCAGATAGTCCGGTGTCGGCGACGCGGCGGCGCGTTTCAGCAGACGCCAGGTTTCCGGCGCGTTCCAGCGTTCGTCCATTTCAACGAGCGCGGGCTTCCATGCGGGCGGCGCGTCAGCCGGCAAGTTGCGCGCGGTGCGCATCAGCAGGCTGCGAAACTCGGCCTGAGCAAAGTTCAGGCGCCGCGCAACCGTGCCGAGTTGCCCGCTCCCTTGCGCTTCCTTCAGGCCCGACGCAAGCAGCGCGAACGTGCGCTCGTCGGGGACGCCGTGCCCGTCCCACGCATCGAGCGCGCGCGTGAGCGCCGGCATGCTGTCGGGCACTTCGTGATTCTGCACGCTGCGCGCGAGCAGCAACGCGATCGGCGCGATGAACGTCGATAGCAGGAACAGAATCAACGGCAGCGCAAGCAGCAGCGCCTGAGCCGACGCGCGGCGCTGCGCCTTCTGGAACGAAGCGCGGCCGTTGGCTCTCGTTGGAGAGCCCGAAGCCGCGGCTTGGGCCGATACGGGCATGCTGGTAGTCACGTCGGGCTCTCTTTGCTCTCGTTGCGCTCTAAACAGAGAAATTACTGCCGGGGTTACTGAGTAAGCCAGGTCTGGAAGCGCTTGTTGATCTGGTCCGCGTTATCGGCCCAGAAGCCCGCATTGATCTGTAACGCACGCTTGAAGTTCTGCGGCGAGGTCGGCAGATCGGACAGGCGCTGCTTGTCGACGAGCGCGATCGCATCCTTGCGCGGCGGCGCGTAGGCGATGTACTTCGACAGATCCGCATACGCTTTCGGCTGCGAAGCGGAAACGATGAACTTCGCCGCCGCGTCCGCGTGCTTCGCGCCCGTCGGAATGCCCCACCAGTCGAAGTCATAGACCTGCGCGTCCCAGACGGCCTTGAACGGCTTGTTGTCTTTCTTCGCGGCATCGTCGATGCGGCCGTTGTAGGCCTGCGTCATCACCACCGCGCCGTCCGCGAGCAACTGCGGGGCCTGTGCGCCCGATTCCCACCAGACGATGTTCTTCTTGATCGTATCGAGCTTCTTGAACGCGCGATCGACGCCTGCGGGCGTGGCGAGCACCTTGTAAACGTCCTTCGGATCGACGCCGTCGGCAATCAGCGCCCATTCCATCGATACCTTCGGCGACTTGCGCAGTCCGCGCTTGCCCGGGAATTTCTGCAGGTCGAAGAAGTCGGCGACCGTGGTCGGCGCGGTCTTCAGCTTGCTCGCATCGTAGGCGAAGACGGTGGACCAGACCATGCTCGCCACCGCGCAATCGCTGATCGAGCCGGGAATGAAATCGCTCGTCTTGCCCAACGATTTCTTGTCGAACTTCTGCAGCAGGCCTTCGTCGCAGGCGGTGATTGCATCGTTCGTTTCGAGGTCGATCAGGTCCCATGTGGTGTTCTTCGCCTGCTCCATCGCAGAGAGCTTGGCGAGGCCGCCGTCATAGGATTCCGTCGAAAAGCCTACGCCCGTGGCTTGCGTGAACGGCTCGAAATAGGCTTTCTTCGCAGCCGCTTCATAGGCGCCGCCGAACGTCACGACGGAAAGTGTTTCCGCTGCCTGAGCACCGGCGGCGAAGAACGCGAAGACGGAGAGTGCGGCAAGTGCGGCACGTTGTGCCTTGATTTGAGTACGCATGTCAGTTGGCTCCTGCAGGTGCGGTGGTCGTAATGATGGTAGGTAACGGAGACGGCGGGGAGTAATTGGCAGGCGCGTTGCGATGCGCGCTTGCCGTCATTGCGAGAATCTTGCAATCGTCGTGGCGCCATGCGACCTCGACCATGTTGCCTGGCTCAGGCAGTGCGTGACGCTGTGTGTTGGGCACCTTGACGACGATGGCGTCGCGCGCGCCGAGCTTCAGATGTACGCGGTGATGATCGCCGCAGTACACCAGTTCTTCGACGCGGGCTTGCACGACGTTGCTGTGTCCGTCGATTTGCGTGCCTTCGGCACTCGGGATATGTGCGCGCTCGGGGCGCAGCGCCAGCATCGCGTCGTCGCCTTCGCGCAGACCGCTTTCGCAGCGGCCGCGAATGATGCTGCCGTCCGCCAGTGCGAGAGTCGCGCTATCGTCGCTTACGTTGATGACGCGTCCCGTCAGCCCATTGTTCTCGCCGACGAAGTTCGCGACGAAGGCGTTCTGCGCATTCTCATATAGCTCGCTCGGTGTGGCGGCCTGCTGGATGCGGCCATCGGAGAAGACGGCGACGCGGTTCGACATCGTCAGCGCTTCGGCCTGATCGTGCGTCACGTAGACGATCGTCAGCGACAGTTCTCGGTGCAGGCGCATGATTTCGTATTGCATCGTTTCGCGCAGACGCTTGTCGAGCGCGCCGAGCGGTTCGTCCATCAAGACGACGCTTGGCTCGAACACTAGCGCGCGTGCCAGCGCGACGCGCTGCTGTTGTCCGCCGGAAAGTTGCGAAGGACGGCGGTTCGCCAGATGCGGCAGCTCAATCATTTCCAGCGCGCGCTTCACGCGCGTTTTCTGCTCGGCGCGGCTCACGCGACGCACCGAAAGCGGAAACGCAACGTTCTCAGCAATCGTCAGATGGGGAAAGAGCGCGTAATTCTGGAACACCATGCCGATGTCGCGTTGATGCGGCGGCTTGTCGTCGAGTCGACGTCCATCGAGGCGAATCTCGCCTTGCGTGGGCGTTTCGAAACCCGCGAGCATCATCAGCGTGGTGGTCTTGCCCGATCCCGACGGCCCGAGCAGCGACAGGAATTCGCCCTTGCGCACGTCGAGGTTCAGATCGTCGACGACGTAATGCGCGCCGTCATACGATTTGCTCACGCCCGAGAATGAGATGAAGGAAGGGTTTGACATCGTGCTGGCGTCCTGTCGGTGTTGCGTCGTAGTCAATGCGTGCCGATCTTCGCCGCGAGATAGCGCGCGAAGTCATAGTTAGGGCGTTCGAGATGGCTCAGATGACCGGGTTTGGCAAGCGGTGCATGCACGCCGCGAAATACCGCTTCCACGCCGCGTCGGTCTTCCGCGTTCACGTCGTCGAGGAGCTTCTTGAGCGTTGCCATGTATTCATGCGCTTGCGGATCGGCGACGAATTCCGGCGCCAGTCCACCGCCGAAGCGGATATGCACACGCCCCACGCCTTCGGGCTGTAGCACGAGATACCAGAAGTAGCCCGGCGTCAGCGTCACGAGATGCGTTGGGTAAATAGCGAGCAGGGCGGTCGTCTTGCGCCAGTGTCCCGTTAGACGCGTGTTGTCGGGATGCGCGTTGCCGATCGGCAAGGACGCTTCCTTCGTGATCCAGTGATAGTTGAAGGCTGGAAGGCCGGGCGGGCATTCCATTTCTTCGAGCCGCGAATGCGGGCCTACCGTCGCGCGATGCAGCATCGGCAGGTGATAGCTCTCCATGAAGTTTTCCGCGAGGATCTTCCAGTTCGTGTCCCAGACGTGTTCTTCATAGAAAGTTTCGATGTAGTCGGACATGCCGTATGCGCCGATCAACTCGTTCAATTCAGCGAGCCGCGTGTGAACGGGCAGGGCGTTTTCATCGAGCGTCACGTAGATCCAGCCCTGCCATTCTTCGCAGCGCACGGCAGGCAGGCGATAGCTTTCCTTGCAGAAGCCTTCTTGCCGATCCATCAGCGGCGCACCCTTCAGCGCGCCATCGAGCGAGTAATTCCACGCGTGATACGGGCACACGATCCGGCGCACGTTGCCGCGTCCTTCGAGCAGCACCGACATGCGATGCAGGCAGACATTCGACATCGCCTTCAATTGCATCTGCTCGTCGCGCAGCACGACGATCGGTTGATCGCCGATCCGCGCAGTCAGATAGTCGCCGGCATTCTTCAGCGCGCTCGCGCGGCCGACGCATTGCCACTCGCGCGAGAAGATATCGCGCTCTTCCAGCGCGAGAAACTCGGGTGACGTGTAGACACCGGGCGGCATCGAGCGCGCTTCGCTGAAGGGTCGATCGCAACCGGTCAGCAGCTCATCGACCAGCGCTTCTATTGCGATCGTCCTTACCGGATGTGCCATGTCGCCCTCCTTGTTTCGAGCTACCGAGAGCGCGCCGACGCTGGATTGCGTGGTGTTGCGCTCGACATGGACATCAATCTATCAAGCCAAATTCCCAGCCAAAATATTGTTTTTGGATGCAAAGCAAAGCTTTTTACTATGTAGCGCGGATGCTGCTCACGCGGGCTTTGACGCGCGTTTCAAACAGGATTACGTGTCCAGATGCAGCCGCCGGATATAGGTCTCGCAATACGATGCAAACCGTTGCACCACCTGTCTGGGCCGCATCGTGCGCGATTGCGCGATGCCGAGCGTCGTCGCGTTGACGTTGTCCTTGAAGCGCTTCACGACGAAGTCTTCGCCGTCCACGGTACGGTTCGACTTGAGCGGAAAGTTGAGGATGCTGTAGCCGAGTCCGTTCGCCACCATGCCGCGCACGACTTCCGGTTGCGACGAGCGGAACGCCGGCACGGGCCGGCTGCCCACGGCATCGAACAGCGCGGCGAAGTACTCGCGGCTATGCGGCAGATCCAGCATCACATAAGGCTCGTGCAACAGGTCCGTCAGCGACACCTTGCGCGCGCGGGCAAGACGGTGAGAGGTCGGCAGGATCACGTACGGCGGCAGCGACAACAGCGGCGTGAAGGCGATGTCTTCCGTCAGGTCGAGGCTATAGGTCAGAACTATGTCGAGCGAGCCGTCGTGCAGGCCTCTTAGCAGGCCGTCCTGATGCGCTTCGACCGTTCGAAACGAAATGCCCGCGTGCTCGCTCGCGAACCGGCTGATGAGCCTCGGCATCAAGGGCGGGGCGAGCGACACCAGGCAGCCGAGCGCAATCGAGCCCGTCATGCCGCCGTCCATCTCTTTGGCCGATGTCTGCAATTCTTCGGCGATCTTCAGCAGATTACGCGCCTGTCCGAGCAGATCGCGGCCCGCTTGCGTGAGCGACAGGCCGCTCGCGTGATGTCTGATGAAAAGCTGTACGCCGAATGACGATTCGAGGTCGGCGAGTGCCGTCGAGATCGACGGCTGCGAGATATGCAGGCGCTTCGCGGCGGCCGTGAACGACAGCGTTTCCGCCGTGACCACGAAATAGCGCAGCTGACGAAGCGAGTAACGCAGGGGATGATTTTCCATCGGCAATGCTCCAGATTCGGGCGTTCATTGCGCACCATTGTGAGGCGGTCAAAAAACGCTGCATAGGTAAATCGGATGCAATGCATTTTTTAAATATATTTTTCGGATTCGAGGGGCACGCGTAGATTCTGCACCAGGACAGCTGATTCACGGTGCTGCGCGCCGTTCGACAAGTCGCTTCGCCTGCATCGAACGCGACGTCACGACGGCTCGAATCAAACCGCCTTTGAGAAGGACTTAGCCATGGCAGTGAAAACAACGTCAATCGACACGCTCGTAGTCGGCGCCGGTCAGGCCGGCGTGGCGATGAGCGAACATTTGAGCAACATCGGCGTGCCGCATATCGTGCTGGAGCGCGAGCGCATCGCCGAGCGGTGGCGCACGGGACGCTGGGATTCGCTGGTTGCGAATGGACCCGCGTGGCACGATCGTTTCCCTAATCTGGAGTTCGCCGAAGTCGATCCGGATGGCTTCGCGTCGAAGGATCAGGTCGCGGATTACTTCGTCGCCTATGCGAAGAAATTCGATGCGCCGATCCGCACCGGCGTCGAAGTGAAGAAGGTGGTGCGCAATGCGGGTCACCAGGGTTTCACTGTCGAGACCTCGGACGGTACCTTCGAAGCCAACCGTGTGGTCGTCGCGACGGGACCGTTTCAACGCCCGTTGATTCCCGCCGTCGCGCCGAAATCAGATCGGTTCACGCAGATTCATTCCGCCGACTATCGCAATCCCCAACAGTTGCCAGAAGGCGGCGTGCTGGTGATCGGCGCAGGTTCGTCGGGCGTGCAGATCGCGGATGAATTGCAGCGTTCGGGCAGGCAGGTGTATCTGTCCGTCGGGCCGCACGATCGTCCGCCGCGCGGCTATCGCGGCCGCGACTTCTGCTGGTGGCTCGGCGTGCTCGGTGAGTGGGATGCCGAAGTCATGCGCCCTGGTAAGGAGCACGTGACCATCGCGGTGAGCGGCGCGCGCGGCGGCCATACGGTGGACTTTCGACGTCTGGCGCATCAGGGCGTCACGCTCGTTGGTCTGACGAAATCGTTCGACGATAGCGTCGTAACGTTCGACTCGGATCTCGCGGACAACATCGCGCGTGGTGATGAAAATTATCTATCGCTGCTCGATGCAGCGGATGCCTACGCGGCCCGCAACGGTCTCGATCTTCCGGAAGAACCCGAAGCGCGCGTCATTCCTGCAGACCCGGACTGTGTGATCAATCCGATTATCGAACTCGATCTGGTCAAGGCAGGCGTGACGTCGATCATCTGGGCAACGGGCTATGCCGTCGATTTCAACTGGCTGCAAGTCGATGCCTTCGACGACAAAGGCAAGCCGAAGCATCAGCGTGGTGTTTCGAAAGAACCGGGCATCTATTTTCTTGGTCTTCCGTGGCTGTCGCGTCGCGGTTCCGCATTTATCTGGGGCGTGTGGCATGACGCGAAGCACATTGCCGATCACATCGCGACGCAGCGCAAATATCTCGCGTACTACGATGCGCCTGATAGCCACGCAAAGGCGACGAACGACGCCGCTGTAGCCGATTCACGCATTCACAAAGTCAGCGAACTCGACCTGAGTTGACGCGTCCACGAACCCGACCCGCATTCTCCCTTTATTTCGTATCAAGGTGCATTGATGAGCCAACCTACGCATACCCGTATTCGCATGTTCAACACGAAGGACACGTATCCGAATCAGACGCTCGACAACGACCTGTGTCAGGCCGTTCGCGCAGGCAATACGGTGTACGTGCGCGGCCAGGTGGGGACCGATTTCGACGGCAAGCTCGTGGGACTCGGCGATCCGCGCGCGCAGGCCGAGCAGGCAATGAAGAACCTCAAGCAGTTGCTCGAAGAAGCGGGCAGCGACCTGTCGCACGTCGTCAAGACGACCACGTATCTGACGGATGTGCGGTATCGCGAGCCCGTGTATCAGGAAGTCGGCAAGTGGCTGAAGGGTGTGTTCCCGATTTCGACGGGCTTGGTCGTCACGGCTTTGGGTCAGCCGCAGTGGCTGATGGAGATCGACGTGATCGCCGTCATTCCGGAAGGATGGACGCGGTCTCAGGGCTGAGGAACACGACATGACTTTTTCTATCGTCGGACGTTGTGCGGAAACGGGGCAACTCGGCATCGCGATCAGTTCTTCGAGCATCGCAGTGGGCGCGCGATGCCCGTGGCTGCGCGCAGGCGTGGGCGCAGTGGCGACGCAGAACGTGACGCTGCCCGCGCTCGGCCCGCAGATTCTCGATCTGCTGGAGCACACGCTACTCGAACCTGCCGCGGCGCTGGACCGTGCGCTCGGTGCGAACGACTGGAGCGAGTATCGACAGGTCACGGTGATCGACGCCAGCGGACGCACCGCGTTTTTCAGCGGCAAGGAAGCGCTGGGCACGTATCACGCGGTGGCGGGCGAGCAATGCGTCGCGGCGGGCAACATGCTTGCGGGCATCGACGTGATCGAGGCGATGGCGCCTGCGTTCGCGAATGCAGAAGGCGCGCTTGCCGATCGGCTGCTTGCTGCGATGCATGCCGCTATCAATGCGGGCGGCGAAGCGGGCCCTGTGCATTCGGCGGCGCTGAAGATCGTCGGCGATCAGAGCTGGCCGATCGTGGATTTGCGCATCGACTGGGCCGATGACGATCCCATCGGCAAGCTCGACGGCCTCTGGCAAGCGTACAAGCCGCAAATGCAGGATTACGTGACCCGCGCGCTCAATCCAACGGCCGCGCCGAGTTATGGAGTACCGGGCGATGAGTGACAACTCGAGCCGCGCGCTGCTCGAACGGCTGATCGGATTTCCCACCGTCAGCCGGAACTCCAATCTGGAGATGATCGATTTCATCCGGCACTACCTCGGCGATCTCGGTGTTCATAGCGAGCTGTTCTATAACGCAGAGCGCACGAAGGCGAATCTGTTCGCGACGATCGGCCCTGATGCTGGCGGCGGCATCGTGCTATCCGGCCACACCGACGTGGTGCCCGTCGACGGCCAGCCGTGGACGGTCGAGCCGTTCCGTCTGAGCGAACAAGACGGGCGCCTGTACGGACGCGGCACGGCGGATATGAAGGGCTTCATCGCATCGGTATTGGCAGCGGTGCCTGCGTTTCTCGCGCGCGATCTGAGAGTGCCCGTGCATCTCGCGTTCTCTTATGACGAAGAAGTGGGATGTCTAGGCGTGCGGCCGATGCTCGCGGAACTCGCAAAGCGCGCGCACAAGCCTGCGTTGTGCCTGATCGGCGAACCGACGGAATTGAAGCCGGTGCTGGGTCACAAAGGCAAGCTGGCGATGCGCTGCCAGGTAAAGGGCGCGCCTTGCCATTCGGCGTACGCGCCTTACGGTGTCAACGCGATTCAGTACGCGGCGCGTCTGATCAACCGTCTCGACGAGATCGGCGAGAAGTTGTCTTTGCCTGAACAGCACGACGAACGCTTCGATCCGCCGTACTCGACGGTGCAGACGGGTGTCATCAAAGGCGGGCGCGCGCTCAACATCGTGCCGGCCGAATGTGAGTTCGATTTCGAAGTGCGGGCGCTGCCTGGCTACGACGCAACACACGTGGCCGACGAATTGCAGACTTACGCGCAGACCCAGCTATTGCCGAAGATGCGCGCGGTGAATGCCGAAACCGATATTCGCCTCGAGTCGCTCTCGGCCTATCCCGGTCTCGCGACGCCGCCCGACAGCGACGCAGCGCAGCTACTCGCACTGCTGTGTGGCTCCCGCGAGTTCGGCACGGTGGCATTCGGCACCGAAGGCGGACTCTTCAATCAGGCGGGCATACCCGCCGTGGTCTGCGGACCGGGCAGCATGGACCAGGGACACAAGCCGGACGAATTCGTCACAGTCGAACAACTCGAAGCGTGCGATGCGATGTTGACGCGACTGGCGTATCACCTCTCGACCCGATCCGGCGCGTGATTCAAACGGATGAATGCAAGCAACGAGCGCGCTCGGGCCACGCCTGAGCCGCTGAATAGCGCAGCGCAGCTGCGCGAGACAGGAGACAGCATCTTGGCCACCACGGACAGCAAAGCTTCCCAATTGATCGAAAAACACACGATTGGCTATGTGCCACGCGAGGATCGTCACGGTAAGGTGCGCGATCTGTTCACGCTCTGGTTCGGCGGCAATATCGCGCCGTTGCCTATCGTGACGGGCGCGCTCGGCGTCCAGCTTTTCCATCTGAATTTGTTCTGGGGCATCGTCGCGATCGTCGTGGGACAGGCTGTAGGCGGCGTGCTGATGGCGCTGCATTCGGCGCAAGGCCCTCAGATGGGCATTCCGCAGATGATCCAGAGCCGGGCCCAGTTTGGATCATGGGGCGCGCTGCTCGTCACGGTCATCGCGGGCGTGATGTATGTGGGCTTCTTCGCTTCCAACATCGTGCTGGCCGGGAAATCGCTGCACGGAATCGAATCGAGTGTTCCCGTACCGGTGGGCATCATCGTCGGTGCGTTGGGCTCGGGGCTGATTGGCATCGTCGGTTATCGCTTCATACACATACTGAACCGGATCGGGACGTGGGTGCTCGGCATCGGCATCTTTGTTGGTTTCTGGTACATCCTGACGCACGTTTCGACGGCGGACTTTCTGACGCGCGGCGGTTTCAATATCGCCGGCTGGCTTGCGACGGTTTCGCTGTCGGCGCTCTGGCAAATCGCGTTTGCGCCTTACGTGTCCGACTATTCGCGCTACCTGCCTGAGAATGTCAGTGTCGCGTCGACGTTCTGGGCAACGTATCTGGGCTGTACGATCGGCTCGACGCTCGCGTTCGTGTTCGGCGCCGTTGCCGTGCTGGCGGTGCCGCCCGGCGTCGATGCAATGGATGCCGTCAAGCAGGCGACGGGACCGCTCGGCTTGCCGATGCTGGTGCTTTTCCTGCTCAGCGTCATCAGTCATAACGCGTTGAATCTCTACGGCGCGGTGCTCGCGGCGATCACGTCGGTGCAGACCTTTGAGTACCGCTGGATTCCGACGGCCAAAACGCGCGCGGTGTTCTCGTTCGTCATTCTTGCTGCGTGCTGCTATGCGGCGCTCGGGGCTTCGACGAACTTCGTGGGCAATCTGGTCGATCTCGTGCTTGCGCTGCTCGTCGTGCTCGTGCCGTGGACGGCAATCAATCTGATCGATTTCTATGTCATCCATAAAGGCAAGTACGACATCGATTCGATCTTTGAGGCGGACGGCGGCATTTACGGGCGCTTCAATCCGCAAGCGCTCATTGCGTACGCAGTGGGTATTGCCGTGCAGATTCCGTTCATGAACACACCGATGTATGCCGGCCCCGTCCCGGGCTATCTGGATGGCGCGGATCTTTCATGGGTGATCGGCCTCGTTCTGACGTCGCCGCTTTACTACTGGCTGGCAACGCGGAATACCACGTATCGGCGCCGCCTGAATGCAGGGATGCGGGCGTCGGTTCGTTAGGCGAATCTCGATCTGAAACGACAGTAAACAAGGAGCCCCGCGTATCGCGGGGCTCCGAACATCCGGACGTGCCACAACAAATGGCTGACGTGAAAAAAACACAGCACGTGGGAGAAGGCCATCGATGAGTCGGGATCGGAGCTTGTCCTACCGTATGCGTGACGCTTAATGGCGCGCCTGCGGGCATTTGGGCCTATGCTGCTGACATTGGTCGCCGGGTTCGCACTGGCAACACCCGCACACGCATTGCTTGCGACCGAGATTACAAAAGCCCGAGTTCACATCCTGATGCCGGAGGTGGCGAATGAAAGAGGAACAGATTCGTGAAGTCCTGAATACGCACTGGCGAGCGTCGGCGGAAGGGGATCTCGACCTGGAACATGATATCTATCACGACGATGCCGTCTGCGATTACCCGCAGTCAGGTGAACGTATTGTCGGACGAATCAATTTGCAGGCGTTGCGCGGTCATCATCCCGGCCAGCCTTCCGGTTTCGATGTCAGGCGAATTCAGGGAAGCGGCGATCTCTGGATCACGGAATACACGATCAATTACACGGACCGCGCGACATATGTCGTGAGCATCATGAAGTTCCATGACACTAAGGTCATGCACGAGACCCAGTACTTTGCGGACCCTTTCGACGCACCAGACTGGCGCAGTCAATGGGTTCAGCGGATCGGGTGACGATAGCTCTCTGGAAAGCACCCGCTCGCCAAGCCTTCTTCAGCGCGCATACCACCCTGACTATACGGAAGTATGAGCCGTCCATCCTATTGCAGTGACGGTTTCAAACAATAGTAGGGTGGTTATCTGTAGGCTATGCAACTACCTTTGACAACAAGGTCGAACGTGATTGCGATCATGTCGATCCGGGTAGTCACGCGCAAGATAATGTCGTTCCAGTCGCACACGTGCGGATCCGGAAAATGAAAATCGCTATTGTCGTGCTTGACGGTGTGCATGCGCTGGATATTGCCGGCGCACTCGATGTCTTTTCCGAAGCGAATCAATGTCTGCGGGCAGCCTGTCAGTATCAGGTTTCGTTAGTAGGTGAGCGCGCGGGCCATATAGCCTGCTCGAATTCGATGCAGCTCTCCGTCCCGTTCGACTACACAGCGTTTCAAACATCGGTCGATGTTTTGCTGGTAACGGGTAGACCGCACTTGTCGAACTCTCGCCCGAAACGCGACTTCCTCGACTGGCTGCGCGATCGCGCTTTCCAGTCGAAGCGAATCGGCTCGATCTGCAATGGGGCGTTTCTATTGGGGCACGCAGGTGTGCTCAATGGCAGGGAAGTCACCGTCAGTTGGGCGGACGCCAGTTCTTTGGCCCGGGAGTTCCCGCTGGCTCGAATTCGTCCCGACAAGGTCCTGATACGCGATGGCAACCTGGTCTCATCCGCCGGTGCGACGGCGGGCTGGCATCTTTGTCTATCTCAGGTCGCAGACGACTGGGGCCATGCATTCGCTGCACGGATCGCGACGCGTCTTGGCATGGACATGGATCATGAGGGCAGACCTTATATCGATCCCGCCGCGGGCAAGAACACGCTCATCGAGAAGGTACAGCGATACGTCACCGATCATATTGCCGATGAACTGTCGATCGAAGAGCTTGCCAGCGCCGTCGCGGTTAGCAGAAGAAATTTCTCGAGGCTGTTTGCCAAACATGCGCAGATGACGCCATCCGCATTTGTCGAAGAACTTCGTGTCGACGCGGCGAGAAAGATACTAGGTGGGACGGACGATCCTCTGAAGACCATCGCATTCAAATGCGGTTTCCACAATGCCACGCATATGCGAATGGTCTTCCTCAGGCGTATCAACGTGACACCTATGCAATGCCGACAGCAAATGCGGGGTGTCCAGAGCGTGTATGGCATGCCGCGACGTATAGATCGGGCGGATCAATCCGTCGACCTTGAGGCCACTGCGTAACGCGCACTTATCGCATGATCGAAGTCACGATTGGGCCGCACTTCGCATGCGTCGGCTGCCACCAAGCCAGTGATATGCAGAAGCAACGAGCCCCAATGCAATGCCGAAGATCACGACGCCCGTCCAGCCGAAGCGGGTCATCAGCCAGCCGCTGATCATGACGCCGATGGCGCCGCCGGAGAAAGTAGCCGTCATGTAGAGACTGTTGATGCGGCCCTGCGCCTTGGGATCGACGGCAAAGGCGCGCGTCTGGTTGGACACGAGACCCGATTGCACACCGATATCGAGCACGATGACCCCGATGATCAGGAACGTCAGCGAGGACTCCGCGCCGGCGAGCAGCAGATAGGCGAGCGTTACGATGCCTATGCTGGCCGCAATGACAGCCCGCGAGCCGAGTCGATCTGTCGCGCGGCCTCCGAGTGAAGCGGCTAGAGCGCCCGTCGCACCGATGATTCCAAAGCCGCCAGCCCACGCGCTGCCAAGATGCTGCGGTCCATTTGCCAGAAGCGCCGCCAGATTGACCCAGAACGCGTTGAAGCAGGCCCACAGCAGCGCCTGGACAATCATCGATTCACGAATCGGGCGATTGTCCCGAACCAGTGGCCAGAGTGAAGCGAGCAGGCGCCCGTAGGAAAGATCGGTGGAAGGCACGCCGCGCGGGAGCAGCGACGCGGCAGCGATCCAGACCGGGATCATGAACAGCGCTTCTACGCCGTACACCGCGCGCCAACCGTAGGCCGCGCCGATCACGCCGCTGATCGTACGGCCCAGCAGGATGCCGACCATGATGCCGCTGACGACCGTGCCGACGGAACGCCCGCGTTCACTCGGCAATGACATGACGGCAGCGAAGGGTACCAGCTGCTGGGGCACGCAACTGACGATGCCAAGACCGAAAGACGCGCCAATCAGCGGCCAGATGCCGGGTGAAAGCGCGGAACTCAGCGCAAAGACGAAGGCGAGCGCGATTTGCGCGAGCACGAGCTTGCGCCGGTCGAAGCGATCGCCCAGCGGTAACAGCAAGGCGAGGCCAGTTGCAAAGCCCAGCAGCGCCGCGCCGGCGACCAGATCGACGGTGGTCAGGTCGACCTGCAGGCCGGAAGCGATCAACGGCAGGATTGGCTGCGTGCAGTAGATGTTGGTGATCACCGCGCCGGCGATAACGGCCATCATGACGATCTTCGCGCGTGACGCGGCTGCGTGGGGCTGGGGATTTTTGGATGTATCTGGCAGGCCGTTCACGGCACTCTCCTTTTATTTCGATCTTCAGGGCATGTGCGGCAAGGTGCCGTGGCCCACAGCCAGAAGGTTATGCGCTTGCATTTATAAAGAGAATCTCCCAACATCGGGAATCATCCTTCCATTTTTTGATAGGGCCATCCGATGAATCGGCTTGATTCCATGTCCATCCTTGTCGCTGTCGTCGACTCGGGCAGCTTGTCGGCCGCCGCGCGGCGCCTCGGCATGCCGTTGGCAACGGTGAGTCGCAAGGTGGGAGAACTGGAATCGCATCTGAAGACGCGTCTTATCCAACGCACGACGCGGCAGCTTTCATTGACGGAAGCGGGCGCCTCGTATGTGGCAGCGTGCCGGCGCATCCTCGATGAGATTGCAGAAGCCGAGCGCGCGGCGACGGGGGAATACGCGTCCCCCAAGGGCGAACTCGTGGTCACGGCGCCCGTCGTGTTCGGGCGCTTGCACGTCGTGCCCGTGGTTGCGGAATTTCTCGCACACTATCCGGAAATCGACGTGAGCCTCGTGCTCACGGATCGCGTCGTGCATCTGATGGAGGAGCAAGCAGACGTCGCCATCCGCATTGGAGAACTGCCCGATAGCACGCTCATGGCGACGAGAGTGGGAACTGTGCGCCGGGTCGTCTGCGCGAGTCCCGCGTATCTGGCAACGCATGGTGAGCCTGTCAAGCCGCGCGATCTCGCGGCGCACGAGTGCATTACCTTCGAGGTGCTGGCATCCACGCGTGCCTGGGTGTTTGGGTCCGGCAAGTCAGAAGTGTCTGTGCCCGTTCATTCACGGCTTGCAGTCAACACGGCGGAAGCGGCGATTGCAGCCGCGATGCTCGGTGTTGGACTGGTACGTGTGTTGTCTTATCAGGTCGCGGACGCGATTCGTGACAACGCATTGAGCGTCGTGCTCGACAAGTTCGAGTCGGCGCCGTTGCCCATCAGTCTCGTGCATAAAGGACAGACGCCTCTGCCGCTCAAGTTGCGCGCTTTTCTCGACTTCGTGGGGCCACGTCTACGGACCCGTACCTCGCGCATACTCGAAGACGCCACGACAAAATGATTGCTGTCGATAGGACAGTTGTGACGCGCGCATAGCCATGAAGCGCGATTGAGCACTCAAGTGTGCTTTGGAAACGGCTTGCTCCAGAACTTCGACGCGGCGAGGCCGAAACGCCAGGGCAACGCGACTGCCTTGGTAATGCCGATGCGTGGCCCCGTCACGATCGACGCCGGTTGTTGCGGCGCTTCGACGTGAAAAGGCGCTTCAAGCAATGACATGCCGTTGTGCCGGTGTGTGATACCAAGTGCCTGTCCAACGCGGCCCGGTCCAGAACAGAGCAGGCGGATCGGTTCGAGCCCGCGCCGCTGGCGCATCGCGTCCAGACCGGTCAACGGTTCGATCGCGCGGATCAGTACCCCGGCGCCGTGACCTTCTTCTCGACATACGAAATTGAGGCACCAATGAATGCCGTACGAGCGGTACACGTAGGTATGTGCGGGCGGCCCGAAAAGTGTGGTGTTGCGCGCCGTTGGCCCGCAGAAAGCATGCGACGCGGGTTCCTCGGGATCGTACGCCTCCGTCTCGACGATACGGCCGCCTACGCCGTCCACCGTCAAGATCGCGCCGATCAGCCGCTGTGCTACCAGCGCTGCGGGCGCTGAAAAATCGATTGGTTCGATTTTGGAGGAAGAGGTCACGGTGGGTAACGATTCTGCTGCAAACGTATGCAGCCATTCCGATAGGTTTGCGGTAAAGACAGCTTGCTCATGTCACAGCTTGCCCGTTGAATGCGGCATCGCATCGACGGGAGTATTCACTATCGCGACTCATGTTTGAAGACGTGAACGGAAAAGACAGGTTTCGCGTTGCTCAATAGTCTCGCCCGATATGATGTGCTTCGATTGCACGAATGCGTGGCACGGGTTATGGCGTAGTAAATGGTGCTACTCTCGTTCCATTCTATCTAAGCGCATCGGGATAGTTGCAGCAGTTGCGCAAGCACCCCGGCACTCATCAAGGAACTCGACAAATGTCTCATCCTGCTCTGGCCAAGGGAGCCGTTGCCGTCATCACTGGTGGCGCGTCCGGTATCGGCCTGGCTGCGGCAAAGCGGTTTGCCGGGCTTGGACTTCGTATCTGCATTGCAGACCGCGATGCCGATCGAATTGCGCATGCCGTGGAAGAAATCGCCAGGTTGAGCGCGAGCGGCGCGCAGGACGTCTTTGGACTCGAAACCGATGTCAGTGCTATTGACGATGTCCGCCGTCTGCACTCAGCCGTGGTCGAACGATTTGGCGGCACCGACGTCTTGATGAACAACGCCGGCGTTCAACCGGGCAGCTCTATGTTCAGTCCCGCCGAGAACTGGACGCGCGTGCTGGGCGTGAATTTGTGCGGTCCAATCCACGGCACGCAGGTTTTCGTACCGGACATGATCAAGCGCGGTCGACCAGGGCTTGTCATCAATACGGGTTCAAAGCAAGGCATTACGACACCGCCTGGGGACCCGGCGTATAACGTGTCGAAAGCCGGATTGAAGGCGTTCACGGAGGCGCTCCAACACGAACTCCGTAACACCGCCGGGTGCAACGTAAGCGCACATTTGCTCATTCCCGGCTTCGTGTTCACGGAGTTGACCCGCAAAGGCCGGACGGAAAAGCCCGCTGGCGCATGGACACCTGAGCAGACCGTCGAGTTCATGCTTGAGCGCCTCAGCGCTGGCGACTTCTACATCCTGTGTCCGGATAACGACGTGCCGCGCTCGCTCGACGAGCGCCGCATGTTATGGGCCATAGGGGATATCGTAGAAAACAGGCCTGCCTTGTCTCGTTGGCATCCGGATTACGCGGCGGCGTTCGAAGCGTTTATCGAACAGTCTCGCTAGTCGGAGCGGCTTGCGCGCGCCGTACCTGTTCGCCCGTCTTTTTCGCGCTCGTGGCTGCCGGGTTGTCATGCGCGGGGTTTAAACCGCCTGGAACCTGTAATTGAAGAGTCCAACGCCTGCTACGTAAAACGTTGGTCGAACTGGTGCAATCGGCCGGTTTCCGCCATTCGCGACCGTCCGCTGATGCGGGAAAACGATTCTGGCCAGGCTGCGGTCCGTGCGCTAGCCTTTTGCATACAGAAGGCGCTTCACTTCCACAATCCGCTCTTGTGGGGTGCTCGTCGAGCGTGGCGCCAGGCGCTACCGCAATGCGGTCACGCGCGGAGGCCGCACAGATCCAACATCACCATTTCAGGCCGGGAAGAGCGACCGATGTACAGAGCAGCGCTGAACTCAGCCGCTGGAGATACTGCTATGAACGGTAAAGCTCTCGTTACCAGCATATTGCTACTGGCTGGATTATTCGGTCCCGCGTCGCCTGCATTTCCTCAGTCATCTCCACCGACGTCCGAGACAGCAAAGCAAACCGAAGCGCTGGTCGACAAAGCCGCGGCGTTGATCGGAAGTAAAGGCAAGGTCGCGTTTTCCGAGTTCAGAATCAAAGGCAGCGAGTGGTTCCACGGCGACACCTATCTGTTCGTTTACGATTTGAAGGAAAATGTATTGTTGAATCCGGCCTTCCCAGCCCGTGAGGGGACCAACGTCAGCGGTCAGAAAGATACCAACGGCAAGCCGTTTCATGACGCCATGATCCAGACAGTTGAAACAAAGGGATCGGGCTGGGTTGACTACATGTTCCTGAGACCGGGGCAGAGTCAGCCATCGCATAAATGGACCTATGTGAAGGCAGTCAAGATCGACGGAGTTCCAGGCCTGGTGGGTTCGGGATTCTATTCTGAGTAGGTTTTGGCTCGCCTTGGTTGACCTTCAATGTGTCGCTGTTGCCTCAAGACTGACCTTCACGTTTAGCGTCATGCCCACGGAACAGGCCGGGACGCGCCCGGCCCGTTGTCGTTGTGGTGTTGATGTGCAAAGCGTTGCTTGAAGACAGCGGAAGCGCTGCGCCTTCGATCACGCTGCGTTGATGAGTCCAAGTTGTTGCAGCGCGGTCACGCCGTCGTCCAGCCCGATTTCTTCAACTATCTTGCCGTCTTTGAGCCGAAGCACAGTTGTGCCGGTGAAGTGCATTTTCCGACCGGTCGCAGCAGGCAACGATCCGATGAGGAAATCGCTGAATGCCGGACCGGTATGTGTGCCGCCACCCTCCCAGCGGCCAACTACATAGTCTCCCTCGGCGATGAGATCGGCGGCGCCCCAGAAGTTGAGGTCCGGGAACGCTTCGCGGAAATCGGTCATGAATGCCTTGATGTCCTCGTGGCCACGCCGCGGTTCGTGCAGTGAGTATTGAAGAAGCATGTCGGGCGCGGCAAGTTCATCGACGATGTCGAGATTGCATGTCTTGCCCCAAAAATCGGCGAACCAGCGGCCCACGACGGCTTTGTTGTCATCTTCCTTTGACATGGTGATTCCTCATTGACTGAAGTTGGGGGAGAGAAACGCAATCGCTTCCCTCTGCCTGAACGATATCGGCGTAGGCAGTCGGCTGCCCCCCGTTTCTTGCTGCAATACTCGTTGAAACCGACGCGCGGCTTATGGTGACGCGGGTCATCACGCGTGTTGTTTCGGCTGAGGTGGATTACGCCGGAGTCTGCGAGGACGACAAGCGGCATAGCAGATCGCGTTACGCGTCACTTTGTGTTCGCAGCAATCAGACAGCAAGAATCGGGGTGCTCGCGCCGAGTCGTTGCCATATCGTGTCCACACGATCGCACCGTAGACGAGGTTGTTGGACGAAGAAGGGTGCGCTCGAATCACATGTATCTTGCGGTCGACACGCTTCCAGCGCCGCACCGCAACGCGTGCTTCATAGATTTTGGATCACACCGCTCGCCAGCTTGCGGAGTTCGTCGAACTGCGTAACGAGTTCGATGCACAGAATAAAGGCCAGCATCGCTGAAGGTCCCGGGCGGAGTTCGATCCATCGCAGCGCCGGAGTCGCATAGCGCACGCGAATCGCATCCCGCGTCATGACATAGGTAATTGCGATTCCCACAGCGGCGCCCATCAGCAAATCGGTTGGGTAGTGAAAGCCAAGATAGGCGCGCGGAACGCAAATGAACAGCACGGTATAGAGAATCGCCAGTACACCGATGCCGCGCCACACGAGGAAGATGCCGGTGGCAATCGCCATCCATAGCATCGCGTGATCGCTTGGGAAGGAACTCCAACTCGTCAGCAGTGCGTCCTTGATATTGCTACCTGCAAAGTGCAGATGCAGTTCGGCGCTATAGATGGGGCGCACTCTGAACGGCAGCCAGTGGGTCAGCAGTCTTCCGACGAAGAGCGCCACGAGCCCACTGAGCAGCGTCGCGAGAACCATTTCTCGCCGCCATTCGCGGCGCTCGTCCTGCTGAAACCACATCCACCACAGCACGGGAATGAGTACGAGGCCTTTGAAGGTGTAAAGATCCGCGATGGCTTCTATCGTTCGGATCGTGAATGGATCAAAGTGTATGTTGGACAGGTATGTTTCGATAGACGAATCGAAGCTATTCATTATTTAGTAAGAAACTGAAGCTAGTCGCATCGGCGTTAGCATAGCCCACTGAATGCGCCGCATTTTTAGTGCTTACTTTTCCTGACAATTTTTACTGCGCATTTTCATCGCCAGCCTTCACTGACGGCTTACTGCGCGAGTATCCTCGGCGGGCGGCGTATGCCGATGAATACCGCGTCGATAGCCATAGCGGAAATCCCGTCCACTGTCCTTTGGTCACCCATTCGAACTTCGGCCGAGAATCCGCCGACGATCTCGTCCTTCGAATGGATGAGGAGATTCTTCTTTACATTAGCCCACGTTCGCGAGGCGGCGTGCCGTGCGAACCGTGGGCGGCCGGTCGCGCAGCAGCAAGGGCATCAAACGCCGGTTGGCTGTCTGCGCCGCCCACTCGCAATACGCGGCGCTGCCGAGCACCCAGCCCTTGAGCGTCGACTCCATCAGGTTATTGACCTCGAGTTCGTCAAGGGTCTGCGCGCTCAAATCGCGGTAAGCCTCGTGGCGTTCGAACGGCGTATTGCCGAGCGCCCGGTAGAGCGGATGGTCCTTGATGAAGCTATCGACACGCAGCCCGATGTGATGCGTGTAGCTCGACCACTGGTACTTTCCCGGCTCTGCCACGAGGCCGTGTCGCACCGGCGCATGATCGATGACCTGGCTCGCGAACAGAAAATACCGGTCGGGCTCAATCACTGTCGCACAGTAACCGCCACGCCACACAGTACCGCGGCGTCCATGGCGGCGGTTGAAGGTCTCGATGTAGCGACGGCCTACCGCCTGCATCGCCATGGCCACGCTCGATTCGTATGAAGGCGTGACTAGGAACTGTACCGCATCAGGCATGAGCACCCACGCATGGACTGCCAGATCGGCGACGCGCGCTGCGTCCGCCAGGCAGGCGAGGAAGTACAGGTAGTCTCCTTCGTCCAGGAATGCGGGCCCCGTGAGCCCCTGCAAGATAACGTGCTGCGGTTGTTCTGGGACGTAGTGCCGTGCAAGCCGTGTCATGCTGAATTAACCGGAAATCCGATGTGAGAAAGCGATCCGACAGGTATCGGGCGCGTGACGGTATGTAGCGAAATTCTATCGGTCACGTGCGTGCGGTTACATCGCGAATAGGCCTTTTTTCTGGCCTCTTTTCGTTGATTTGCCGATCGCAGCCAGCAACTCTTTTATGCCACCGCTGAATAGCGGCGGAGCGTTATACATCTCCATTGCAAGCGCGCCATCTGGCACTAATACATCTGCAGCACGACCGTACAGCGGTCGAAACGGCCCCCGATCTCCATTCGCATCTCACCTGAACCGGCGAAGGCCAGTAAAAGTGACTCTCGAATTTAATCGGTAGGTATCCGAAGGATTGCAATCGCCTCAAATCCGCAACCCTTCCACGACATGAACTCCCGTGGTGGCAATGATCGGTCGTTCGCAAGTCGTCACCGAAAGCGGTCATTTCGACGGTATTGACCTGGGTAGCCAACAGACGTTACGATTCTCGACATGTCTAGTCACGCCAAGCTCCTCGCTTCTCTGATCCGTGCATGTTGTCAGAACGTGCCGGGGGGAAGCTGCGTCTAGCAATCAAGCTACACGTTGAAGCGAACGCCTTCTGGCCGCCCGTTGCAAAACCGGCGGCCTTTCTGTTTTTTGGCCCCTGTACCGCGGGGATGGAGGGACGCGATGCCGCTTGCGCTGTATGACACCTGGTCGCGTACCATGCGCCCGTTCGCGCCAATCCACGCCGGTCGGGTCGGCATGTATTGCTGCGGGCCCACCGTCTATGACTATGCGCATATCGGTAATCTCAGAACCTACGTGTTCGAGGACATCCTGCGCCGCGTACTGATGCGTAACGGTTTCGAGGTCCGGCACGTCGTCAATATCACTGACGTCGGCCATCTGACTTCTGATGCAGACGAAGGCGAAGACAAGATGGAGAAAGGCAGCCAGCGAACGGGGCAATCAGCGTGGGCCGTTGCTCGACGCTACACCGACGCCTTCATCGCGGACTGGCACGCCCTCCACCTGCTGGAGCCAACGGTGTGGTGCCGTGCGACCGATCACATCACCGAACAGATCGCGTTCATTGGCGAGCTCGAACGAACTGGCTACGTGTATCGGACGGGCGACGGTCTCTACTTCGACACCAGTAAGCAGGATGATTACGGCTATCTCGCGCGGCTAGACCGCGCAGGTTTGCATGCGGGGAAGCGGGTCGCGCTCGGCGCGAAGAAGAACGCCACAGACTTTGCGTTGTGGAAATTCAGTCCGCCCGACGTCAGGCGGCAGATGGAATGGGAGAGCCCATGGGGTCGCGGCTTTCCCGGTTGGCATATCGAATGCTCGGCCATGTCCGCTAAATACCTCGGCACGTGGTTTGATATCCATTGCGGCGGCGAGGACCATATCGCCGTGCATCACAACAACGAGATTGCGCAGACAGAAGCGGCATACGGCACGCGGCTTGCGAATTTCTGGCTGCACGGACACTTTCTGACGCTCGATACGAACACGAAGATGTCAAAGTCGAGCGGGGATTTCATTCGTCTTCAGACCTTGCAAAGTCGAAGCATTGATCCGCTCGCCTACCGTTATCTGTGCCTGACAGCCCATTACCGAAGCAATCTGCGCTTCAACTGGGCGTCTCTCGATGGCGCGCAGACGGCATTGAACCGGCTGCGCCATCTCTATTCGACGTGGCCGGACGCAGGTCGCGTCCATCCGGAATTCGCCGCCCGCTTCGAAGCTGAGGTGAACGACGACCTGAATCTGCCGAGGGCGCTTGCCGTACTTTGGGAACTCACGAGGAGCAAGCTGCCACCCGCGACTCTGAAAGCAACCGTGGACAGCTTTGATACTGTGCTCGGTCTCGGTTTGCACGAATGGAAACCTGTCATATCTGATATTCCGGAAGACGTTCGCGTGTTACTCAACGAACGCGAGCGAGCCAGATCTGGGAGGGATTGGGAAAGAGCCGATCACATACGGGCAGCATTAGTCGCGCGAGGCTGGAGAGTCGAGGACAGCGAAGAAGGTCAACGCCTGGTCGGAATCGCTACGGACCAGACACATGTTGGGGGCGGTTAATCACTGCATTGGCGGTGAGAGCACGGGGGCTCGTGTTTTCCGGCAAAGTCGCATCATTGCGACCGGAGGTGCAGATCGTTGCTCACGGATTGTGCCCCCGGCACGCCGCGCGTCACAGCAAGCGCTTTCTGAATCTGTACTTCCGAATCCACGTAGCCGGACAACTGCACGACGCCTCGATACGTCGCGACGCTGATCGGCAACGATCTCAGCCCCGAGTCCGCGACGAGCGCCTGCTTCACCCGGGCGGCGAGCGCAGCGTCGTCAGTGGCGATCTGCCCCGGTGCGGTCACGGCCGGCGTCGCCGCCGACTGACAGGCGCTGATGAACACGGACGCGGACAACGCGAACGCCGTGACGATCAGCAACCGGCCTTTGCTGTATCGCGCGTTTCGCATGTCGGCTATGACAGCCTGATTGGTACACGACGAGGGTCGTGCGGGTTGGCTTCGCAGGTACACGTGTGGGGCCTCCTGAGTCCATCATGATAGTGCAGAGTGGCGGACTTTGACTGAGCCGACCCGGCCAGGTCTGTTCATGCGGCGAGCGAGTGTTTTGCTCAGTTCGGCCAGCATGCACTAGCTATAATGCAACAGCGACTCGTTACTATGTCCCGAATAGCCCGCGCCAGGCGGTACTGGGAGGTAATGCTTCATGGTCACGCCAACGCACGCCCCCCGCGAGCGGTCAACCGTGGCGCAGACATTCGGCCGTTTCCGCGCCGGCCTCGAATATGCCGCGCTGCCGCCCGTCGTGGTCGAGCGCGCCAAGCACTTCTTCATTGACTCCATTCCCATTGCGCTGCACGGTTCGACTCTGGATTCGAGCCCACCAGTTCGCATGCTGGCTGCCGCACGGCCGATCCGGGGTGGCGCAACGCTGCTCGGCCGGCCCGCCCCGGCACACGCGGCCTGGGCCGCACTGGTCAACGACATGGCCGCGCACAGCACGGAGTTGGATGACATATTTCTTCCCGGCTCAATCCATAGCGAGTCGTTGCGCGCATTGCCCGGTCATCCACGTGCGTTCGCTTTCTAGCAAAAGGAGAAATGATGGAATGCATCGAGATATACACCAGCGGCGACGGACACTCTCTATTCAGGCACATCGAGGCTTTTGAGGTCAGCCCAGTGTCATTCAAGGGCATTACCGTGTCGCTGTCTTCGCCGCAAGCGTGCGAGAGCGTACTCCTGCATGAGTTCAACAGTGACTATTTCCTCGGTTGGCACAATCCACCGTCCAGGCAATATGTGGTTGTGCTCGCAGGGGAGCTTGAAATTGTTGTGGGGAGCAATGACACTGCGCAACGCTTCGCGGCGGGCGCCGTTTTCATTGCCGGTGATTTGCACGGTAAAGGCCATACGACACGCGCGATCCAGGCAGGCCGCGCATTAGTCGTCAATTTGCGAGGATAAGGCAATGCTACTCAAGCGTGCTTTGGCTGTGGTGACGGGCGGCAGCAGCGGCATTGGCTTCGCAACCGCCGAACGATTCGTATCCGAGGGCGCGCGCGTGGTGATCAGCGGGCGTAATGCGGACAAACTGGCCCAGGCTGCGAAGAAGCTCGGCGAGAACGCTTGGGCTGTCGTCGCAGACGCCGCAAGCCCGAAAGACATGCAAAGGCTATACGAGAGCGCAGTTGGCCATTTTCAATGTGATGTAAACGTGGTGGTCGCGAATGCCGGCATTTCCCGGCAAACACCCGTGCGCGAGACGTCATGGGAGCAATTCTCCGATGTGCTCAACGTCAATGTTGGCGCAGTCTACGCGACTGTACGCGCGTCGCTGCCGTTTCTCGCCCGGCCTGCATCGATCATCCTTGTTGCGTCGCTTGCGGCCAATCAGGGCACGAAGCATTTCTCCGCGTATTGTGCGTCTAAAGCAGCGGTAGTTTCGCTCGCCAAGAGCTTTGCCGCCGAGTTCGTCGAGCACGACATACGCGTCAACAGCATTTCACCCGGGGTTGCGGATACACCGATCTTCGACACATTGGGAATATCCAACGCGCAACTGCTGCAATGGTCGAATGTCATTCCGATGAAGCGGCCTGCCAGGCCCGATGAAATTGCTGCGGCCATCCTCTTTCTCGCGTCGGATGCATCGCGGTATATGACGGGCGCCGATCTGGCAGTAGACGGGGGGATGTCAGGGATCAGCCCGTTTTGATGGTGCTCACGCAAAACTTTGTAAGTGTGCTTCTGGCTCAAAACGAAAAATCAACCAAACCAAAGTATGACCATCAATACAAAAGTGCAATCGACGCTTAGCCGCGTTTGCGCTCTTATGTGATTCATCCGTGTATTTTCATCCCGATAATTCTCGTTCTGGATGAATCATCTGACGTTATCAAGATGAAGTGACGGGACTTCGGTGTGGCTTGCGTTTGTCGACGCAATCCGCTGCCGGTCCTTTCCATTATGCTCGCGCGGCGGCCATTCATAAATCGACGGGAAAAATCCGGTATTTCGGCTGCATAAAAACATAAATATGTTAATTGACAATCTGCTTTCACATAGACAATTACTCGCGTCTCGACGAGCAGCCAGAAAGGTACTTTCCGAGGATTTGAATACCACACGCTATTGACGATTATTCACTAGACGAGGTCGATTTCTTTCAAGCAAGAGGTGTCAAATGAAACGAATCGCTGTTGTCGCAATCTCGGTGGCTGCATCGACTGCTGCGCACGCACAGAGCTCCGTGACGCTCTACGGTCTCATCGACGCAGGGCTCATGTACACAAACAACGTGGTGAAGGGCACATCGCATGGTTCACTGTTCCAGGCGACCAGCGGCGAAATAAACGGAAGCCGGTTTGGCCTTCGCGGATCTGAAGACCTTGGCGGCGGTCTGCACGCAATCTTCGTTCTGGAAAATGGCTTCAACGTGCAGAACGGTAAGCTCGCGCAAAACAGCCGGTTTTTTGGCAGACAGGCTTTCGTGGGTATCAGGAGCGACGTGTTCGGCACGTTGACATTGGGGCGTCAATACGACTTCCTGACGGACTTCGTCGCGCCATTGTCCGGTGTATCGGGAACCTTAGGCGACACCGGGTTTGCTCACCCGTTCGACAACGACAACTTCGATCACTCTTTCCGAATCAACAACGCTCTCAAATACACCAGCACCGACTACCACGGTTTCAGGTTTGGCGGCCTGTACGCTTTCTCGAACAACCAGAACTTTGCAAACAATCGTGCTTACAGCGTAGGAGCAATCTACAGCCGCGGGCCGTTGAATGTTGCGGCGGCCTACCTGCAGTTAAATGGATCGAACTCGACTACCGCGACCGCGGGCGCTATCGACACAGCCGAATCGGCTGCAAATGGGACCGGCGGGTTCCAGCTTGGAGCGGAAGTACAACGCACCGCGGCGGCGGCCATCAACTATAGCTATGGTCCAGCCGTTGTCGGGTTCGCCTACTCTCATAGCCAGTTCCAGGGCACACAATCGTTTGGGTCCAACAATGGCACGCTTCGCTTCGACAACTACGATCTAAACGTGAAATATGCGATCACGCACGCGCTCGCTCTTGGCGCGTCGTACACGTACACGGACGGACACGTTTCACAAACCACGACTTTCGGCGCGGATCCGAAATGGAATCAGGTAAATCTACAGGCGGTCTATTCGTTTTCGAAGCGCACGGACGTCTACGCTGAAGCGATGTACCAGCACACAACTGGCCACGGCTATGTGGCATTTATCAACAACTCGGGTGGCGCGTCGTCGACGGCCAATCAGGTTGCCGGCACCGTGGGCATGCGCGCACGGTTCTGATTGGGTCTCGGCGAATCAAAAAAGAGGCACAGACCTGTGAGGTCTGTGCGAAGCCGTCGACAGGGAACGCGACGGCGGAGGTGTTGTAGAACGACTCGGGCCTGCTATCGGATTCGGCAACGACCGTAGGCCCGTTTTCATATCAGGTCGCGTGCATGTTACGGACGGTTGTACATCGCGTCCCAGTCGGCCTTCGAGACGCCCGCGTGACCCGCGCCAGACGATCCGCTCGTGACGCCACCGATACCTGTCGCATTGTTCTGCGCAGCGATCTTCGCCTCGGCTGCCTGAATCTCTTCCGGATAGCTGGTGTTGTCACCATCGCCAGGATGATAGCCAGCCTTTTCGAGTTGAACGAGTTCGGCGCGTACCTGCGCACGGGTGATGGGCTGGTTCGACTGGGCGAATGCGGCTACGGGGGCAGCGAGGGCAGCGGCAATAACAACGGCTTGGATGAGAGACTTCATGATAGTTACCTCCAGTATTTGGTTCGGTCTTCAAACGATCCCGTTTGCGAACCGGTGAATGCAGTGTAGGTATCCACCGGCGCAAGATTAAGGTGGATAACTGGAAAGCATTGTTGTTGGGCCTGTGCGCGCGCGTCTGTCGAATGTGCCGACGATGCTCATGTTTCGCATGGACAGGCACCTCTCGCCCAGTGGGCGAAGGCCCGCAACGCCGTGGACGTACGAGGCAATACCGTACACATTGGCGATTTATTCCCGACGGGCAAAACTGTTGTGCCGGCAAAGAGGCGACGGCCTGGCCGGCGGCTGGACGACGGTTCGACAGTGCCGGCGGATCGAGCGGCCAACATGCCTCATGCAGCGTGCGCAACGAATCAAGCATGACCGTTCGTACCATCGACGCCGCCACTGTTTTCATCTGTGCGCTTGAATTTCGGAGACGATCGGTCTAATATCCGCTACATGAACACGCCGACCATTCCACGCCGCCGAGGGCGCCCCCCAAAGGAGCTTGCAGGCTATAGCGAGACCCGCGAGTCGCTGCTGCGGGCCGGCGTCGCCGTGCTGACGGAAAAAGGCTTTTCGTCCACCGGTATCGAAGAGATCCTGCGTAATGCCGATGTGCCGAAGGGCTCGTTCTATCATTTCTTTGCCAGCAAGGAAGCGTTCGGGCTGGAACTGATCGACCGATATGCGGCGTACTTCGCGAAGAAACTGGACCGCATTCTGACGAATGAAAGAAGGTCGCCGCTTGAACGGTTGCACGACTTCGTCATGGACGCTGAGGCGGGCATGCGGCGTTATCGCTTCAAACGGGGATGTCTGGTCGGCAATCTTGGACAAGAGATGGGCGTGCTGCCCGAAGGCTATCGCGAGCGTCTGCGTGAGGTATTCATAGACTGGGAAGCGCGAACGGCGCGATGCCTGCTCGAAGCCCGAGCGGCCGGCGAGATCCCGCGCAAAACCGATTGTGCGAGCGTAGCCGCATTTTTCTGGATTGGTTGGGAAGGGGCTGTGCTCAGGGCGAAACTCGACGGTAACCCTGCGGCACTGCGCACGTTCGCGAACGGTTTTTTCGCCTCACTGAAGTAAGCCAAATTTTTTTGCCTTTTTATAGGCGATCGGTCTAATTATGTCGTCAGCGTCGATGGTGGTTGAGCGTAGTTCGTATAGCTAAACGTTTTCGATGGTGGTCGCGAGATGGAAAGCAAGACATTTGACTATGTTGTTATCGGGGCTGGGTCTGCCGGGAGTCTGCTGGCAAATCGACTGAGCGCCGACAAGACCAGAAATGTTCTCCTGGTCGAAGCAGGCGGTGCCGACGATTACATGTGGATTCACATTCCCGTCGGTTACCTCTACTGCATCGGCAATCCGCGTACGGACTGGCAATTCCGCACTGAGCCGGACAAGGGACTCAATGGGCGGCAGATACTCTATCCGCGTGGCAAAACGCTGGGAGGCTGTTCGAGTATCAACGGCATGATCTACATGCGTGGCCAGGCGCGTGATTACGACCACTGGGCCGAATTGACGGGGAATCCCGAATGGACCTGGGATAACTCGCTGAAGGACTTCATGGCGCATGAAGACTTTTACAAGCTCGACCCCGAACAGCGCGGTCTGCTCAACGGCAATACGGCCACCATTGAAAAAGTGCATGCGAGCGGTGGCGAGTGGCGCGTCGAAAAGCAGCGCCTTAAATGGGATATCCTGGATGCGTTCAGCAAAGCGGCGGCGCAGGCGGGCATTCCGTTCATCGACGACTTCAATACCGGCGACAACTTCGGCGTCGGCTACTTCGACGTCACGCAAAAAAACGGCTGGCGATGGAACACCTCTAAGGCATTTCTGCGTCCGATCAAACACCGGTCAAACCTCACGACGTGGACGAACGCCCGCGTGAAGAAACTCACGATCGTGCGTGACGAAAGCGGCGGGCTGCGCTGCACGGGCGCGGAGATTGTTCGCGATGGCGAGCTTGTTTCGGTGAATGCGGCACGCGAAGTGGTATTGAGCGCGGGCGCGATCGGATCGCCCCATATTCTGCAGCACTCGGGTATTGGACTCGCGTCTCACCTGAAGAAGCACGGCATTGACATCATTCAAAACACACCGGGCGTTGGCGCGAATTTGCAGGACCATCTGCAGATTCGCGCGGTGTACAAGGTTGAAAATTGCGAGACGCTGAATGTGCTTGCGTCGAGCATGCTCGGCAAGGCGAAGATCGGCCTTGAATATGCGCTGCATCGCACGGGCCCGATGAGCATGGCGCCGTCGCAGTTGGGAGCCTTTGCACGTAGCGATCCGTCAAGGAGGCACGCGAATCTCGAGTATCACGTGCAACCGTTGAGCCTCGACGCGTTCGGTCAACCGCTGCACACGTTCCCGGCGTTCACGGCCAGTGTTGCGAACCTGAACCCGACAAGCAGGGGGACGGTTCAAATCAGGAGCGGCAATTTCGAAGATGCGCCCGCTATAGCCCCGAACTATCTCAGTACCGAGGAAGACCGAAAAGTCGCTGTGGATAGCCTTCGCCTGACGCGACGCATCGCAAGCCAGTCCGCCCTTGCGGCGTACAAGCCGCAAGAGTACAAGCCGGGTCCGCAATATCAGTCGGACGAGGAACTCGAAAACCTGGCGCGAGAGATTGCTACCACGATTTTCCACCCCGTCGGTACCGTGAAGATGGGCAATCTCGCAGATCCGAGTGTCGTGGTCGACAGCCATCTTCGTGTGCGCGGCGTAGCCGGATTGCGGGTGGTGGACGCAAGCGTGATGCCGACGATCACCAGCGGCAACACGAGTTGCCCCACGATGATGATCGCCGAAAAGGCTTCGGCCTGGATTCAGAAAGGCATTTGATTCAACGCAACCAGGAGGTGCTTGTGCCTGAGAACAAGACTGGGGTAAAGAAGCGTTTGCCCCTTGAAGGAATCACCGTTATCGATTTCTCGCGTGTGCTGTCGGGTCCCTATTGCGCGATGATGCTTGCCGATCTGGGCGCGCGCGTCATCAAGATCGAACGTGTGGGTACGGGAGACGACACGCGTGCGTTCGGTCCGTTCGTCGACGGCGAGTCGGCGTACTTCATGTGCTTCAACCGCGGAAAGGAAAGTATCGCGCTTGATTTCAAATCTCCACGTGACCGCGAACTGCTCGACCGGTTGCTGGATCACGCCGACGTCGTGGTCGAAAACTTTCGGCCCGGCGTGATGGACCGGCTTGGCTACGGCGCGGAGCAGCTGGCAAGAACGCACCCGCATATCGTCTATGCGTCGATTTCGGGCTTCGGCCATACCGGGCCGTACAAGGATTTGCCTGGCTATGACACGGTGGTGCAGGCGATGGGCGGTGTCATGAGCCTGACAGGTTGGCCCGGCTCGCAGCCCGCACGTGTCGGCACGGCGCTGGGCGATCTCGGTGCCGCGCTGTTTGCCGCGATCGGCATTCTCGCAGGGCTTTACAAGCGCTCGCGGGATGCGCAGGGCACACACGTGGATATCTCGATGCTCGATTGCCAGGCCGCGTTGATGGAAACCGCGTTTGCCCGGTTCGACGTGGAAGGCAAGGTGCCATCCCGGTTCGGTGACGCGCATCCGTCGCTGGCGCCATTCGAAAGTTTCGCGGCACGGGATGATCGATTCATCATTGCTGCGGGCAACGACCAGCTCTTTCTGTTGATGGCGGATGCTTTCGGCGTGCCGGAAGTGGCACTCGACCCGCGATTCCTCACCAACGACCTTCGCGTCCAGAACCGGCCCGCGATGATCGAGGCGATCGAGCGTATCACCCGCACCGCACCCGTCAGCGTCTGGCTCGACAAGCTGAACGAGGCTGGCGTGCCATGTGGACCGATCAACACGATCGACAAGGTCATCGAACACCCCCAACTGCTCTCGCGCAACATGTTCATTCATGTTCAGGGCGAGTCGGAGCGGAAGGTAAAGACGGCCGGCAACCCAATCAAGATGAGTACTTCGCCCGATGAGGATGTAACGGTGGTCAGGAGAGCGCCGGCGGTGGACGAGCACCGGGAGGCGATTCTGGCCGAATTGATGGCTTCGTCGGGCGCCTACGCGTCGCAGGCTGATTCGCAATCAGATGACAGTGAACTGAAGCGCTCGGCAAATTTCGCAGCATGACACCGCAAACTTGAACTGACAGGTGAAACTATGTCGACCGAAGTTCCCGCAGTACGTGACGCATCCGCTAGGCAAGGCAAAATGCAAGTGATCGAAACGAGTACCGGACCCGCTGCTGTGGGCGTGAATGCAGATGCCGGTAGAGGCACATCGGATAGCGATACGTACGAAACCATCAAGATCGATCGAAGAGAGCGCGTTGGACTCATCACGCTATATCGTCCAAAGCAGTTGAATGCGCTCAACGTGCAGATGTCGCGCGAAGTGCTCGCAGCGTTGAGCGCATTTGACAAAGTCGAAGGAATTGGCGCGATCGTCATCACGGGCAATGCGCGTGCGTTTGCGGCAGGTGCCGACATCGAGGAAATGGCTGGGAAGACCTTCGCCGAATGGCACGCGAACGACCTTTTCGCCGAATGGGACCGCATTCGAACGATCTCGAAACCGATCATTGCGGCGGTTGGCGGCTATGCGCTGGGCGGCGGATGCGAGCTGGCGATGGCATGCGACTTTATCATCGCGGCCGATGATGCCCAATTCGGGCAACCGGAGATCAAGCTCGGGATCTTGCCCGGCATTGGCGGTTCTCAGCGTTTGGCCCGCGCCGTGGGCAAGTCGCTGGCAATGGACCTGATTCTCACCGGCAGAAACTTGCGTGCCGACGAGGCATACGCAGCCGGCCTCGTGGCGCGCGTGGTTCCGTCAACCGAGTTACTGCAAACCGCGCTGGAGGCGGCGCATACCATCGCTGGGTACAACCTGCCTGCGGTGCGGCTTGCGAAAGAGGCGGTCAATCGGGCGTTCGAGACGCCTCTGAATGAAGGTGTGCTGCACGAGCGCCGACTCTTTCACGCTGCGTTTGCCACCGAAGGGCAAAAGGAAGGCATGTTTGCATTTCTCGCCAAGCGCGCTCCCGTCTTCCGCCATCGATAGCGTTCGACTACGGGAACGAACGAGGATGCCATCCTCGGTCGAGCTCGTCATCCATTCGCGACGCTGACAAGCCGATGGGTGAACTCGCCTGTCCAGCGCTTGACTGTACCCGTATCAATATCGAACAGATCGAGCACACGTCCGAGCGTGTGATCGATCATCGATTCGAGACTGTCGGGCCGCGCGTAGAACGCAGGCACGGGCGGATAGATAATGGCGCCCGCTTCCGTGACGGCCGTCATGTTGCGCAGATGCCCGAGATGCAGCGGCGTCTCGCGCGCCATCAGAACAACCCGCTTACGCTCCTTGAGCATCACATCCGCGGCGCGCGACAACAGCGAACCCGTGTTGCCTGTCGCGATCTCCGCGAGCGTCTTCATCGAACAGGGCGCGACGACCATGCCGTCCACGCGAAACGAACCGCTCGAAATGGCGGCGCCGATATCGGCGTTCGGATAGTGTTCGTGAGCCAGCGCCTGCACGTCGGCTGTGCGCAGATCCGTTTCATACGCTAGCGTCATCTGGGCCGAGCGGCTCATGACGAGATGCGATTCCACATTCAGCTCGCGCAGCATCTCTAGCAGCCGGACGCCGTAGATCACGCCTGAAGCGCCGCTGATTCCCACCACGATACGTTTGCGTCGTTCCATATCTATCGTCTCTCGTTGAACCTGTGCCGCGCATGCGTGTGCCGCTTCGCGATGCATCGTATGCCGTGTACCCCGTCAGCGAGAAAACATGTGCGCGACAGGCGGCATGCGCCTCCATGAAGATTGAATGACGCGCCGATGCGCTTCAAACGAAATCTGTTCATACGTGGCATGAAGCCTTTTCATCGTCTGGGTACGCATGCGGCCTACGACGCCGCGCTCTGCCACGGATGAAATCCGTTCATGGCGCACATGAGAAATCACCGTTTGCGAGGGGACAGGTTCTGGCTCAGTCTGCGCTCACAGTCCCGCATGTCATGCCGCGCGACTCGTCAAGCAGCGTCTGCCGAACAGCGGTACTTGTCTGCCGCCGTGCTGCCCGGGCACCTCATGTGACGGCGACCGTTGCTCGACTCACACCATGCAATCCGACAGGCGAATCCGTGAGGCTGGCCGGTTTGCGATGCATTCCCCTTGATCATTAACCGGACAACCATGAAAAATTTCCCTTCCTTCCAGACACACTTGCAGGCCTTGGAAGAAAAAGGTCTCGTCATCCACGTCCATCGCGAGATCAACAAGGACACCGAGTTGCATCCGCTCGTACGTTGGCAGTTGCGCGGCGGCATTCCCGAATCGGACCGCAAGGCCTTCGTATTCCATAACGTCGTCGACAGCAAGGGACGCCGGTTCGAACTGCCTGTCGTCGTCGGCGCGCTGTCGATCAACCGGGAGGTGTATTCGATCGGTATGGGCGTACCCGTCGACGAGATTGGCAAGAAGTGGCAATACGCGAAGGGACACCCGATCGATCCCGTCACCGTGGATGAAGCGCCGTGCCAGGAAGTGTGTTTCATCGGCGACGATCTCGACGTCGACGGACAGGGTCTCGAACATCTGCCGATTCCGATTTCGACGCCGGGCTTCGACAACGCGCCGTACACGACCTGCTCGCAATACATCTCGGTCGATCCGGAGAACGGCATCCAGAACATGGGCACGTATCGCGGGCAGATCAAGGGCAAGCGTCGGGTCGGCTGCAATCCGTCGATTGAAATGGGGCAGGGCATTTATCAGCATTGGCTCAAATACAAGGCCATGGGCAAACCGATGCCCGCCGCACTGGTGATTGGTGGACATCCGGCCGTGTCGTTCTGTTCCGTGCAGAAGCTGCCGATCGACGTCGACGAACTCGGCGTGGCGGGCGCGATTCTTGGCGAGCCGCTGCGCGTCGTGAAGTGCAAGACCAATGATCTACTCGTGCCCGCCGACGCCGAGATCGTGATTGAAGGTTTCGTTCCGACGGATACGCTCGAACCGGAAGGCCCGTTCGGCGAGTCGCACGGACACGTGAACCTGCAGGAATTCAATCCGTACATGAACGTCACGGCGATTACGCGCCGCAAGAATGCGCACCTTGTGTCGATCATCAGCCAGGTGACACCGAGCGAAAGCTCGCTGGTGAAGAAAGTTGCGTTCGAGCCGCTGTTCCTCGATCACCTGCGCAACTCGCTGCGTATTTCCAGCGTGGAAAAGGTCGTGATGCACGAGCCGCTCACGAATCTGCGCAAGCTCGTGATTGTCGTCTTCAGCGAGAAAGCCACTGAAACGGAGATCTGGCGCGCGCTAATGGGCGCTGCCTCGCTACAGCCCGCCGTCGGCAAGCTGGTCGTGGCCGTCAGCAACGACATCAACCCGGAGAACAGCGACGCAATCTTCTGGTCGATGAGCTACCGGATGAATGCAATCAAGGACGTACAGATCCTGCATGGGCGTGACACGGGGCATGGCCCGCGCACGTCGGGCGCGCAGCGCGGCGACGACGCCGTGGACGGCGTGATTCTGATGAATGCGACGCGCAAGGAGAAACTGCCGCCGTTGTCGCTGCCGACCAAGCCTTACATGGAAAACGCAAAGGCGATCTGGGAAGAACTGGGCTTGCCGGCGCTGCGTCCGGAATGGCCGTGGTACGGCGTGTCGATGGGCGACTGGGACGAGCGCAACGAAGCGATGGCGCAGCGCGCGGTGAATAGCGAGTACTTCAAGACGGGTGAAGAACAGACGCGTCAACGCGTGGGTCCCGAATGGATCAACAAGGACTCGGACTGGTACTTCGAGGAAAAGAAGGACATGTAAGCGGCCGCTGAAAGCGGTCCTGCCAGAGCAGCATCAGCGGAGCGTCTCGCGTGGGTGTCGATGGTTTGCCGACAGGAACGGACAGAACATCGAACGGCAGTACACGCGGGACGCTGACGCACATCCACGGTGGACGGCGCGGGAAGCGTCACGTCCCGCACGTCCCGCCACATGAATACAACGACATTGATGGAGGAGATATGGACGAAAAAGGAGGAGTAGTTTCCGCGACGCGCATAAGCAGCCTGAGGCGTTCGCTGACGGCGTTGACTTTGCTTGGACTTTCGGGCGGCGCGGTTCATGCGCAAAGCAGCGTCACGTTGTATGGGTCTCTGGATGGCGGGTTACGGAATCTCGTGAACGGAACCAAGTCAGGGGGCGCTGCGCTGTCGATGGCGTCCAACGGCGTTTACAACTCGAACCGCCGGGGCTTCGAAGGCAAGGAGGACATCGGCGGCGGCTATTATGTGCGCTTCAATCTGGAAGCGGGCTACGTGCTGTCGACGGGTGCGAACAACAATACGAGCAACCAGCTCTTTCAGCGCACGTCGACAGTGGGGTTTGGCGGGCCATTCGGCCAGATCGACATGGGCCGTCAGTTCACGCTGCAGCATTATCTGATCAAGGACTTTGAGCCGTTCGACTTTCATTACCTGAGCATTACTGAATCGACGGCGGTTTCGGGTGGTAACACAGGCCGCGACGATAACGATATCAACTATCGTGGTGTTTTCGGGCCTTGGGTGATTCGTGGAGAATATGCGCTGGGTGGCGTGCCGGGTAGTGCCGCGCATGGCTCGACGTTGGCGGGTGGCGTGAATTACCGCACGCAATTGTTCAAGCTGGGCGCTGGCTATACGCACAAGTCCAATCCATTGTCGGCTACGTCGAGTCAGTACTTCAGCAACGATCAGTACACCGCGGGCGGGACGGTAACGGTGGGTCCCGTCGATGTGATGGCCGGGTATTCGCTGAATTTGCAGGACGTGCCGGCTAGCGTGCATAGCATGACGCGGAATCAGTATTTATGGGGCGGGGTGCGGTTTCAGATGACGCCTTTCTTTAACGTGACTGCGGCTTATTATGACAACAAGAACAAGACGAATGGAGTGGACGGCAGAAAGGATGTCGCTATTCTTGGGGTGAGTTATTTGCTCTCGAAGCGCACTGAGCTTTATGCGGATATTGACTATACGCATTACACGGGTGTGTATGTGACGAATGCGACGTTGAATCCGTCTCAGCATGAGAAGCAGACGGGTGTTTCGTTTGGTATTAATCACTGGTTCTAGGGGTGCGCTGGCGCGCTTGGGTTTTGGGGTTTTTGCGCGGCGCGCTGGCAGTGGGGTTTGTGTCTTTGTGGCGCGGGTTTTGCCGTTCGGTGTGTTTGCCTTTTCGCTGGCATCTGCGATTTGCCTTTTGGCTTCATGCGCCGCGGTTTGGTTTGCTTGCGTTTTCGCTGGCATCCGCGCTTTGCCTTCGTGGTTCAGGCGTCGCCCCTGTGCGGGGCGGCACCTACTTTTCTTTGCCGCCGCAAAGAAAAGTAGGCAAAAGAAAGCGGCTAACACCGCCAGTTCTAGTTCCTGCCTGAGGGCCCCCAACGGATCTTACGCTTCACACGGCAATCACGTGACCCACGTTCGTTGCCAGCGCTCTTGCGGTGCGCCTCACCCGCTTCACGCACCCGCGCTTCACCATGCCGTGCCAGATAGTCCACCGCCGCCCAGGTGGCAAACTATGTGTCGGCTTCCTGTGCCTCGCACGCCTCACTTCGGACCCGATAGCGCACGCTCCACCCTGTAAGAGCGCCGAGCTATACGCCGCGACAACCTACACACAGTTTGCCACCTGGGCGGCATATACCATTCGCTGCCGCTGGCCTGAGTACGGGTATTCGAAGCGGATGAGGCGCACATTCAAAGCGTTGGCAACGCACGCAAATAGAAATGCTGCCGTGTGAAGCGTAAGACCCGTTGGGGGCCCTCAGGCAAACACAAGAATTGGCGGTGTTAGCCGCTTTCTTTTGCCTACTTTTCTTTGCGGCGGCAAAGAAAAGTAGGTGCCGCCCCGCACAGGGGCGACGCTTGAAGGGGTAAGTCATCACGCGGATGCCTGCGCAAAGGCCAAAACACCGAACGGCGACGCATGAAGCGCGAAGACAAAACGCGGATGCCCGCGCAAAGGCCAAAACACCGAACGGCGACGCATGAAGCGCGAAGACAAAACGCGGATGCCCGCGCAAAGCCCAAAACACCGAACGGCGACGCTTGAAGCACGAAAGCATAACGCGGATGCCAGCGAAAAGGCCAAAACGCCGAACGGCGCCGCATGAAACGCGAAGGAAAAACGCGGATGCTAGCGAAAAAAGCAAACCGACCGATCAGCGACACCCGTGCCGCGAAAGACAGAAACGCCCATAGCGTCGCAGACAAAAAACCAAAACCGAACCTCAATGCTCGTCCAACGACCCCTGCGCATTGAAATGCGCCCGAATAGTCTTGGTGTAATGCAAAAAAGCGGGCGTAGCCATAACCTCTAACGACCTCGCCCGAGGCAACTCAATATCATAAATCGCAGCAATAGCACCAGGCCGCTCCGACATCACCAAAACCCGGTCAGAAAGAAACACCGCTTCCGGAATACTATGCGTAATCAAAAGCACAGTCTTCTTCGACTCCAACCAGATCCGCTGCAACTCCATATTCATACTTTCCCGCGTCATCGCATCGAGCGCGCCGAACGGCTCATCCATCAACAGCACGGCTGGCTCGTGCAGCAGCGCGCGACAGATAGAAACCCGCTGCTGCATCCCACCCGATAACTGCCAGGGGTATTTCTCCTCGAATCCACCAAGCCCCGCCATGGCAATCAGCTTCATCGCCTTCTCGCGCGCCTCGCGCTTCGGCATACGCCGCATCTCAGCCTGCAGCAAGATATTGTCCAGCACATTCCGCCACGCCAGCAGCACAGCACTCTGAAACACAATCCCGACATTCTTCTGCGGCCCGCGAATCGGCTGCCCCGACAGCGTCATCGTCCCAGACGAAATCTCTTCAAGCCCCGCAACCATCTTCAACAAGGTACTCTTGCCGCATCCAGACGGCCCCACAATCGACACGAACTCCTGCTCGCGGATCTCGAAGTCGAGCGGCCTGAGCGCCTGCATCATCCCCTGCGCGCTACGGTAGCTCTTGGTGACGCCGCGTAACTCGATCAGCGGTTTCGCAGGCATCGGTACGGACGATCGGTAATGCTTTTCATCAAGCTTCAGTACAGTGGTCATAGCGGGGCCGGTTTCAGATGAACAATAAGGAAGGGCGCGATGGTTCAGGCGCGGCTCAGGGAACGAATGCACCCGTGTAATACTTCGCGGGTACGTTCGCCGACGGATCGAGCTTGCTGTACTGCACGATCGAGGCCACCGAATCGTTGATGTTCTTCGTGCTGACATGGAAGATCGGCGCCTGCTCGGTGTCTGGCGTGCGGTAGAACGGAATCGTCGCCTTGAGCGTGCGAATCATCGTGTCGCGCGAGCCAGCTGCGGGCAGTGTCTTCAGCAATGCATCGACGGCGGCAGCAGGGTCCTTCTCGCTGTCGTTCACCGCCTTCGCGGTCGCGCGCATGAAGCGCTTGAGCAGGTCGGCGTTGTCCTTGATCATGTCGTCGCGCGCGATGATGCTCAGCGTCGCGACATTCACGTTGTAGTCGGCAAAAAGTATCGCGCGCGCCGGCTTCTTCGTGGCCTGCTCGACGGAGATGAGAGGAATGGTCGCAAAGCCGACGAGCAGATCGGTCTGGCCCGTAATGACCGCGTTGATGGTGGTCTGCGGGTTGCCCGTGATGGTCTTGAAGTCGGAATCCTTCAGGCCGACCTTGTTCATGAACATCGTCCAGAGCTGCGACGATGCATCGCCCGGCGCGACGGCCACGGTTTTACCCTTGATGTCCTGCGGTGTCTTGATGTTCTTTTCCGCAAGGCCGACCACGGAGGTCGGGTTCTCCTGCATCAGCACGCCAATCGCCTTGACGGGCGCACCCATCGCGGCCACTTTCACCATCGTGCTGAAGTCGGCGTAGCCGATGTCGACGTTATGCGTGGCGACGGCCTGCACGGTCGGCCCCGAGCCGTGTCCTTCCATCAGCTTCAGATCGATGCCTTCGGCGTCGTAGTAGCCCTTCACCTTGCCGAGGTAGAACGGTGCCACGGCGCCGTTGACCGTGTAGTTGAGCATCATCGTCAGCGAGTCTTTGGCATAGGCCGCCGTGCTGCCGCAACAGATCGCCGCAATGCTCAGCGCGGCTGCCATGCGCGATAACCTTCTGGACTTCATGTCGTCTCCTGCCTGGTTTTAATTGGGTATTCGAAGCGCGCGGAGCGCAACACTCGCATCACGCGCGGCCGAGCGAGCGTGTGCGGTGCGACGCATGCCAGGGAATCGCAATGCGCTCCAGCATGTCGATCGCGACGAACAGCAGCGCCCCGATCACCGACAGCACCACGAGCGCAGAGAAGATCAGCGGCTGGTCGAAGTTGCCGTTCGCGCGCTGCAGCACGAAGCCGAGGCCCGAGTTCGCGCCGACGAATTCGCCGACCACGGCGCCCACTACGGCGAGCGTGATCGATACCTTCATGCTGGAGAAGATCGACGGCAGTGCATGCGGCAGGCTGATCTTGAAGAACGTCTTTACAGGCGAGCTACCCATCGACTTCGCGAGATCAATCAGGTCTTTCTCGACAGACTTGAAACCCATGACCGTCGATACGACCACGGGAAAGAAGCCGAGCAGAAACGCGACCAATATGCGCGGAAAGAGACCGAACCCGAACCACACGACGAAAAGCGGCGCAATCGCCACTTTCGGAATGCTCTGCGAGAACACGACGAGCGGATACAGATAACTTTCTATCACCGGCGACGCGGCAACCAGCATCGCGATCGGCACGCCGATCAATACCGACAGTGCAAAGCCGCCGAGCGTTGCGTAAAGCGTCGGCAGCGACTCCTGCAGCAGCATCGACCATTGCGTTGCGATCTGACGCATGATCGCTTCGGGCGTCGGTACGAGGTACGGCGGGATCTTGAAGATGCGGATCACGAGGTCCCACGCGACGAGTATCGCCACGATCAGCAGCAGCGGACGGACCCACTGCGAGTTCAGCACTTTTCTGGTGAAGTTCACGGCATTCGACCTTACTGGTTGAGAGGCGGATAGAGAACCACGGGAGCGCGGACTCGCGCAGCGCGTGGCCATGGAACGGCACGCTCTGGCAGCAAGATTGACGGCGAGCCATGCGACGGGCAAACGCTAATTGTTCATGCCGCACATGAGAGAAATTCATCCCCACGCCACATGCGATGCACACAGGCGGATCGCTGCACATGGCTTAGAACGCCCGTTCGCAGCCAATGAATACTTTTCATGCGTTGCATGAAAGATCGTCGTTTGCCGCGTCATCCGCCAGCCAGCAATATCCCTCTGCGAGTTCGGAGAGCCGGACACCAGCCCATTCCCAACAGCATTTCGTAGCACCTCATTCGACAGCACCTGACAGCCTGCGGAGCACGCAATGAATCAACCGATCAGTCCCGATGTCGTCTCGTCCCACGTTACCGTGCGGGACGGCACGCGCATCGGCTACAACCTCTATGGCGGAAAAGAAAACACGGTGCGCGTGGTCCTCGTGCATTCGCTCGCGATGGACCGTCACTTCTGGACGCCCGTCGTCGAGCGGCTGATGCCGCGCGCGGCCGTGCTCGCCATCGATGCACGCGGCCACGGCGCGTCGGACAAGCCGGCCGGCCCGTACACCGTGTCGCTGTTGGCGCAGGACGTGTATGACGTGGTGCGCGCCACGGACTTTCGCAACGTGCTGATCGCGGGTGCGTCGATGGGCGGCTGCGTCGCGCTGGAGTTCGCCGCGACCTATCCCGATACGATTGCCGCGGGCCTGATCGACACGACCGCGTGGTACGGCGAGACCGCGCCACAAGACTGGGACGCGCGCGCCCAGAAGGCGGAAGCGGGCGGCCTCGCACCGCTCGTCGAGTTCCAGACGACGCGCTGGTTCAGCGACGCCTTTCGCGCCGAACATCCCGACGTCGTGCAGCGCTGTGTCGATACGTTCTTGCGCAACGAAGTCGCGCCGTTCGCCGCGACAGGCCGCATGCTCGGCTCGTTCGACGGGCGTGCGTTGATGCGCGACGTGCGCGTGCCGACCTGCGTGATCGTCGGCGAAGAAGACTACGCGGCGACGCCCGCGATGGCGCGCGCGCTGCACGACGGTATCGCCGGTTCAACCTTCACGGAAATCCCGCAGGCACGGCACCTCACGCCGCTCGAGACGCCGGATATCGTGGCCCGCGAATTGCACGCGCTGCTCGATCGCGCCGGCTGCGCGCGCTAGGCCCATTCAGAAACAAGGAGTGCATTAGATGATTCCGTTTGAGCTCGCCAGGCCCCGCTCGCTGAACGAAGCGATCGCGCTGCTCGATCCGGAAGACCCGGATATCCGCCCGGTCGGCGGCGGCACGGCGGTGATGTTGATGATGAAAGCGGGCGTGCTGCGGCCGACGCGCCTCGTCAGCCTGCGTGATATCGAGCCGCAATACGCGCAGGTTCGGGCCGGCGCGAACGGCGAGCTGCGTATCGGCGGGCTCACGCGCCTCGCGACGCTCGAACATTCGCCGCTCGTGAAGGAAGGCTGGCCGCTGCTGTCGCGGACGTTGCGCACGCTGTCGAACGTGCGGGTGCGTAACGTCGCGACGATCGGCGGCAACCTCGGCCACGCCGATCCTCATATGGACATGCCGCCCGTGCTGACGTCGCTCGGCGCGCGCGTGACGATCACCGGTCCGAACGGCGAGCGAACGGTGCGCGTCGAAGAACTATGCACGGGCTACTACGAAACAGTGCTGGCCCGTGACGAGCTGATCTCCGAAGTGATCGTGCCGCCGCAGGCGGGTCGTCCGGCCGCCTATATGAAGGTCACGACGCGCGCGGCGCACGACTGGCCCGCGCTTGGCGTCGCTGTCGTGCTGGACATGAAGGGGCTGCAGATCGATCGCGCGAGCGTGATCGTCGGCGCGGCGACGGACCGTCCGACGCGGCTCACGCAAGCCGAAGCGCTGCTGCGCGGCGCCTCGCCCGATGATTCCGCGATCCTGCGCGACGCGGGCGAAGCGGGCGCGGCGCAACTCGACATCGTCGGCGACCCTCACGGCTCGGCGAGCTACAAGAAGCAATTGCTGAAGGTCTATCTGGGCCGCGCGGTACGCACGGCGCTCGCCGCCGCAGAAGGCCGCGCTACCCCATTCGAGGGTCATGCCTGATGAAGATTGAAACGACGCTGGAAGAACAGCCAGCACAAAAACAGGTGGGCCGCGCGTTGAACCGGCTCGAAGCGCGCTCGAAGGTGACGGGCCGCGCGGAGTACATCCACAATCTCGTGCTGCCGCGCATGCTGTACGGCAAGATCTTTCGCAGCACGGTTGCGCACGGCAGGATCGTCAGCATCGACACGAGCGCTGCGCGCGAGCTGGAAGGCGTGTTCGCCGTCTACACGGGCGAGGACGTCAAAAAGGTGATACCCGAGCCGTATTTCGGCCCGGCATTTCACGACCAGCCGATTCTCGCGCTGGAGAAGGTGCGCTATATCGGCGAGGCCGTGGCCGTCGTGCTCGCGGCGGATCCGCATGTCGCCGAAGAAGCGACGCATCTGATCATGGCCGAGTACGAAGAACTGCCCGCCGTGTTCAACGAGGTCGAGGCCGCGCAATCGGACGTGCTGGTACACGATTTTCTGCGCCCGGCGGGCACGTTCCCCGATCTCAAGCATCTGGCGGGTCGCAAGGGCACCAATGTCGCGCTCGACTTCCAGTTGCGGCGCGGCGATGTCGACGCTGCCTTTACACAAGCGGCGCACGTGTTCGAGGACACGTTCACGACGCAGCAGGTCATGCACACGCCGCTCGAGCCGATGGTGTCGCTCGCGGAGCCGGACCTTGGCTCGGGAATGTTGACGGTACACACGGCGTCGCAAAGCCCGTCGTTCGTGCGTATCGAGATTGCGCGCCTGCTCGGCTGGGATGAGAACCGCGTGCGCGTGAAGTCGGGCCTGCTGGGCGGCGGCTTCGGCGCGAAGCTATATATCAAGCTCGAAGCGCTCGTGGTCGCGATGGCGATGCTGTCGCGGCGCGCGGTGAAGATATCGCTAACGATGGAAGAGCAGTTCTTCACGATCACCAAGCACGCCACCACCTTCCGCATGAAAACGGCCGTGAACGAAGCGGGCCACATTACCGCGCGCAAGTGCGAAGTGTGGTGGAACGGCGGCGCGTATGCGGATATCGGCCCGCGCGTCACGCAGAAGTCGGGCTTCACCGCGTCGGGTCCGTACGATATCGAGAACGTGTGGATCGATTCGTATCAGGTGTACACGAATCTTCCGCCCGCAGGCGCGTTTCGTGGCTTCGGCATTCCGCAGATGGTGTGGGCGTACGAGAGCCACGCCGACATGATCGCGCGCGCGCTGCGCATCGATCCGCTCGAATTCCGCCGCCGCAACATTCTGCGCGAAGGGCGTCCGCATGCGACGGGCACGCCGATGCACGATGCCGCGATTGACCTAGTGCTCGAACGCGTCGCGCAGCGGATGAACTGGAGCGCGCCGTTCGAGCGCGGCACGGGCACGCTGCGGCGCGGGCGAGGCATCGGCATCGGCTTCAAGGCGCTGGTTGCGCCTACAACGTCGGTTGCGATGGTGAGCCTCGCGGGCGACGGCAGCTGCACGGTCTATTCGAGCACGGTCGATATGGGCCAGGCGTCGGAGACCGCGATCGCGCTGATGGCGGGCGACGTGCTGGGTATTCCCGCCGAACGCATCAAGGTGATGCGCCCCGACACCGACGTCACGCCGTACGACATGGCGACGCTCGGCTCGCGCTCGACCTTCCATATGGGCCACGCGGTGCGTCTCGCCGCCGAGGACGCGAACCGCAAGCTCGCCGAACTCGCCGACGAACTGGGCTTGCCGCCCGTGCCCGCGATTCGCGCGGGCGAACTGCTGCGCCGCAAGTACGGGATGCAGGCGGGGAATATCGTCGGTATTGGCAGCTTCATTCCCAGCTACAAATCGCCGGCGCACGAGACGGGGCAATCGGAAAACATCACGCCGAACTGGATGGTGGGCGGCTGCGGCGTCGAAGTCGAAGTGGATACGGAGACAGGGCATTTCAGGCTGCTGCGCTTCGAGAATGTCGTCGATTGCGGCACGCCGATCAATCCGAAGGTCGTCGATACGCAGATTTCCGGCGCGGCCATCATGCAACTCGGTATCACGCTGTTCGAGCGGATGGAGTTCGATGAAGTGGGGCAACTGCGCAATGCGTCGTTTGCCGAATACAAGATTCCGGGCATCCACGACATTCCGGCCAGGATTGGCCGCGAGACCGTCGATTCCGTGCAGCACAACGGGCCGTTCGGCGCGAAGGGAGTCGGCGAAAGCGCGACGTTCGGCGTGGCGTCGGCGATTGCCGAAGCGATCGAGGATGCCGTCGGCGTGCGGCTCAAGTCGCTGCCGCTCACGCCCGAGAGTGTCTACCGCGCGTTGCGCGCCGCGTGCAACGAACCGCTATCCGAGGAATAATTCATGAGTGCCACTTCCATCACGATTCATTTCACGCTGAACGGCGAGCGGGTGAGCGCCGAGATCGAGCCGCATCACACCATTCTCGAGGTGCTGCGCCAGCAGTTCGCGCTGTACGGCGCGCGAGAAAGCTGCGGACAAGGCTTGTGCGGTTGCTGCACGGTGATCGTCAACGGCGAGAGCGTGTCGGGGTGTCTGTATCTCGCGGCGATGGCCGACGGCGGCGAAGTCAGCACGGTCGAACATCTGGATGCGGACGGCGAGCTCGACGTCGTGCAGCAGGCTTTCATCGAATGCGGCGCGTTTCAGTGCGGCTTCTGCACGTCAGGCTTTATTCTGATGAGCCGTCAGCTGCTCGATCGCAATCCCGATCCGACGGAATCCGAGATCAGGCATTTTTTGTCGGGTAATCTGTGCCGTTGCGCGGCGTATCCCGAGATCATCGAGGCAGTGAAGCTCGCTGCGAGGATGCGCAAGTCGGCGGGTGCTGTGCCGGCGTAACGCGCCACGCGGCTACTGCACCACATAAGAACGATTGCTTCGCGTGAGGTGGGAGCTAACTCCCATCCACAGCCTGGCATGGGACAGGAGATGGTCGATGCAGCAACCCCTGGAGGAGACGTCCGGCGGCGTGCGCGCGCAGGCACGCGACGCCGACGCGAACGTCGTGTGGTATCGCTCGATCAACCGGCAGCAGTGGAGCGCGCTCGCCGCGTCCAATCTCGGCTGGTTCTTCGACGGCTATGAGACGTATGCGCTGGTGCTTACCGTAGGCGTCGCGCTCGGCCAGTTGCTCGAGCCGGCCGCGCACGCGCAGATTCCGTTCTATGCGGGGCTCGTGATCGCGCTGACGCTGCTCGGCTGGGGCATCGGCGGCCTCGTCGGCGGCATACTGACCGACTACATCGGCCGCAAGCGGATGATGATGCTCGCGATTCTCGCCTACTCGCTCACGACGGGTCTGAGCGCGTTCGCGTGGGACTGGACGTCGTTCGCGGCACTGCGCTTTATCGTTGGCCTCGCGATGGGCTCCGAGTGGGCGACGGGCACGGCGATGACCGCCGAAATCTGGCCCGACCGCCATCGCGGCAAAGGCGCCGGACTCATGCAGTGCGGACTCGGTATGGGCTTTTTCATCGCGTCGCTGATATGGCTTTTCATGAGCGGTACGGGCGATCACGCGTGGCGCTACATGTATCTGATCGGCGTGCTGCCTGGGCTCGCGACGCTGTGGATGCGCGCGGGCATTCCCGAATCGACGCAGTGGGAGCGCGTACACGCGCAGCGCAAGGCCACGCGCGAACGCAAGAAAGCGGGCGCGTCGCTCGACGACCGCGAACAGGCGCTCGCGCGCTTCACGCTGAGCGATCTGCTCGCCGACCCGAAGCTGCGTCGCAGAACGTGGATCGCGGTGTTGATGTCGCTCAGCACGACGCTCGGCTGGTGGGGCATTTCGACGTGGGTGCCGCCTTATATCGGCGCTGTGGCGGCGCATGCCGGCCTGCGTGCCGACCAGTGGGCCAGCTTCGCAGGCATGGCTTACAACGTCGGCGCGATCGCGGGCTATATCGGCCTCGGCTTTCTCGCCGATGCCTATGGACGCAAGCGCATCACTTGCCTGTTCTTCGCGATGGCGTTCATCATCACGCCCGTGCTCTTCATGTGGACGCACGATGTTGCGTTGCTGCTCGCAGTCGCTTGTGTGTCGGGCTTCTTCAGCCTCGGCCAGTACACGTGGATGCCGACGTGGCTGCCGGAACTCTATCCGACGCGCGTGCGCGGCACGGCGATCGCGTTGTGTTTCAATGTTCCGCGTTTTCTCGCATGGACGGGGCCGCTCGTCGCCGGCACGCTGATCGCCCGCTTCGGCGGCTATGGTCATGCGGCCGTGACGGTCGGCTTCATCTATCTCGTCGGTCTGGTGCTCGCGCCATGGCTGCCGGAGACGCGCGGCAAACCCTTACCCGAACAGGTCTGACAATGAACTTTATTTTCACCGAGAAGGCGCCGTCCCCGGGCGGTCACTATTCACAAGCCACGCAGGCAGGCGGCTTCACGTTCGTCTCGGGCATGCTGCCCGGACCCGGCGTCGCCACCGACGGTCCCGACAACTTCGAGCGCCAGGTGCGCGCGACGCTAGCACACTGCCGGAACGTGCTCGAGGAAGCGGGCTGCGGGCTGACAGACGTCGTGCAATGCACCGCGTATATCGTCGATGTGAAGAACTGGCCGGAATTCAACCGCCTGTACGCGGAGTATTTCGGCGCGCACAAGCCTGCACGCGCCGTCGTGCCCGTGCCCGAACTGCATCATGGCTTTCTCGTCGAGTTGCAGATGGTCGCGTATCGCGCCGCCTGAACGGGGCGGCTTGACGGAGGAGACGATGGACAGCATCGACGTGAGCGTGCTGCATCACGCCGTCGACTGGCTCAAGGCGGGACGACGCGTCGCGCTCGTGACGGTGACGCGCACGTGGGGTTCGAGCCCACGGCCCGTCGGCGCGTGGCTCGCGATGCGCGACGATGGCGTGGTGAGCGGGTCGGTATCGGGCGTCTGCATCGAAGACGATCTGATGGAGCGCGCCCGCGCGCAGATACTGACGGGCGAGCGGCCCGAAGTCGTGACCTATGGCGTCAGCGCGGAGGAAGCGCGGCGCTTTGGCCTGCCGTGCGGCGGCACGATGCAACTTGTGATCGAGCCGCTGGCGGGGGATGCGTCGCTGACAGCGATGATCGAACTGCGCGATCAGATCGCGGACGGCAATCTGATCGCGCGCGAACTGGATCTTGCGAGCGGGCGCGCGCGGCTGCGCCACGCATTGCCCGACGAGCAATTGCGCTTCGACGGTAAGACGCTGGTGAGCGTGCATGGTCCGCGCTATCGGTTGCTCATCATCGGCGCGGGCGACCTGTCCCGCTTCCTGGCCGTCATCGCAAGCGGGCTCGGTTATCAGGTGACCGTGTGCGATCCGCGCGAGGAATACGCCGATGCGTGGTCGATGCCGGGCGTGCGCATCGTGCGGACCATGCCCGATGACACGGTGCTCGACATGCGTCTCGACGGGCACAGCGCCGTGGTTGCGTTGACGCACGACCCGAAGCTCGACGATCTTGCGCTGATCGATGCGCTTCAGACCGACGCGTTCTACGTCGCGGCGATCGGCTCGCGCCGAAACAGCGACGCGCGGCGTGAACGGCTCAGGCTGTTCGAGCTGAACGACGCGCAGCTGGCGCGGCTGCATGGCCCGGCGGGTATCTATATCGGCAGCAGGACGCCGCCGGAAATCGCGGTGTCGATTGCAGCGGAAATGACGGCCGCGCGGAATGGCGTGAGGCTGCCGCATTCGCTGGAGGTTGCGCAGGCGAAGCGCGAACTGGAACCGGGCGCGTTGTGTCCGGTGCTGGCCGAGGCGCACTGAACCGGGCGCGGCGCGCCTATTCGCACTCCGGTTCGGACAGATCGCGCCGCGAATTGACGATCTGCCACCACTGCTGACGCAGCGCGTCGCGCAGGATCTTGCCGCGCGCGCTGCGCGGCAGCGCTGCGATCACGAAGACTTCCTTCGGTAACTTCTCTCGCGCGAGATGCTCGCGGCAATGCGCGCGCAACGCTTTTCCATCCGGCGCGGCGCCCGGCTGCGCGACCACGAAGCACACGGTTTCCTGTCCGTACACGGGGTCGGGCACACCCAGCGCCGCGACGTCCTGGACCTGCGGATGCGCGCGCATCACGTCTTCGATTTCCTGCGGCACGATCTTGACGCCGCCGCGAATGATGAGGTCGTCCATACGGGCGGCCATGCGCACGAAGCCTTGCGCGTCACGCGCGGCGATATCGCGGGTGAACAGCGGCGTGCCGCGTATCGGCAGCAGCGAGCCGTCGCGTTGCAACACGCCGAGCGCGAGCTTCGCGCCGTTCACCACGACCTGGCCTTCGACTTCGGGGCCGCACGACACGCCTTCGGGATCGACGATATCGAACGCGATGTGCGCGGCCGGATAGCCGACCGTGCCGATCTTGCGCCGCTGTAGCCGGTTGCCGCACATCCATCCCGCTTCCGACGATCCATACAGGTTCAGGATGCGGATGCCGTATAACTGTTCGAATCGACGCCACTGAACGGGCGACAGCGGCGCTGTGCTGCATGTCATCGCGCGCAGCGAGGCGAAGGTGCCGACAGGCATGTCGAGTGGCGCTTCGAGCAGCATATTGAGCACCGTCGGCACACCCGCGCACACCGTGACTTGCTGCTCGCGAATCCAGTCGCCGAAACGGCTGCGCGAGAAGCGCCGCGCGACGCACAGCGTCGAGCCAAGTTGCAGAAAGGGAATGAAGCTGAGTATCTGCGCGGAGTACCAGTCGAATGAACGGTATTCGAGCATGCGGTCGTCGCGGCTCAGGCCGAGCAGGTCGATGCTGTCGAGTCCGTTGAGCCAGTAGCACGCGTGGTCGTAGACGACGATCTTCGGGATGCCCGTCGTGCCCGACGTGCAGCACATCGACGCGATATCGCTTGCGTCGGATACGGTTGCGGCGTCTGGCAAAGGCGTCGTGTCGAGCGACTGTGTATCGCCTGGCTTGAGGGCGAGGTTGATTGAATCGTCGCCGCGAATAGCGCGCACGCGATCCGGCAATGTCCATGAAGCAAAGCGCACCACACGCACATGCGCGCCCGCGACGTCCGTATTGGCCGCGTCGTCGGGAAACACGACGAGGTCAGGCTGAATTGTGTCGAGCAGCTTGCGCGCCGTCTCATGACCGATGAAGAGCACGTCGAGCGGACACACGATTGCACCAAGGCGCCACGCGCCGAGCCACAGCAACAGCTTGTCGGGCGCCTCACAGTCGGCGAGCACGACGCGCGTGCCCTTCGTTACGCCGCGCTGCGCGAGTTGCCGGGCGATCGCGTCGACGGCTTGCGCAAGCTGTTCGAAGCTCATGCTGACCTGCCCGTCGACATCCACGATCGCGGGCTTGTCAGGCGTTTCCAGCCGGTGCTGTTCGAGCAGAGCGGCAACGGTGCGCCAGGTCGGATCGGCTACGGGGTGACGGGCGCTCGACATGAACTCAGCAAGGCTCCGGCACGGACGGCGCCATGACGCGGCGCGGCGTCGCCGCGCTGTCCGGGGCATGGTTTTCGCCGAGACGCGCGAGCGCCCATTCGCGGAATAGCTCGACCTTCTTCGTGCGCGCCTTGTCGTTGGGCGACGAGACGAAATACGCGGAACTGGACGGCACGCGCACATCGAACGGTGCTACGAGCTTGCCGCTCGCCAGATCGCCGTCGACCAGCGGCGTGCGGCCAATGGCAATGCCGACGCCGTCGCAGGCTGCGGCGAGCGATGTCAGTTGCAGGTGGAACACCGACTCGCCCGCGAATTCGACGGGCTCGCGCACGGCGGCTTCGAGCCACGCGGGCCAGTCGTCCTGATACATCGAATAGAAGTAGGTGCGAATCTGCCGCATGCGCGCTAGACCTTCCGCGACCGAGCCGAACTTGCCCGCTTCTTCGAGCACGGCGGGCGAGCACACGGGAAAGAACTCCTCGCCATGCAGCCGGTCCGAGCGCGCCGACGCCCAGCGGCCGGAACCATAACGGATCGCCACGTCGTAGCTGTTGCGGTCGAACTCGTTGAAGGTGGAGCTGGTGGCGACGTGTACCGTGATGTCGGGGTAAGCGCGCTGGAATTCGGGCAGCGCGGGGATCAGGCACTTGACCGCGTAGGTGGGCAGGCACGTGACCGTGAGCACCGTGCTCGGCTTTTTCTTGCGCGCATGCGCGGTTGCGATGGACAGCAGATTGATCGCCTCGTGTACGGAGTCGAGATACTCGCGTGCGGCAGGCGTCAGCGTCAGGACATTGCGGCGGCGCACGAACAGCTTCACTTCGAGCCGTTCCTCGAGCGTTTTGATCTGATGACTGATGGCCGTTTGCGTCAGCTCGAGTTCCTGTGCGGCGCGGGTGAAGCTCAGGTGTCGCGATGCGGCCTCGAACGCAAGCAAGCTCTGCAGAGAGGGTATGTAGGGTCTCATCTAGATGTCAGCGCCATACAAGTCACCTGGTAACGGATTGTAGCGGGTTTCATCGGCGGATTCCGATGCGCTGCGCGGCCGTGCAAGCGCCCGGCGGCTGCCCAGGCTGAAAGCCGCCGGATGCACGGATGATCGGCTCGATACGACCCCTGCGGAAATGAAACTTTTTCATGCCGGCATGAGAAAAGTTAGTTTGCGCATGCCGAAAGCGCTCATGCACTCTTGGTCCCATTGGACGAAGCGTCCTCTATTGGCCCAGATGAATCAATTGTTGCAAACCCGGAACATCCGATATCCAGCGGTGGTGTGCGGGCGATCCGCGGCCCTGCACGCGGTTTGCAACGCACGCTGTGCAAGGACAACAAGAAGCGGCGAGCGGGACGTGCCGTTCGCTCGCAGAAGGGAGAATAACGATGGACATCGATGTGCTGGAAAATCCGTTTCTTGCCAGCCTCGGCATGACGCGTAGCGACTGGCGTGAAGGCTACGCGGAATTTCGCCTGGAGCTCCAGCCTGAATTGCTGAATCGACAGCGCGTGCTGCAGGGCGGCGTCGTGGCGACGTTGCTCGACGCCGCCTGCGGGTACGCGGGGCTGTACAGCGCCGACCCGCAACGGCCCATTCACGGCGTGACCTTGTCGTTGACGCTGAACTTCCTCGACAAGGGCGTTGGCTCGACCTTGATCGGCAGAGGCATTCTCGAACGCAAGGGCCGCTCGATCTTCTTCGCGCGCGGCGAAGCGTGGATCGATTCGAAGACGCTGATCGCTACGGCACAGGGCACGTTCAAATACGCGGGCGGTTATGGGCGGCGCGAGCCATCGAACCCGCCGGGCGGCGAACTCGACTGATTCGCCGCATCGCATGAATCCTTCTCATCCCCGACATGAACGATGGTCGTTTGCGCCGCGTATTGCGTTGCTTCAATGTTGCGCAATGTTGCGATGGGGCAGCTTTCGGGCGTCGCGCTACCGGCATGTAACGCCCGTCAGAAAACGCAGTACAAGGAGACATAGGACGTGACAAAGAACTCGAACACTCATTCGCTGGATCTGCGTGCATGGCTTGACGAGGCGCGCGCGCTCGGCGAATTGACCGACGTATCGGGCGCCGACTGGAACCTGGAGCTGGGCGCGATCAGCGAGCTGAACGTGAAGAAGGAGCGGGCCGCCGCGCTGCTCTTCGACGACATTCCCGGTTATCCGCAGGGACACCGCGTGCTGACATGCAGCACCGCGAGCCCGGCGCGGCTTTCGTCAATCTTGCGCGTGGGACATCAGGCCACACATCGCGCGCTGGTGGAGACACTGCGCGGCAAGCCGAAGCAATGGCAGGCCCATGCGCCGGAATACGAACCCGTGACGACCGCAAGCGGTCCGGTGTTCGACAACGTTCAGTCAGGCGCCGACGTGGACCTGTTCTCGTTTCCCGCGCCGCTGTGGCATGAGAAGGACGGTGGCCGTTACATCGGCACGGGCTGCATGGTCGTCACGAAAGATCTCGACTCTGACTGGATCAACGTTGGCACCTATCGCGTGATGATCCACGACAAAAATCACGTCGGCCTCGACATGATTCCGGGCAAACACGGCGCGATCCAGTACGACAAGCACATGAAAGCGGGCAAGCCGTTCCCGGTTGCGATCGTGATCGGCTGCGACCCGCTCGGCTATCTGATTTCGGGCATCGAAGTGCCGTTCGGCATGTGCGAGTACAACTACATCGGCGCGATCTTGAAGCAGCCCGTTTCAGTGGTGAAGGGGCAGTTGACGGATCTGCCGTTTCCGGCTGCATCGGAAATCGTGATCGAAGGCTATGCGCATCCCGGCGACGTGAAGATCGAAGGGCCGTTCGGCGAATTTCACGGCTACTACCCGGGCAAGGCGGAGACCGCGCCCGTCGTGACGATTGAACGCATCTACTACCGTAACAACCCCATCATCATGGGCAGCCCGCCCGCGAAGCCGCCCAACGACTATTCGTATTCGAAGGCCGTGATGCGCTCGGCGCTGCTCGTCGATGCGCTGCAGGCGGCGGGCGTGCCGGACGTCGCGGGCGTGTGGGCGCATGAGATCGGCGGCGCGCGCATGTTCAACGTCGTCGCGATCCGCCAGCGCTATGCGGGCCACGCGCGGCAGGCAGGACATATTCTCAGCCAGTGCGGCGTGGGCGCGTACATGTCGCGCTATTCGATCGTGGTCGACGACGATATCGATCCCGCCAACCTGCAGGAAGTGATGTGGGCCGTCGCAACACGCACGGACCCGGACATCGATATCGACATCGTCAAACGCGGGATGGGTTCGAAGAACGACCCGATGTCGATCGCGAACCCGTACAAGGCGCCGTTCAATTCGAAGGCGATCATCGACGCATGCCGTCCGTTCGATTTTCTTCACGAGTTTCCGCAAGTCGCGGAAGCCAGCAAGGAATTGCAGGAAAAGACGCGCGCCAGGTGGGAACACATTCTCGGCTGATGCGGCGCGAGAGGTACTAAGCGGCGCGGCCACGCGCCGGATACAGATCATGCAGGCCGCCGTCTTTTCTGGCGCGCAGACAGACGCGCCTTTGACGGCGGCTGACAAGGAGAATGACAGATGGAACTGACAGGCGAACAGATTCTGCCGCTGCCGCGCGAACGCGTATGGGCCGCGTTGAACGACCCGGAGATTCTCAAGGCATCGGTGCCGGGCTGCGAGTCGTTCGAACGCGTCGACGACAACCAGTTTCAGATGGTGATGGCCGCGAGTGTCGGCCCGATCAAGGCGCGCTTCAAGGGCAAGATGGTGCTGACCGATTTGCAGCCGCCGCAATCGTATTCGATGACCTTCGAAGGATCGGGCGGCGCGGCGGGTTTCGGCAAGGGCGGCGCGCATGTCGATCTGCTGACCGACAGCGCCGGCACGCGACTCGTGTATCGCTCGCATGCGCAGGTGGGCGGGCGTCTCGCGCAGGTCGGCGCGCGCTTGATCGACGGTGTCGCACGGAAGATGGCTGAAGACTTTTTTGGCCGCTTCACGGCGGCCGTCGTCGGTCCGCAGGAGCAGGTGGCCGTTGATGACGCGGCGATGCCGGCCGATAACGCATCGGGCCCGGCGACGACGCATTCGTCCGCGTCTTCGCAACCGGCGCGAAGCGCGGGCGGCAAGACCTGGACATGGGCCTTGGGCCTCGTGGTCGTGATTGCATTGATCGCCGTGTACGCGTTGCACTAACAAAAATAACGGCAGAGGAGACGACGATGCAAGAAAGCAATGCGCTACAGGGCGCAGTGAGACAGGAGGTCACGCAGACTGCGACCGTTCAGGCTACGGCGGATGCGGCGAAAGAGGCGCTGATCCGGCGCATCGAGAGCGTGCCGTTTTCGCGTTGGCATACGAAGGCGCGGATCATCATAGGCAGCGCGACGTTCTTCGACGCCTTCGATGCGCTGTCGATCGCTTTCGTGCTGCCCGTGCTGATCGGCCTGTGGCACATCGAGCCGCTCGAAATCGGCGTGCTGATCGGCGCGAGTTATATCGGGCAATTCGTCGGCGCGCTGATTTTCGGCTGGTACGCCGAGCGGCGCGGGCGGATTCGCAGCGCGACCATCGCGATTGCGATCATGTCGGTGATGAGCATGGGCTGCGCGATGAGCGGCAGTTTCGCGATGCTGCTTGTGTGCCGCTTCGTGCAGGGGATCGGCGTGGGTGGCGAGATGCCTGTCGCGGCGACTTACATCAGCGAGCTATCGAATGCGCACGGGCGGGGCAAGTACTTTCTGCTGTACGAGTTGATTTTCCCCGTTGGACTGATGGCGACGGGACAGCTTGGCGCGTGGCTCGTGCCGCTCGTTGGATGGAAGATCATGTTCTGGATCGGCGCGGTGCCGGGCCTGTTGATCGCGGTGCTGGTTTCCCGCTTGCCGGAGTCGCCACGCTGGCTGATTGCGAGAGGACGCCTCGACGAAGCGGAAACCGTCGTCAGCGCGATGGAAGCGAGCACCGATCGTCGCATTGCACCTGGTCCGAGGAAGCAGCCCATCAATGTTTCCGCGAATGCGCGCGCCGGCTGGCGTGAATTGTTGTCGCCGTTCTATCGCGGCCGCACGTTTGTCGTGTGGGCGCTGTGGGCGAGTGCGTTCTTCATCGCGAATAGTCTCAACAACTGGTTGCCTACGCTGTACCGGTCGTTTTATCACCTGCCGTTGCAGACGGCACTGCGCGCTGCATCGATGACGAATATTGCGCAGGTTGCGTTGCTGCTCGTTTGTGCTTATGTCATTGATCGCGTTGGACGACGCAACTGGACCGTGACGGCTTTCTGTGTTGCTGCCGTTCTGTTTGCGTGTCTTGGGCTGTTCGGCGCGCACGATGTATGGGCCGCGATGGTGCTCGGGACGTTGAGCTATGGGCTGATTGGGTCGATTGCGGCTGTGCTCTATCTGTACACGCCTGAGGTTTATCCGACTCGAATGCGCGCGACCAGCACAGGACTCGCGACTTCGTGGCTGCGGTTGGCGTCTGCTGTTGGGCCGTCGCTGGCCGGGTTGCTGCTGCATAAGCAAGGCATCGGTTCGGTGTTTGTGATGTTCGCGATGGTGGCCGTGTTTGGTGCGCTTTGCGCGATGAAGATGACGGAGACGCGGGAGCGGAGTCTGGAAGAGATTGCGCCTTAGATGAAGGGTGTTTGTTCGTCTGATCTGATCTGCAAGGAGCATTGCGACGAAGCGAGTGTGAACTGAATGTGAGGCGCGGCAAGGCGTCTGTCATCGACTGTAACGAGTTGCGCTTCGTGGTTGCGTGGCGTGCGCTGCGTTGTGCGCGTTTCTGGGGGTAAGATAGGGTTTACGCTAGAGCCCTATCGGAGGCCACCATGAAACTCATCGTTAGTGTTGCTGCGGTTTCTGCAGCGTTGTTGTTGCCACTTGCCGCGTTTGCGCAGTCGAGTGCGCCTCTTACGCGTGCCGAGGTTCGGCAGCAGGTTATTGAGTTGGAGAATGCGGGGTATAACCCCTCGACTTCGGATTCGACTGCTTATCCGGAGAATATTCAGGCAGCGCAGAGGAGGCTCGATGCCGCTAAGGCTGGCGGTGGGTATGGTGGGGTTGTTGATGGTTCTGGTACTTCTGGCGCGGGGCGCCGGTTTTATCAGGGGGATGATTCGCAATAGTCGTTGGTGTTTGCTGCGCACGCGGTTTGGTTTGCTCGTGTTTTCGCTGGCATCCGCGCTTTGTTAGCGTGCTTCACGCGTCGCCCCTGTGCGGGGCGGCACCTACTTTTCTTTGCCGCCGCAAAGAAAAGTAGGCAAAAGAAAGCGGCTAACACCGCCAACATTTCTTCTCGCCTGAGGGCCCCCAAAGGGTCCTACGCTTCACACGGCGGTGCCCTGGTCGGTGCTCGTTGCCAACGCTTCGAATGAACGCCTCACCCGCTTCGAATACCCGTACTCGGGCAAGCAGCAGCGAATGGTTTCCGCCGCCCAGGTGGCAAACTGTGTGTAGGTTGTCACGTCGTATAGGGTAGCGCTCTTACAGGGTGGAACGCATGTGCTATCGGTCCGAAGTGAGGCGCGCGAGGCACTACGGCCGACACACAGTTTGCCACCTGGGCGGCGG
>NZ_FNDI01000009.1:0-12385 GCF_900100565.1 Paraburkholderia steynii | reverse complement strand
AGCCGCTTTCTTTTGCCTACTTTTCTTTGCGGCGGCAAAGAAAAGTAGGTGCCGCCCCGCACAGGGGCGACGCGTGAAGCACGCTAACGAATCGCGGATGCCAGCGCAAAGGCAAAGCAAACCAAACCAAACCAAACCCACCCCGGCGATAATCACTTATCGCCCATCGACGTCATCACCGATGACAACATCAACCCAGCCGTCTCACTCGCCAACGAAAACTGCGGCATCACGATCTCCCGGAAATACGCCTTGAGCGCGCTCAGCACAATCCGCTCGCGCGAACAAATAGACGCACTAATCGCATCACCGCGCGCGGCCAGCCTGCCAGCAGGCAACACCTCCGCAACAAACCCCCACTCCCGCGCCGTCCTGGCATCGACAGCATCGGCCAGATAAATCATATGAGCCGCCGCCTTCGGCAGAACGCGATACCGCAATACGGACCACACCAACGTCGGCGGCAGGTTCTTCTGCATCTCCGGCAGACTGAACCTCGCCTCGTCCGATGCAATAGCGAGATCACACGCAGCAACGAGCGCACAGCCAAAGCCACGCGCATCGCCCTGTACTTCGGCAATCACGGGAACCTCGCTCTCATGCAACGCGCGATACACGCCGAGAATCGGATCTGCCACCGTGCGCCGAAACTGTTCTGACGTCAGTGGAGTCTGCGGTGCTGGGCTGGCGGCCCGACCGCCGCAAAAATTGGCGCCCGTCGCACGGACCCGGATGATCTTGATCGCAGGGTCATGGCCCGCATCGCGGATCGAATCAGATAACGCATGCAGTCCGCTTAAGCTCAGCGTATTGCCGACCTCAGGCTGAACAAAAGTGATCTGGCATTCGCTGCCGTTCTTCGAGACGGTGAATTCGGTCATGTGCTCCGCCGGCTAAATGGTCTTGAGAATCGAGATGCTGCGCACGTCATATCGCTAAAGCGTGACCAGACGCGTCGCCGATAATTCGAAACGCGACATCGACGTTTCTTTCGCTCCGTGAACACAACACCAGAGATAGAAAAGCTCGACGAAGCCGACGAAGTTGCACGCGTCGCGCGCGTCGTATTCATCGGTATCGGCTGTACCGTGGTCGAAAAAATCGGGCAGGCGCGAAAGTCGAACTGCAAGCGCGCCATCGGGCGCTTCGCGGCGGTGGAACACGCCACCGTCCGTTTCGAGGTTCAAATTCATTGTCCTTCCTGGTCGAGGCGGGAAGCGCTGCCATGCGCGGGTTCCGCCATTGAAGTGAAGTCAGATCGCGCGCGTTTCGCCGCCGTCGATGTCGAGAATGGCGCCCTGCGCAAACGATGCCGCGTCAGACGCCATGAACGCAACCGCCTGCCCGATTTCATCGGGCGAGCCGAACCGGTTGATCCCGCACTCGTTGAGCAGCATTTGCGTGGCGACTTCCGGCGCAACGCCTTCGTTCTGCGCAATGCGCGCGATGTTGCGTTCGAGGCGATCCGTCCTGATGCGACCGGGATTGACTGCACACACGCGAACGCCGTCGCGTTTGCCGAGGTCGGCCATCGCTTTCGTGAAGTTCATCAGGCCGGCGTTGACGACGCCGCCAATCGTGAACTCGCCGATGCCCGTCCATGCGCCGACGCCGACGATGTTGACCACCGTGCCCTGCGTGTTCGCGAGCTGCGGCCATGCCGCGCGTGTCATGCGCACGTAGCCATGCAGCTTGAGCGCGAGACCATCTTCCCAGTCATCGTCGGTCAGTTCGAAGAAATCGCCGCGCCGCGTGGCGCCCGCGTTGTTGACGAGCAGATCGAGATGCCCGAAGCGCGCGAGCGTTCGCTCGATCACCGACGCTGCCGCCTCGCGCTCGCGCAAATCGCAAGCGATGGTCAGCACACTGGCGTCGCTCGATTCGCGCAATGCGTTAGCCATCGCAGTGAGCTTGTCGCCATCGCGCGCGACCAGTGCGAGCCGCATGCCTTCCCGCGCGAGTTGGCGTGCGACGCCCGCGCCGATGCCGCGGTTGCCGCCCGTGACGATCGCGACCTTGTCCTTCAGGTTCAATTCCATGTTGTCTCCCAAGACATGCTGTTGCCGCCGATGCAGGCGAAGCCCCTCAGTCGATCTGCACGATCACGCGGGCATCGACGATCCTGACGGGAAACGAACGCAGGTCGTCCGTCAGCGGCGCGCACATCGCCTTGCCCGTGCGCACGTCGAAGCGTCCCTGATGCAACGGACACTCGATCTCACCGCCCTCGAGAAAGCCGTCGCACAGCCGCGCGTGTCCGTGCGTGCAGATGTTGTCGGTTGCGTAGACCTCGCCGTCGACCGAATACAGCGCAATTTCGCGCCCGCCGGCCTTGACGGCGATGACGTCGTTGTCGGGGAGGTCGGCCTGTGCTGCTACATCGATCCAGCCTTCCGTCATGGGGTGTCTCCTGATTGAAATGGATGTTGTGATGTCACGCCGGCTGTGCGACGGCTTGTGGTTGCGCGAAGAAGGCGTCGGCGTAGATGCGTGCTGGCTCCAGCCCTTTCGCGACGAGCGCTGCCGTCACGGCTTCGACCATCGGCGGCGCGCCGCAGACGTAGCCGCGAAAATCGCGCAACGCGTCGCTGTGCGCCCAGTCGGCGCCGATCGCATCGGGAACGAGTCCGGCGCGATGCCCTTCGCGTGCGGGACCGCTCGCGACGACGATCTGCACGCGCAGATTCGGATATCGCTGCTGAAGATCGGCAAGCGTGCGCGCGCCATACAGGTCGGCTTCCGAGCGCACGCCGAAATACAGATGCACAGGACGGCGATTGCCGGCTTCGAGCGACGCGCGTGTAATCGACAGCACGGGAGCGAGCCCCGTGCCGCCGCCGACGCAAACAATGGGGCCGTCATGCGTGCGGCGCAGATAAGAGGTGCCGAGCGGGCCGCTGATACGCGCGGTGTCGCCTGCCTTGAGCACTTGCGCGACGTGTTCGCTGACACGTCCGCCCGGCACGATACGGATATGGAATTCGAGCAGATCGTCGCCTTCGACGGAAGCCATCGAATACGGCCGTTCGAGGCCTGGCGCGAACTGCAGCGTCGCGAACTGACCGGGTGAAAACGACAGGGGACGGTTGGTGCGAAATCGCACGATGCGTACATCGTGTACAGGTGCATCGACCGATTCGACGATGCCCTTGAGGATGCGGGCCGGATGCACGACGACTTCGTCTGGCTCCGGAATTTCGATCGTACAGTCGCTTGTCAGCGTCGCCTGGCAAGCAAGCACGTCTTGCGCAGATGGATCGACGCGCTCGCTTCCCACCTGCAACGCTCCGCCAATCAGCTTGCAGCGGCAGGTTCCGCAGCGGCCCGCAGAGCAGCTATAGGAGATCGGCACATTCGCGTGCCGCAGGGTGTCGAGCAGATTGTCGCCGGACGCGAAGCTGATCGACTGTCCGGTGGGTTGCACGTGCAACTGCATGAATGTCTCCCGCCTCGAGATCTGGTTTTCGCCGATCTTAAGGGGGAGGCTGCCGGGCAGGAACTACGTGACGGGAATGGACGATATTCGCCCGCTGAATATGAGCGGACGGTCGCCGTTTCAGGGGAGCGGCACGGCCTGATCGGGCGAAACGTGCGGCGCGCCTTCGCTGAAGGTATCGAACATCATCGCGCGCAGCCACTGGTTCGCAGGGTCCCGATGATATTTGGCGGACCAGAAGACATTGAGGGGTATCGGGTCGAGCTTGATAGGCAACGGCGCCCACGCGAGATTGAACGGCACGATGCTGTGGTTCACGAGCCGTCCCGGTAGCGCGGCGATCATATCCGTCTCGCTCAGGATATGACCGACAGCGGCGAAGTGCGGGATACGCAGCTTTACGTTGCGACGCACGCCGAGGCGTCCCAGATCGTGCTCGATCATCATGTGCCCGGTATGCGGCGCCAGCACGACGAGATGATCGGCGCGTGCGAATTCCTCCAGCGTAATGCTGCCCTTGTCGAGTGCATGGCCTTTGCGGAACGCGCAAACGTACTGGCTCGCGGTCAGCCGGCGCTGGAACATGCCGGCATTCAGATCGGGCAGCCAGCCGATCGCCAGATCGACAGCGCCCGTTTCAAGCTCGTCCTTCAGATTCGACTCGCCTTTGCGCACGGTGCTGATCGACACATCGGGCGCAACGCGTTCGAGCGCCCGCATCAGGTTCGCAAGGAAATCGATCTCGCCGATATCCGTCATCGCAATGGTGAAGCTGCGATTGCTCCGCGCGGGATCGAAGTCCATCTCCAGATTGACGACGCCGTGAATCAGCCGCAACGCTTCGTTGAGCGGTTCGGCGAGGCGTTCCGCGTAAGGCGTGGGCTGCATGCCGCGGCCCGTGCGCAGCAGCAGATCGTCACCCAGCAACGCGCGCAAACGGTTCAGCGCGTTGCTCATGCCGGGTTGCGACATGCCGAGATTCTCCGCCGCTTTCGACACGCTCTTCTCGCGCACGAGTTCGGCGAGCACCAGCAGCAGGTTGAGGTCCAGATCTCGTAGTTGCATCGCTCTCGTCCTGATATTGCTGGCGATTATATCGTCCATTCGCGGGCGTTTATTGGTCGTCTGGGGTGTCTCGCAGATCATGTGTCCAGCAAGAACGACTCTGGAGACAACGCATGAGCATGGAACCCGTTCCGATTTCGTTCGTTCCGAAGTGGAAGGGCGAGGGATCGAGCCGCATCCCGTTCTGGGTCTATACCGACGAATCGGTTTATCGCCGCGAACTCGATCGGATCTTTTACGGCCCGCACTGGAGTTTCGTCGGTCTCGAAGCCGAACTGCCGAACGCGGGTGATTTCAAACGCACATGGGTCGGCGAGCGCTCTGTGATTCTGGCGCGCAACGAAGACGGTTCCGTCAGCGCGGTGGAGAACATCTGCGCGCATCGCGGCGCAGCATTCTGCCGGGAGCGCACGGGCAATCGCAAAGAATTCCTCTGCCCGTATCACCAGTGGACCTACGACCTCAAAGGCAACCTGACGGGTGTGCCGTTCCGGCGCGGACTCAAGAAGGATGGCGAAGTGCGCGGCGGCATGCCTGCCGATTTCAGTCCCGCCAATCATGGCTTGAACAAACTCAAGGTGGCGGTGCGTCACGGCGTGATCTTCGCTTCGTTCGATCACGACGTGGAGCCGCTCGAAGACTATCTCGGCCCGCAGATCCTGCCGTACTTCGACCGCACGTTCGACGGGCGCAAGCTGAAGATTCACGGGCACGCGCGTCAGCGCATTCCCGGCAACTGGAAGCTGATGCAGGAGAACATCAAGGACCCGTATCACGTCGGCCTGCTGCATACGTGGTTCCTGATGTTCGGCCTGATTCGCGGCGACCAGAAGTCGCGCATCGTGACGGACGCACATGGCCGCCACGGCGCGATGGAATCGACGCGCGAAGCGACGGGCAAGGGGGCAGTCAGCGAAGGCCTGCACAGCTTCAAGGACGACATGCACCTGAACGACGAACGCATCATCGACATCGAGCGCGAGGACTGGTGGAACGGTCCCACCGTCGTGATGCTGACGCTTTTCCCCAATCTGATCGTGCAACAGCAGTCGAACAGCATGTCGGTGCGGCAGATCATTCCGCGCGGCACGGGTGCGTTCGATTTCGTCTGGACGCACTTCGGCTTCGAAGACGACGACGCCGAGATGGAGACGCGCCGCATGCGTCAGGCCAACATGTTCGGCCCCGCCGGCTACGTGTCCGCGGACGATGGCGAAGTGCTCGAATTCTGCCAGGAGTCGTACGACAGCGGCGACAAGGCACGCACGACGATCGCGGAGCAGGGCGGACGCGACTGGAGCGAGTCGAACCACACGATTACCGAGAACGTGCTGCGCGGCATGTACGCGTACTGGCGCAAGCTGATGGAGATCTGACCTATGCAGCACACCGATCCGAAGGCGGACCTGCTCGACGTGATGACGTTGCACAGCGAATACAGCGCGTGTGTCGATGCGGGCGAGTTCGGGCGTTGGCCCGATTTCTTCGTCGAGCATTGCGACTATCGCATTCAGTCGCGCGAGAACTTCGACGCGAAGCTGCCGCTTTGCATCATGTGGCTCGAAGGCAAAGGGATGCTGCTCGATCGCGTCTATGGGGTTCGCGAAACGCTCTATCACGATCCGTACTATCAGCGGCATATCGTGTCGGCGCCTCGCATCGTGTCGGCGGACGACAACGAAATTCGCGCCGACGCGAACTATCTCGTGCTGCGTACGAAGCGCGATTCGTTTTCCGAGCTCTTCAACGTGGGCCGCTATATCGACACGATCCAGCGCACGCCTGACGGCCTGAAGTTCAAGGCGCGCAACTGCGTGTTCGACAGCGAATGGATTCGCAACTCGATCATCTATCCGATCTGAAGCGGCAGGTTTCAAGGAAAACGTCACGATGGAATACGTCAAGCTGGGCAACAGCGGGCCCGCTGTGTCGCGTATCGCGCTGGGCATGATGTCGTATGGCACGCCGGAATGGCGGCCGTGGGTGCTCGATGAAGCCGCTTCACGTCCGATCGTGCAGCGCGCGGTCGAACTCGGCATCAATTACTTCGATACCGCCGACATGTATTCGGCCGGGCGGTCCGAAGTGCTGACAGGCCAGTTCGTGCGCGAGTTCTGCCGCCGTGAAGAAGCGGTGATCGCGACCAAGGTGTTCTATCCCGTCGAGATGGCATTCAAGGGCGGCGCGGCGGGCGGCGCCAAACCGCCGAAGCATCCGAATGCAGATGGCCTGTCGCGCAAGCGCATCCTGCACGCGGTCGATCAAAGTCTCGCAAGACTCGGGACCGACTATATCGACCTCTATCAGATTCATCGCTTCGACTATGGGACTCCGCTCGAAGAGACGATGGAAGCGCTGCACGACATCGTGAAGGCCGGCAAGGTGCGCTACCTGGGCGCGAGCAGCATGGCGGCATGGCAATTCGCCAAAGCCCAGCAGATTGCGCGCGACAACGGCTGCTGGACGCCGTTCGTCAGCATGCAGAACCACTACAACCTCGCCTATCGCGAGGAAGAACGCGAAATGATCCCGCTGTGCCGCGATCAGGGTGTCGCGGTGATTCCGTGGAGTCCGCTCGCACGTGGTTTTCTTTCGGGCAGGTCACGGACGGATGCAGCACCGCAAGACTCGACGTTGCGCGCGAAGACCGACGACGTCGCGCAGAAGTACTACTGCCGCGACAGCGACGCGCGCGTGCTCGTGCAACTGGGCGCGCTGTCCGCACGCAGGGATGTCAGGCACGCGACGCTCGCATACGCGTGGCTGTTGCACAAGGGCGTAACGGCACCCGTCGTCGGCGCGACGAAGGTCAGGCATGTGGACGACGCCGTCGCGGCGCTCGATGTGATCCTGTCGGCCGGTGAGATCGCAGAACTGGAAGCGCCGTACGAATCGCATCCCGTGATCGGACATAGCTGACTGCGACGAACGCGGCCAACGCGCAACGTGTGGAGAGGGCTTTCATGGATGTTTTGCAGGGTGTCGTTTCGGGACATCTCCGTGTGCGCGACGGCACGCGCATCGCATACAGCGTGCATGGCAATGTCGAAAGCGGCCAACGCGTGCTGCTCGTGCATTCGCTCGGCATGGACCACGACTTCTGGCGGCCCGTCGTGGCGAGTCTTGCGCAACGCGCGCTCGTGATGACCGTCGATGCGCGCGGTCACGGCGCATCCGACAAGCCACGCGGACCCTATCGCGTCGAGCAGATGGCGCAGGACATGCACGATGTCGTGTCGGCATTCCGCTTCGACAACGTGCTGGTGGCGGGCGCGTCGATGGGCGGCTGCGTCGCGCTGCAATTCGCCGCGACGTGGCCGCGCCTGACACGCGCCGTTGGCCTCATCGATACGACGGCCTGGTATGGCGAGGCCGCACCGCAGAACTGGGAACAGCGTGCCGTGAAGGCGGAGCAGGGCGGGTTGGGTCCCCTTGTCGACTTTCAGACGACACGCTGGTTCAGCGATGCATTCCGCGCGGCGCATCCGAATATCGTGCAGCGCTGCGTCGATACGTTTCTGCGCAACGACGTGCATGCGTTTGCCTCGACGTGCAGGATGCTGGGCGCCTTCGATGGTCGCGCGTTGCTGTCGAACGTGCGCGCGCCATGCGCGGTGATCGTCGGCGAAGAAGACTACGCTGCGCCGCCGGACATGTCGCGTGCATTGCATGCGGGCATCGAGAGATCGACGCTGACGGTCATTCCAGGCGCGCGTCACCTGACACCGCTCGAAACGCCCGACATCGTGATCGCCGAACTCGACAAGCTGCTGGACGCAACGGAACGCTGATATGCGGCATTGCGGACCTCAACGGTCCGCTCCAAAAGTGGTTCGGTAATGCAGTCACTGCGCAGGCGTCACACGTCGCGCGGCATTAAAACAAGACAAGGAGACAACCCATGCAACACCCCGCAGGCAGTCCCGGTCAACGCACGTCCGACGCTGCGCCCAGCGGCGTGACGCCGCAAGTCTGGTATCGCTCGCTCAATCGTCAGCAGTGGAATGCGCTGTCCGCGTCCAACCTCGGCTGGCTGTTCGACGGCTACGAAACCTACACGCTGATCCTCACGGTCGGCATCGCGCTGCACCAGTTGCTCGAACCGGCGATGCATGCGCAGATTCCGTTCTACGCCGGTCTCGTCATCGCTTTGACGCTGCTCGGCTGGGGCGTGGGCGGGCTGGTCGGTGGCGTGCTGACCGATTACATCGGCCGCAAGCGGATGATGATGCTGGCGATCCTCGCGTATTCGCTGACCACGGGCCTGAGCGCGTTCGCGTGGAACTGGGAGTCGTTCGCGGTGCTGCGCTTTATCGTCGGCCTCGCGATGGGCTCCGAGTGGGCGACGGGCACGGCGATGACCGCGGAACTCTGGCCGGACCGTCATCGCGGCAAGGGCGCGGGGCTCATGCAATGCGGGCTCGGCATGGGCTTTTTCGTCGCGTCGCTGGTGTGGCTCTTCATGAGTCAGACAGGTGAACTGGCGTGGCGCTACATGTATGTGCTCGGCGTGTTGCCGGGTCTCGTCACGTTGTGGATGCGTTCGAGCATTCCGGAATCGGAGCAGTGGGAGCGCGTCAACGACGACCGCCGCCGGATTCGCGCGCTCAAGCGTGAAGGCGGCGCAGTGTCCGGCCGTGAAGAAGCGCTGAGCCGCTTCACGCTCGTCGATCTGTTTTCGGTGCCGAAGCTGCGGCGCCGCACGTTGGTCGCGGTATTCATGTCGCTGACGACCACGCTCGGCTGGTGGGGCATATCGACCTGGGTGCCGCCGTACATCGGCGCCGTGGCTGCGCATGCGGGGCTGTCGGCGCCGCGCTGGGCCAGCTTTGCGGGCATGGCGTACAACGTCGGCGCGATTGCCGGCTATATCGGACTCGGCTTTCTCGCCGACGCCTATGGCCGCAAGCGCGTGACGTTCATGTTCTTCGGCATGGCGCTCGTCATGACACCCGTGCTGTTCATGTGGACGCACGACATCGGCATGTTGCTGCTGGTCTCGGCCGTGACGGGCTTCTTCAGCCTCGGTCAGTACACATGGATGCCGACCTGGTTGCCTGAGCTTTACCCGACGCGTATTCGCGGCACCGCGATCGCGTTCTGCTTCAACGTGCCGCGTCTGCTCGCGTGGTCGGGTCCGCTCGTCGCGGGCACGCTGATCGCGCGCTTCGGCGGTTATGGACATGCGGCCGTCACGGTGGGGTTCATCTATCTCGTCGGGCTCTCGCTTACCCCGTTTCTACCGGAGACCAACGGCAAACCTTTACCCGAAGACGTGTAGCACAGCGTGGCACTGCCATGGAAAAACAACAACGGAGGAGAACATCCACAATGAAAAAACTGACTCTGGCGCTGCTCGCGGCGGGCATGCTGGCAACGGGCGCGCACGCGCAAAGCAGTGTCACGTTGTACGGCAGCATCGACGAAGGCATCACATACAACACCAATAACATGGGGCATGGCACGGCCACGCTCGGTCCCGTCGCCGTGCCGGACTTCTACGGGATGCGTGGGGTGGAAGATCTGGGCGGCGGCCTGAAAGCCGTGTTCGCGCTGCAAAACGGCTTCAAGTCGAACACGGGGCAGGGGACAATCGCGGGGGAAGCATTCAGCCACTTCTCGTGGGTTGGACTGACGAGCGACCGTTTCGGCGCACTGACGCTAGGGCGTCAACTCGATCTCGCCGCGGACGCGCTGCGCGTGAATTCGAACGGTAGCGTACAGTACACGTTCTATCTGTTCCATCCGGCGAATCTCGACAATCTGGGGATCATTGGCGACTCGATCAATAACTCGGTCAAGTACACGACACCGACGCTTCATGGGTTCACGGCGAGCGGGATGTATGGTTTTGACGATTCGAGTACGCAGCCGGGGCGAGTCGTGAGCGCGGATGTCGTGTACTCGCAAGGGCCGTTGCGGGCATCGATGGTGTACAGCAGCTGGCGCAATCACGCGATTCCGCTCGTGTCGGGATTGGGTCTGGGTTCGTTTCTCGGCCAACCGCTGACGGGCGGTCAGACCTTTGTCGCGCGGACTCAGGATATCTTCGGTTTGTCGGCGCTCTACAAGGCGACGTCGGAACTCGACTTGCACGGCGTGCTGACGCAAGTCAATCTTTCGACGCAGACACAGTCGGCTCGAATGAGGACGGCGGAACTGGGCGCGGACTATCACGTGACGGTAGCCAACACGGTGACACTCGGCGGCTACCTGTCCTGGCTATCGGGAACGCGTTACGCCGAACTGGGTGTCGGCGATGTCTATGCGCTTTCCAAGCGGACCGTGGTGTACGCGCAAGTGACCTGCCAGCATGCGGATGGCGTTGGAAACGCAGCGATGCCGTTGCTCGCGCCGTCGGATAGTCCGAACCAGACAGCGTTTCGCATTGGCGTGCATCACTTCTTCTGACGCGTACTCACGCGAACGCGTAAGGTCCGCCTCTTTCAATTGCGGCTCCGTATGCGGGCCGCGAGTGAATGCGATGCAGGAAGGCGTTTAGATTTGCGTACCGGTCATCGAGTCCGCCGCGTTGACGGGCGGCCTCTAACGGGAAGCTCATCATGATATCGACGGCAGTAAACGAATCACCGGCAAACCATGGTCGACTGGATAATTCGCTATCCATCCACGCGAGATGGTCTTCGAAAGAACGCCTCACATCCGCCGCAGCCGTACGCCCCGCCTCGCCCATTCGCCCCAGAACAAGAAGCGCGAAAAGCGGAGGCATCAGAGAGCCCTCGGCGTAGTGCATGAAGTGTTGATACCGGCGAGCGCTCTCGGGTTCAGCCGGTCTGCCTATCTTTGCGTCAGCACCGTCCAGAATGTGCTCGAAGATCAAACCCGACTCGGCAAGTGTCAGGTTGCCGTCCTGAACGAGCGGCAGCTTGCCGAGCGGATGTATTCCGCTCACGGCGGGCGGCGCCTGGCCAGTGATCGGATCGCGATTGTAGCGAACGAGCTGATAAGGCAACGCCAGTTCTTCGAGTAGCCACAGAACACGCTGCGAGCGCGAGTTTTCGAGGTGATGCACGGTGATGTTCATGCAAGGTCCCACATGTTAACTGCTTGCCGAAGGAGGTCGGTGTCGGCATGCGTCGATTGAAAGTTCGACCGAGTCTACGTGGGGCGAAGGTGTTCGATAATTCGCCAGTGGAAGAATTCACTCTTCTCGTAACGCGAACGCTCGTGGCCCGTGCGAGAGGGCATCGTCCGGTATGAGTGCATGGACTTGCGATGGCATCCGCGTGTTGTTAGCGTGCTTCAAGCGTCGCCCCTGTGCGGGGCGGCACCTACTTTTCTTTGCCGCCGCAAAGAAAAGTAGGCAAAAGAAAGCGGCTCACACCGCCAGTTTTTGTTTTTGCCTGAGGGCCCCCACAGGGTCTTACGCTTCACACGGCAATCACGTGACCCATGCTCGTTGCCAACGCTCTGGATGTGCGCCTCACCCGCTTCACGCACCCGCGTTGCGGTGCGCCGTGCCAGACGTTCCACCGCCGCCCAGGTGGCAAACTGTGTGTAGGCCGTAGCGCCGCATACGCCTCACTCCGGACCGATAGCGCACGCGTTCCACCCTGTAAGAGCGCCACGCTGTACGACGCGACAACCTACACACAGTTTGCCACCTGGGCGGCACATACCATTCGCTGCCGCTTGTCCGAGTACGGGTATTCGAAGCGGGTGAGGCGTACATTCGAAGCGTTGGCAACGAGCACCAACCAGGGCACCGCCGTGTGAAGCGTAGGACCCTTTGGGGGCCCTCAGGCAAGAAGAAATGTTGGCGGTGTGAGCTGAAGTGGTCAAGTAATCCTGGACACTTTTTCTGCTTTCCCTCTTTTCTTGCTGGTTACTTCATATTCGGCGGGCGGCATGTTGCCGGCCGCC